>NZ_JBWKZE010000023.1:0-105432 GCF_059424205.1 Pseudomonas sp. GW456-12-1-14-TSB6
CCACTCAGATACCCCTTAAGCCCCTCCCATTCCTGATAAACTCCCCCACCTCCCAGCCACACCGATTCCGTACCCCCAATGCCCCCAATCACCGCTACACCCGCCACACTCTCCCGCCGTTTCTCCGTCGCGCCGATGATGGATTGGACTGACCGTCACTGCCGGTACTTCCTACGCATCCTGTCGAAAAACGCCCTGCTCTACACCGAAATGGTCACCACCGGCGCTCTGCTCAACGGCGATCACGAGCGTTTCCTCCGTCACAACGAAGCCGAGCATCCGCTGGCGTTGCAGTTGGGCGGTAGCGTTCCGTTGGACCTGGCCGCTTGCGCTCGTATGGCGCAGGAGCACGGTTACGACGAGGTGAATCTGAACGTTGGCTGCCCGAGTGATCGGGTGCAGAACAATATGATCGGTGCGTGCCTGATGGGGCATCCGCAGTTGGTGGCGGATTGTGTGAAGGCGATGCGTGATGCGGTGTCGATTCCGGTGACGGTGAAGCATCGGATCGGGATCAATGGGCGGGACAGTTATGAGCAGCTGTGCGATTTCGTTGGCACGGTGCGGGATGCCGGGTGCACCAGTTTTACGGTGCATGCGCGGATTGCGATTCTGGAGGGGTTGTCGCCGAAGGAGAACCGTGACATTCCGCCGTTGCGTTATGACGTGGCGGCGCGGTTGAAGGCGGATTTTCCGGAGCTGGAGTTCATTCTCAACGGCGGGATCAAGACGATGGAGGCCTGCCATGAGCATTTGCAGACCTTTGACGGCGTGATGCTGGGGCGCGAGGCATATCACAATCCTTATCTGCTGGCCGAAGTGGATCAGCAGTTGTTCGGCAGTGCCGCGCCGGTGATCAGCCGGGCCGAGGCGCTGGCGCAGTTGCGGCCTTATATAGCCGAGCATTTGCTGGCCGGCGGCGCGATGCATCACATCACCCGGCATGTGCTGGGCCTGGGCACCGGGTTCCCGGGGGCGCGCAAGTTTCGTCAGTTGTTGTCGGTGGATATCCACAAGGCCAAGGATCCGCTGGCGTTGCTGGATCAGGCGGCGGAGTTGCTGGCGGGTCGTTGATCGATGCGTTGAATGTGCGGGCAACGAATGACTGTTGCCCGCTGATGTAATTCTTTTGATGTACTGACAGGATGTCTTTTGTTTATGCCCGCGTTGAATTTCTCTGGTTTCAAGCGTTGCACCCTCCTTGCCTTGTTTTGCGCCACGTCTAATGCCCAGGCCCACTGCGACGGGCTTTGTCTGGGTAACACGGATACTCCATGGGAGGTGACCAAGTTGTCTGGTTTCTCGCTTGCTTCCCTGCTGCTCACGCCTTTTACGGCCTCGCAAGAAACCACCGACAGCCATAAACGCGTTTACTCCGCCGAGGAGCTGGAAGACGCGCGGCTTTATCTAGCCAGCGACGGCATGCTGAAGGCTGCGTATTTCACGTCAGCCTTGCAGCGGTTTCGTCATGAATCGCCCGATACCGAGTTAAGCGACCTCGCCGTCGCTGCGCTGCTCAGCAGTCAGTAATCAGCTTGCCGCCGCAGCCGTCCAGTTGACCCAGCCAAATTGCCAGGTGGCAAGGATCAGCAAGCCGAAGGCAATGCGGTACCAGGCGAAGGTGGCGTAGCTGTGGTTCGCAATGAACTTCAGCAGGCCGCGCACGGCGATCATCGCGAAGATGAACGCGACGACGAAGCCCAGGGCGAAGACCGGCAGGTCGCTGCTCTGGAACAGTTCGCGGTATTTGTAGCCGGAATACACCGCGGCACCGACCATGGTCGGCATCGCCAGGAAGAACGAGAACTCCGTGGCGGCCTTGCGTGACAGGCCGAACAGCAGACCGCCGATGATGGTGGAACCGGAGCGCGACGTGCCCGGAATCATCGCCAGGCACTGTACGCAACCGATCTTCAGGGCGTCGGCCCACTTCATGTCGTCCACATGGTCGACGCTCACTACATGATCGCGCTGCTCGGCCCACAACATCACGATGCCGCCCACCACCAATGCAACCGCTACGGTGATCGGGTTGAACAGGTATTCATGAATCGTGTCGGCGAATAACACGCCGAGAATGACTGCCGGGAAAAAGGCGATCAGCAGATTACGGGTAAAACGCTGGGCATTGCTTTGGGTCGGCAGGCCTTTGACGATCTCGAAGATCTTCGGGCGAAACTCCCAGACCACCGCCAGAATGGCGCCCAGTTGAATAATGATGTTGAACGCCATGGCGCGTTCACCGCCGAATTCCAGCAAGTCGGCAACAATAATCTGGTGGCCCGTACTGGAAATGGGCAGGAACTCGGTCAGGCCTTCTACCGCCCCAAGAATCAGCACCTTGAACAAGGTCAGTAAATCCATTAATCCTCCGTCAGAGCGCTCTTTGCGGGCGCCCTGTTAAATGCATTCAGGCATTGAGTATCTGAAGTAAAACAATTGGCAGATGTACACCCATTGCCCGACTCGGGGACGGAGAATATGTCTTATCAAAAGCCACACTCAAGGCATGTTAATAAACGTCCGTGTGTGAACTTGTCGACGTTATAGCCAAAACACAGGCCTCCCCATAAAATGTGACCCACCTCACAGTGCTCTGATACGTATGCAGTTGAGTGATGGCCAAGGGACATAAAAACAGCTCGCGATAATTACAAAATAGTGGCACCATTCCATATTGCCACCATCTAACGACCTCAATTCCGTTAGTTCACAGCCCCGAAAAAATCAACTAAAAGCTTGAATCGCTTAATTATTGTTAGAAAACTCGGGAGCCACGTCTAAAATTCGTCCAAATGTTACCAATTGTCAGTCACAGATGAGAACCGGTGCTTTAACATCCCGATGTCAGCACCTTTTCGAGTCAATGCATGATGCTCACAGGTAACTTAGCGACTAGAAGCCCGCGCCGCACAAGCGACGAACCAGGTGTTCTCACCCTGGGTCGTACCCGTGGCGTGGCTGAACACTTTAGCGCGCTAATCGCAAAGCATGTGCAGAGCGGTGTGGCTGTTGAAGCCGACGCCTACATTAGTTCATATCAGCACAACGAATATCACGGCCTGTATCGGGCGATCTTCATTATCATCGACAGCCCTCAGGCACTCGAAGATAACCTTGCGCTGGTGGAAAACCTGCGCAACGACAACTTGAAGCCGATTATTTGTGCAGTGATCACGGGTCGCGGCGCCCACAACAAGATCAAGTACTTTCTGGCCGGTGCCGACTTCTGTATCAAACTCAATACCTTGTCCGATGAAAGCGCGGAACTGCTGGGTGAGTTCTTCGACAGCGAAGAATGGCAGCGGGATATCAGCCTGGTGCT
Source organism: Pseudomonas sp. GW456-12-1-14-TSB6 (assembly GCF_059424205.1). Classification (NCBI taxonomy): domain Bacteria; kingdom Pseudomonadati; phylum Pseudomonadota; class Gammaproteobacteria; order Pseudomonadales; family Pseudomonadaceae; genus Pseudomonas; species Pseudomonas sp. GW456-12-1-14-TSB6. Next base: position 3,326 of record NZ_JBWKZE010000023.1, read on the forward strand.
GGACCCCACCCGCATCTGCCTCTCGGACACCAGCAAGAAACTGGATATCTCCTTTGCCGAAATGAAGATCCTGCAAGCCTTTGCGCAGACCGGCAATCACATTCTCAGCCACGATGAAATCGCCAGCATCATGGGGCTGAACACCCAATTCTACGACCCTCGGGCGCTGGAAAAATCCATCAGCCGCTTGCGTGGGAAAATCAAGGACGTGTACGGTACGAACGCCATACAGAGCATTCGCGGGTATGGCTATCGTCTGATGAGGGGGTTGATCTCAACCCCCTGATTCAGGGAAACACTCTTTTGCAGCATACGAGGGAACGTCTGATGCAACGCTTCAAACATCCGCTTTCTCATAGTTTTAACCGCGTCACATATCTAATAAAAAGCTGTCAATTGCATGAGCGCTGCAACACTTAAACATAACAATAAACCATTACTCTAACGCAGACCGAGTGGAACTTATCGAGGCCATCTTTGGGCCCAGACCCTGCCTGATCGATTAATTCCGAGGAAAACATTGCTCGCCTGCCATTATTTTTTCGCCAAATTTGGTGTGTACTTTAGGAGAGAGACATGGAAACCAGCACGACCCTCCCAAGAAAATATTTTGTTGTCGTGACTAACAGCTCAGCGTCGCAACGCGAACTCGAGAGCATTCTCTCCAGTGAGCGTTTCAATTCGTTTGGCACGTCTCAGGCACAAATGTTTATTGAAGGTGTTGCTTCGCCCTCTTCCACTCCGATGCTGATGGAGTTCACTTACCCACGCGGCACAAGGAAGCACGTCGCACGTAGCATCGAACATGATACCCAGCGCATATTGGCCACCCTCGAATCGGAATGGCTGGCAGCACAATCGGCGCATTCATTCCACAATTCCACGGCCATGTCCGAAAACCCCGCTGATACTTCCCGAACGATCGAATCCGACGCGCCCTGCACCCAAGCCTGGCATCTGGACAATGATCAGGGTGCATTGACGAAAGAAGGCGTCGAGATCAGTCTCACCGGGCTTGAAACCGCACTGGTCCGCAAGATGCTGCACCATGAAGATCGTGTTGTCAGTCGCGACGATCTGATTCTCAGCATCGGCCGCGAGCCGGAGCAATACCGGGGACTGGAAATGTGCCTGAGCCGTCTTCAAGACAAATTCAAGAACGCCAGCAACGGTGAACGATTGTTTCGTGCCGTGCGCAATCGCGGTTATTGCCTGATCCAGGAAGTTGTTGCCTAAACAACATCCCCCACTACAAGACAAACAGATACAAGTGCGATTACAAAAATAAAAAAGCACTCTGTTTGGTTTCATCCCTCCCTGGTTATACCCGCCTCCTGACCCCACCTACGATAGCAAACACAATATTGATTATTCACCCCCTGCCTTTCGACCTTTTCTAACGTTTGCATATTGGAAATTTAAATAAGTTGGCACTGTGCCATCTTGTTAGAACTCGTCAGACAGCATCCCCGGCAATAACTTAGTCTATTGACTGACGACAGTTCCGCATTCCGGCGTTGTTACCTCAGGACACTGACTCAAACAACAATAACAAGTCTGCTTAACAACTCGGTTTTCTACTGTCGAAACCTGAACGGACGTCTTTTGGGGATATCGTATGGATCTTTCTCTTCGTATCAATCGAAACACCGGCCTCAAGGGACTGACCTTTTGGGGCCAATGGGCGCTGGCACAGAGTTTCATTGTTTCCCTGTTGTTCATACTGGCCGAACAGCACACGGGCACCGTCGAGTTCTACTATCGGATGTGCACGATTCTGGCCGTACTGGCCTCGGTGCCGGCTTATACCTTCAGCGGCGCGTATCGAAAGCGAGACAATTACCTGACCGGGCTGGGTCGACTGTTCATGGGCTGGTTCATGACCATGGCCGGGCTGGCGTTCATCGCTTTCATCTGCAAGGCCGATGCGCTGTTCTCACGCCAGGTCATCCTTGAGTGGGCGGTGTACGGTTTCCTCGGTCAGGCGCTGCTGTACGCACCGCTGCATGCGTTCTCGAAGTTCTACCAGCGGTCGCGCAAAAGCGAACACAAGACCCTGATCGTCGGCACCGGCGAACTGGCTCTGGGCCTGGCGAAGAAGCTGAGCCAGCATGAAAACCTGCCGCTGGTCGGCCTCGTCAGCAACGGCGATACCCCGTCGCTGGAAGCGGACGCCCCGCGCGTTGTCGGCGCTCAGGACGAACTGCTTGAGCTGATCCAGAACCACGACATCCGCCGCCTGTACATCACGCTGCCGCTGTCGGAAGCCGCCAAGATCGAGGCGATGTATGTGGACTTGCTGGATGCCAACGTTGACGTGGTCTGGGTGCCGGACCTGAACAGCCTGACGCTGCTCAATCACTCGGTGAAAGTCGTGGACGGTCTGCCGGCGATCTACCTCAACGAAAGCCCGCTGACCAGCCGCCCGACCGCTGCGCTGAGCAAGAGCCTGGTGGAGAAAGCCGTCGCCCTGCTGGCGATCATTCTGTTGAGCCCGGTGCTGCTGGCCGTGGCCCTGGCGGTGAAACTCAACTCGCCGGGCCCGGTGTTCTTCAAGCAGGATCGCCATGGCTGGAACGGCAAGGTGATCAAGGTCTGGAAATTCCGCTCGATGCGCGTTCACGATGACCGTGACGTCAAGCAGGCCAGCCGCAACGATTCGCGCATTACCGCGGTCGGTCGCTTTATCCGTCGCACTTCGCTGGATGAGCTGCCGCAACTGTTCAACGTGCTGCAAGGGCACATGGCACTGGTCGGTCCACGTCCGCACGCCGTGGCGCACAACAACTACTACTCGGGCAAGATCCTCGCCTACATGGCCCGCCACCGAATCAAACCGGGCATCACTGGCCTGGCGCAGATCAGCGGTTGCAGGGGTGAGACAGACACCCTCGACAAGATGGAAAAGCGTGTTGAGATCGACCTGAAGTACATCAACAACTGGTCGCTGTGGCTGGATCTGAAAATTCTGGTGAAGACGCCGTTCACCCTGTTGTCGAAGGATATTTACTGAGACGCAGCGCTTGAGAAGGCAACACCGCAAGGGGACGAAAGTCCCCTTTTTTGTGGGCGGGGTTTGGGGTTGGTCGGGGTTCTGAAACCGAGGAGTGACAGATGCTCTGATGTCGGCTGAGCGGACGCCTTCGCGGGCAAGCCCCGCTCCCACAGGTTTTTGGGTGATGCCGTAATCTTCAGCATTCCCCGATCCTTGTGGGAGTGGGCTTGCCCGCGAAAGCGCCGGATCATTCAACACCAGATTTGAACCTGCCAACCACCCGCAACACACCAGCTCCCACAGCAATCACGGCTGCATCAAGATCCCCCTTCACCACAAACAAAAACGGGAGCCATCAGGCTCCCGCTTTAATTCTCCGCTCCCCCCAAACTTACTCGGTAATCTTCCCGAAGTTGCGGTAGAACATGTCCCCTTCACGGCTGTCCGTCATCGAATGCAGCTGGAAGCTGCGGTTGAGCCGCGCGCCACCGTCACGGGTCAGCGGTGCCCACACCAGGTTGGCGCGGCGCATGGTCGACATGCTCATCATTTCGTCGAACGGGATCGACAGGTACAGCCCCTTGTCGAAACTACCCTCGCCATACTCGGCGCTGCCGGCGGTGGTGATGGTCGCCCAGGCGCCAAAGCGCACGCCGTTGAAGAACTCGCGGGAGATGTCCACCGTGCCGCCAAAGTCGCCCGCCAGGTAACGCCCGACGCTGACTGCGGCCAGCGTGTCGAACGGCAGGTCGGTGTAGCCGGTGATGTGGCCGGTCCAGACCGAGTAATCCTGCAGGCCGAAACCCTGGTCGAACTCACGCTGACGCACGTAGTTCAGGTCCGCACCAATCGACCAGCGCTTGCCGGTCGGACGAAACAGCACCTCACCCCCGACCCCGGCGAACATCGATTCCAGATAACCGCCGTAGACCATGCCGTACAAATCCTTGTCCAGTTGCTCGGCGTGGCTGACCTGAAACAGCGGCATGGTGGTGTCGGAAGTGGTCAGGTACTGACGCAAGTCGGTGCGCACACGCGGCAGGCCGCTGGGCGCGTCGTAGGTGAACTTGTCGAAGTTGTTGATCAGGTTCTGACTGAGCAGACCGTTCCACCAGGTGTTGCGGTTGAAGCGGTACTCGGCATCCAGATCCGCCGTGAACTGATAGAGCAAACCATCGGGGCCGCCGACGTTCTGTTTGAAGCCCAGGCCGACGCCGTAATTGAAGTGCTGCGGCGCTTCGGTGTAGAGGGTTTTCTCGTTGCGCGGCATTGCCGGATTGATCTCGGTGGTGCGGTGCAGCGATTCCAGCGGTTCTTCGTTGTTGATCACTTCGCGGAAGGTCTGCCGGGGCACGCTGGTTTCTTCCAGCGGCAGGTCGTAGCGCTTGTTGACCACGGTGAACCAGTCGATGTCGTCGTTGACGCTGTTGTCGAGAATCCGGCTCGCGCGGCCGACGGCCTTGGGCGAATGGAAATAGCGCTGCTGCTCGCCATACACGATCAGTTCGGAATCGCGCTGGGTGATGCGCTCGACCTTGTAGCCGGCGTTCTGTTGCAAACGGCGCGACACGTCGGCCCAGTTGACCTCTTCCATGGTCGCGGTTGGCGCCTTCGCCGGCAGCGGTTCGGCCGGTGGGTCGAAGGTCTTGGCCGGGGCCTTGCGACTGACGAAATTGGTGTGGAACGTGATGCCGAACATCGCCGTGTTGCCGCGCTCCCAGGCCGCACTCAGATCGACGGAATCGGTCACCTTGAACACCGCGCCGAGGTTGATCGGCGAGTCCTGCTTGATGATGTTGTCCTTGGGCTCGTGCTTGTAGTCGTTGCCTTCGTATTCGAGTTTCAGGCTGAGGCGGTCCCAGGGCGTCTGGTAACTCACGCCGCCGAAAAACGACGGCTTGCCGCGGAAGTACGAGCCGGCGTTGACGTCACCGGTGCCTTCCAGATCCGGGCGGGTGTTGAAGCGGTCACTGATCGAACCCAACGGGTTGTCGACATCGCCGCGATTACCGATGTAACCCCAGGCGATGCCGGCGCTGAAATCGAAATTGTCCCAGCGCTTGTTGGCCACGAAGAATTCACTGGCAAACAGACCGGTACCGCCGATGTCTCGAAAGCCCAGCGCCACTTCCGGCGCCCAGTGGCTTTCCTGCCACAGCCGGACCTTGGCGTCGACCGCCTTGTCCTTATAGCTCTGGCTGCCGCTCAGCGCTTCGGAACCGTACGGACGGTTGGTGATGGCGGTGTAGCGAAACGAACCTTCCAGCCAGTCGAGCGGCTGCAACGAAACGCTGTATCGGCTGTACGGTTCGGTGCGGTTGGCGTTGACGCTCAACTCACCGGCGGGCGACATGCGCGCGGTCGGGGTCTGCAACAGACCGACGCCGCCGAAGTCATTCTGGGTAATCCGTGGCTCGGCATGCACCAGGCCACACGGCAATAACAACACAGCTGCAAAACGCAAATTCAACGAACCACCTCAGCCAACTGCGTGGCAATCAATTCGGCCAACTGCTGATTCAGTTCAGGGACAGGCGGATCCAGATCATCGTTTTTCACCGGCACCAGAATCTTGCTGCCGGCCACGGGCATCTGCCCGCTCTCGCGGTTCCAGTGGGCGATGCCGACCCGCCGCGATTCGCCGTTGGGCTGGATCAGCCACAGGTAATCGGCATCGGCGTCCGCCGTCAGCAACGTGCAGCCCTGCAGGTATTCGCGGGCTTCCTGCAACGGCTGATAAGGCAAACGGCACGGCTCGGCGACCGCGCCCAGCACTTCGACCTCGTCGACCCGTTTCGGGTAGATCAGTTGATCACCATCGTCGAGGCGGATGTTGCGGGCGAAACCGACTTCCACCGCCACCGGATCGAGATCGGCGATCTGCCGCCCGGTCACCGGCATCTGCCGGACCTGCTCGGCCAGGCGCTGTGCCAGCGCCGCTCGACTCGGTTTGTCAAAGAGCATCGCCATGCGCTGCAGCACATCCAGATCGAACAGCACGCCGACCTTGAGCCGCGTCTGTTCTTCCAGCAATGACTGACGCAACAGGACGCCCGCCAGCCAGTAGCCTTCGGCATTCGGCACGGCCTCACCGATCACATCGCGCAAACGTCCGCCCGCCGGCAATTCGATCGGGCCGGGGTTGGCGACATCACCGCTGACGATGACTGCTGCCTCGCTGGCACCGGCAAGCAACATCAGGCACGCCGACAGCGCTCTGAGCCGCTTCACGGGACATGCCTGCGGTCAGGGGTCAGCTGCACGATCCTGACCCGCAACTGCGAGGTCAGTTGCTGTTCACTCTGCACAATGAAACCGTCCACCGGATCGACCCAGTAACGGTTGGTTGCGCGCAGGCCGATGGCCGGCGCGTCAATCTGCTCATCGACGCGCAGCACGGAGTATTCCTTGTCGAGAATGTCGAGGGTTTCCAGGGATTTTCGGGAGAAGCGGCTGTTGACGATGATCCCGACTTCCTGGCCCTTGTAGAGGTCGATCCAGCGGCGGCTGGTGTAGCCGTCGGTGATGCGATGCAGGCCCTGTTTGAACGGCGAGTCATCAGACAGGCGCGTGCCGTCCAGATCGCCCTCCACGCCCAGGCCCACAGTGCGCATGGCCAGGCCGTCGCGCATCAGCAGCACCTGCTTGCCGGAGGCGACCCAGAACTGCAGGTCCTCGCGCTCGCGCACCAGCGCCAGCACCCCGGAGCCGGACGGCGTGGTCAGTTTGAGTTGGGGATACTTGACCCCCGCGACCTGCTCCGCCGACACGTCCAGTTCATCCGGCCCGATGACGGCGGATTTGAGGTTGTTCAACGAAGCGCTCATCAGCGGATTGCAGCCACTGAGCAACACGGCCGCCATCAGGCACACGCCCACTTTCAACGTTTTCACAGTCGGCGGCCTTATTTGCTGTTGTTACTGTATTCGCTCCAGTTCTTCGCAGCGGAAGCCCCTGTCCCGACAATCGATGCCGACGGCACCAACTGGCTGATCAGGCGATTCCAGCGAGTCACGTTGGCAGGCCCGACATAGACCACGTCCTGGGGCCGCACTTCGAAGTGCGAAGCGAGCGCCATGGCGGTCGGCGACTCGGCTTCCAGCTGATAGATTTTCGCCGGCTCGACGTCGAGGTTTTCCACCCCGCGAATCACATACACGGCGTTGCCGTTGGAGGTGGTCTGGCTCAAGCCGCCGACCGATCCGAGCACGTCGGACAGGTTCATGGTGGCGGTCTTGAAGCTCAGCGCACGGGGCTGGTTGACCTCGCCCATCACGTAGATGCGCTTGTTGTCGTTGTACGGCAGATACAGCTGATCGCCTCCCTTGAGGTAGACGTTCTGCAATTCGGAATCCTGCTGATTGAGGGCATCGAGATTGAGCGGATAGACCCGCCCGTTGCGCGTCAGCATCAGCCCCGACAAGTCGGCATTGTTGGTATCGACACCGGCCGAACCGAGGGCCTCGACCACGCTCAGCGGGTTGGTCGAAATCGCCTGGGGGCCGGCCTTGGTGACGGCGCCCGAGACCACGACTTTCTGGCTGGCGAAACGCAGCACCGCGACATCCACTTGCGGCTCGGCAATGAACGCCGAGAGGCGTTGCTCGATGTCCGAACGCAGTTGCTGGATGGTTTTGCCGGCGGCCTGGACTTCTTTGATGTACGGGTAATACAACGTGCCGTCGGAACGCACCAGACGGCCGTTGGCGTCGATCTGCTGTTGCGCACCCGAAGGGGCGGTCAGCTCGGGGTGATCCCAGACCGTGATGTACAGCACATCGTTGCTGCCGATGCGGTATTCGGCCGGGGTCGCCAACAACTCCGCCGGCACCGACTCACGCTTGTACGTGGCGCGGTTCATGGCGATGAGTTTGGGGGTGATCGGAATGAGCTCGACCCGGCTGCTTTCGCTGGCGCCCTGGCGCGTGATGCTACTGGTGCTCAGGTACTGGCCGGGGGAGAACATGCAACCTTGCAAAGCGATACTTGCCAACAATAAAAGAGAAAAACGACGGGTCATAATGGCACTACGCTATTCAAGGGCGAATCCAAAAACAAAGTCACCCGACTTTCGTCGGGCGACCCTGTACTGCACCAACAGATACTTCAGTTAGTTGTGCGTGCCGGTTGTACCCGTGGTACCGGTGGTACCCGTTGTACCGCCGTTGGCACTTCCACCACTGTTGGACGCCGCTACAGCACTGGCGACCATGGCAGTACTGGCAGCAGGCGCTGTAGAAGCCGCAACACTGCCAGATACATTGGTCACTGCTGTAAGCGGCGCTTCAGCTGCGGAGGCCCAGTTGCTCAACATCGTCAACAGGGCGATCGCCATCACTTTCTTCATATCAACTCCTTTCTAACATCGCACCTGAACATCGGGTGTTGGTTAGAGGTGGTAGAGTTCAAGTCGCAAAAAGCGCGAACAAGATCCGTTGTTCTTTCACAGTCTTACGCAACTGATAAAAGTCGAACGGCAGGTTTATATCTACGGACTTGCAAAAGGCATTGCCAGTCTAATTTCCCGACGATATCTAACAACCTGACTGAAACTAACATTGCACTAAAACGCCATCATCCCTGATAACCCCGGGGATGATTCGATTGCCAGCGCCAGGTGTCGGTGACCATGTCCTGCAAGTTGCGTGTGGCTTTCCAGCCGAGTTCCTTCGCCGCCTTGGAGGCGTCGGCCCAGCTCTCGGCAATATCCCCGGAACGCCGTGGCATTACCCGGTAAGGCACCGGCTGCCCGCAGGCCTGCTCGAAGGCCCGCAGCACCTGCAACACGCTGTAGCCGTCGCCGGTGCCGAGGTTCCAGGTATGAATACCGGTACGGTCGGCGATGGTTTGCAGGGCTTTCAAGTGCCCGTCCGCCAGATCCACCACATGGATGTAGTCGCGCACGCCGGTGCCGTCGACCGTCGGGTAATCGTCGCCGAAGATCGACAATTCCTTGAGGCTGCCGACCGCCACCTGGCTGATGTAAGGCACCAGATTGTTGGGAATGCCGTTGGGATCTTCGCCCATCTGGCCGCTGTGATGCGCGCCGATCGGGTTGAAGTAGCGCAGCAGCGCGATGCTCCAGCGCGGTTCGGACTGGCACAGGTCGCGCAGCACGTTCTCGACGATCAGCTTGGACTGGCCGTAGGGATTGGTCGGAGTGCCGGTCGGGAAATCCTCGCGGATCGGCATCTGCGCCGGCTCGCCGTAGACCGTGGCGGACGAGCTGAACACCAGCCGGAACACCCCCGCCGCTGCCATCGCCTGGCACAGCGTGATGCTGCCGCTGACGTTGGTTTCGTAGTATTCGAGCGGCTTGCGCACGCTCTCGCCGACAGCCTTGAGCCCGGCGAAGTGCAGCACGGCATCGATGGTGTGCTGCTGGAAAATCCGGTCCAGCAGGGCCCGATCGCAGACATCTCCACGAATCATCAGCGCACTTTTGCCGCAAATGGCTTCTACCGCGTGCAAGGCGGCGTCGCTGCTGTTGCAAAGATTATCCAGAACTACAACTTCATAACCTGCTTCAAGTAGTGCAAGTGTGGTGTGCGAGCCGATATAGCCGGCGCCACCCGTTACCAGAATCTTCATAGCGCGGTCCATAAGTGGGAAAAGTGCCAACTCGCGTGTCAAGCGCTGTTTGTTTAATGTGTGTCTTGATTCACACAAACCGCGCGACAACAACCAGAAACAAAAACAGTTCAATCACTGGCTATAAATATTTTTACAAGCCAAACTGTATTGCCTGGTACTTATTAGCACTCCCGCGCATTCATCACTATCAACGGATGCCGACTAAAAATAACCAATAACTGTCAAACTGACATCTCATAACATTGTCGTGTTTTACACTCATTGCTATTTGCCACTCATCTCCCGAGTCAGGTATTAAAGTACAGCTTCAATAACTTGCAACCTTCGTTATTGCAATAAACGATGGCAGTGCGCCATGAATGACCAGGAAACTTTTATGATCCGTAAATGTTTGTTCCCCGCTGCCGGTTATGGCACGCGTTTCTTGCCGGCCACCAAAGCCATGCCCAAGGAAATGCTGCCGATCGTCAACAAGCCGTTGATCGAATACGCCGTTGAAGAAGCACGGGACGCCGGCCTGCAACACATGGCCATCGTCACCGGCCGGGGCAAGCGCGCACTGGAAGACCACTTCGACATCAGCTACGAACTCGAACACCAGATTCGCGGCACCGAGAAAGAGAAGTTTCTGGCCGGCACTCGCGAGCTGATCGACACCTGCACCTTCTCCTACACCCGCCAAGTGGAAATGAAAGGCCTGGGTCACGCGATTCTCAGCGGTCGCCCGTTGATCGGCGACGAGCCCTTCGCTGTGGTTCTCGCGGACGACCTGTGCCTGAACCTGGAAGGCGACGGCGTGCTCACGCAGATGATCGAGCTGTACAAAAAATTCCGCTGCTCGATCGTCGCCATCCAGGAAGTGCCGCGTGACCAGACCCACAAGTACGGCGTGATCGCCGGCGAAGCGATTTCCGAGGGCATCTACCGGGTCAACCACATGGTGGAAAAACCGGCCCCGCAAGACGCACCGTCGAACCTGGCGATCATTGGCCGCTACATCCTCACGCCGGACATCTTCGACCTGATCGCCGACACCGAGCCGGGCAAGGGCGGCGAAATCCAGATCACCGACGCCCTGATGAAGCAGGCGCAGAACGGTTGCGTGCTGGCCTACAAATTCAAGGGGCTGCGCTTCGACTGCGGCGACGCCGAGGGTTACCTGCAGGCGACCAACTTCTGCTACGACAACGTTTACCTGAAGGGCCGCTGAGCGGCCCCCACTGATTCATTGCAGCACGCACATCCAACGAGGCAACCATGAACATTGCACAACATTCCGCAGAGATTGAACGTGAGGTGGACAACCTCGGGGTGATGAGCTGGTTATCCCGCCATCAGCCATTGCCCAGCGCCAATGGCCCGTGGCTGGGCACCCTGCTGCTGGTCGACCGTCTCGGCGTGTTTCCCTCGTCCGGGGACATACGCCGACCGATGCGCGATCCCTATCCTCTGCTCGCCCACCTGAAACGGATTTACGGCGAGCAGGCGCTGGAGGTCGATGACCGCGACGGCCTGAAGATGATCTTCAGCGACTGGCGTTTCCGCGTGCGGATCTGCTGCAACGACCCGGCGATCATCGTCAATGTGGAAACCCGTTGCGTGACGCAGTTGATGCCGCAGAAAACCGCAGAGCTGCTGAGCCATCTGGATCTGTTCGACAACTGACGGCTACTTCGAAGTCTCGCCACAGCTATCCTGTGGCGAGACTTTTTGCTGTCCGCCCACGACCCAACGATAGAAGTAATCGGCAATCACCCGCCCGCCCGTGGCCGGCACCGGATGAATCTTGTCCGGCCCGATCATGGCCGCTGCGTAGCGTTTGACGTCGGTGCCGAACGCACATTGCAGATTTGCATAACCCAGACGCTGCTCACGGGCCCAGGGCTCGATGACCTGCGCATAAGCCGACATCGGATAGGCGCTGGAGCGGGTGGTGTCCTGACGCAGGATCAGGTTGATGCTAGCCGCCGGCTGAATCTCGCGGAGCATGCCGACCAGCCCCTGAACGTTATGCAGATACTGCTCGGGCTTCACGCCGAAACCCTGATCGTTGCCACCGAGCATGATCAGGTAAATGTCTGCGGGAATCTTCGATACAACGGCTTTCCACTGCGCCTGCCAGCGAGCATCGTCGTGATAGAAATCAGCGGACGCCGCGCCGGACGCCGCCAGTTTCGATACCCGAACCCCGTTCTGATCGTTGCTCAGCCACAGACCGAACAGGGTCGGCGCGCCTTTTACCACTTCAAGCCTGAAGGCCCAATCGGTCGCGGCCGACGTACCGGGCAGCGGGACTTCCTGTACGCCCTCGTCCGCGAGTTTCAACGGCTGCCAGTCGGCGGAGGGTGACCAGCGATAACGCAACTCACTGGACTCACCGTTGCCGAGGTAGAGCAGTTTCGCCTGAGTGACGGCGGTGTTGATGGCAGGCGTCGGGCTGGCCTCGACTTGCAGCCAGGCGCCGGGGTGGCCGGTCACCGTGCGGCTATCGGGGCTGGCCTGGCCGAGGCCGGAGACCTGCCAGTCGCCGCCGAAGTATTTTTCGCTGCTGCGGGTGTACTTGAAATGCGTGCCGCCCAGCGCTGCGCCGTGGTTGAACCCGACATACCCCGGCCCGGCAAACCCGACCTCTCCGGCCACGCGCTGCACCAGTTTGTTCAGGTAGAAATCCTGCCCGGCGCTGTAGCTGTCGCCGATCACCGAGATCGACAACACCTTGCCGGCCTTGCCTTCACGCCATTGGCCAAACCGCTCGCGAGCGTCGCCGACCTGCACCACCGACGCCGCTACCGGCGGCACATCATCAACAGCCAGCATGAATCGCTTCCTTCATCGGGTCTGCGCCACCGGTGCGATGGTCGCCGCCGGTTTCTTTTTGGTCGCGGCACGTTCGCCGAGGAACAGCACGGAGGTGAAGTTGAACCGACTGAAAATCATCGACAACACCACAGGCCCGAGCAAGCCACACGTCAAACCGCAGAACACCAACACGCTTTCGTCCTTCACACCCAGGCGGCCGAGGATCGAACGCGACGTAGCGGCGAACAATACGTGAAAGAGGAAAATCGCGTAGGAGTAACCGCCAAGCCAGGTCAGCGTCTTCGAGCGCATGTCACTCGACAGTAACGCGATGCAGGATACGCAGCCCACGGTCAGGCCGATCAGGCTGCGGCGGTCGACGATCAGCTCGCGGTCCACCGCCGCCACGTACAGCAGCGTCAGCGAGATCAGCACAAACACCAGCGGGCCAATCACCTTGAACGTCTGCTTCAGCTCGCTGACTTTCTCCTGGCCGATCATGCCCGCCACGAAGAACGGCAGCAGATAAATCGCCCCGTTGATGCCGAACGCATCCACGGGAAACGGCGGCAACAGGAACACCGCCGCCGCGAAGGCGAACAACAGGTACTGGCGCGTCGGTGTACGCAACAAACCGCGCCACTCCAGCAGGCCGACGAACATGAAAATGATGAACACCGCCTGCAGAAACCAGAAGTGGTTGATCGGAACGTAGAACGACAACAGCGCATCCATCACGCTGACGTCCTTGTTCACGCCCGGCCCCACCGCCTGCAACACCGAGAACGGCACACCGACGCAAAACAGCGGCACGATCAGGCGCCGCACCTTGCCGCTGAAGAACGCGGAAAAGTCATTACCGCGAATCTTGTAGAGGGAATAGATGTAGCCGGAGATGAAGGTGAACAGCGGCATCCGCACGTACACCATCGAATCGGCGATCACCCGGAACGGCGAGCCGATGTCGATTTTCAAACCACCGCCCAACGGCCCGATCACGTGATAGAGCACCAGCAACAGGCACGCCAGGCCACGCAGGGTTTCGATCTCCAGGGACTTTTTCTTGCTCGACATAAAGCACCCGCCTCAATTCAGAATTCTTGATTCAACCTTCGCCGGTTTGTTCGCCCGCAGCATCAACCCCAGGCCCACGAACAGCACCGGCACCACCATCGAAAAGTGCCGGGCGAACGAACCGAAGTCCGGCTCGAACAAGCCTTGAACCAGAAGGAACGCCAGCGGAATCGCGATCAGTTCCTTGGGTTTGGTCTGGATCGGTGCGCCCTTGTAATCGGTCGAGGTGATGACTTTGAACAGCAGCAGCGCGGTCATGATCATCAACGCCACGAAGATCACCTGGCCCGGCCCCGACAGCAGGATCAGCTCAACGGGAAACGACAAGCGGAAGAAAATGATCATCGAGTCCAGGGCCTGCGAGACGAAGTCGCTGCCGCTAAGCCAGGAGACGATCAGCGATTTGGAACCCTCCTCGCCCGCCGTGCGCAGTTCGTTGTTGCTGGCGCGAATCGACGACACCGGAAAGCCCAGCGCCAGCTGGATCGCCATTGCTACTGCGAGATAGAACAGGAACAGCATCAGGAAGAAGGTGGTGCGCGAGACGTATTTCTTCATCACGCAGACGCCGACCCAGGACAGCGAAAACAAAATCCAGTAGGGCCGGATCAGCACGCCGTAGATCACCGCCGAAAGGAAAAATCCGCCGCGATATTTGCGCGTCAGCGAGCTGAACAGAATGCTCAACACCGCCACCGACACGATGATTTCCTTGGTCAGGTTTTCCAGAAAAAACGAACGCACGATGCCCCACAGGCACAGGGTGCCGAAGATGGTCAGCGGCATGCGCCGGAACACCACCACGGGAATCGCCGTGAGGAAAAAGTTGCAGAACATCCCGTAGGCCCAGGCGTTGGTCAGGTTGATCCCGGTGGGCCGCAGCAGGAATGCCGAACACTCGTAGGACGAGCGATCCGGCGAGAACGGGTTCCAGAAATTACAGTTGTCGGCCCGGGCATAGGACGACCACAGGGTCATCGCGTCCGGGCCCGGATCGCGCGGCACCAAGAGCGGCATCGCCACCGACAGAAACAGCCCGGTGAACAGGATCAGGAACGACAGCGACGAATCGAGACGGCGCCCACGAAACTCGATGCACGGCAGTTTCAGGCCCATGACACGACAGCCTTTTTCGCCCGCGTGGCGCGAGTCAGCAGCGCAATCACGGCGAGCTGCACGATGATCGCGAAGACGTTGCCCCAGGCCGCGCCGTAGATCGAATAATGCTTGATCAGCAGGTAACTGACCGGCACTGAAACCAACAGACAAATGGCCGCACTGGCGAGGGACACCCGGCTGTTTTTCGAGGCGATCAACCCGCCCCAGACGATGTCACCAATGGCGCGCAGGGCGAAGGAGAAAATCAGCACGCCGAGGATGCCGTTGTCCGGACGCGGAACGCTGGTGGCGACGTAATCGAGCACCACGTTGAAGAACAGATAAATGCCCACCGCCACCGCCGCCGACACCGCCAGCGAACGCGCGACCCACTTGTTCACGAACAACTGCCGGACCGTGAACGGTTGCTGATCGGCCTGATAACGCTTGGCGAGCAGCGGAATGCCGACCACCGCCACCACCGCGTAAGACAAAGCCTGCAAGGTGTTGGCCGCCGACCACGCGTACACGTATTTACCGAGGCTGGCGTAAGGTTCGAGGTCGATGATCAGAAAGCGTTCGGCGTACTGACTCAGGGCGATCAGGCCAGTGCCGAGATAAAACGGCAACCCGGCTTTCCACACTGCGGCAGTGGCCAGCGTCCCCTCTTCCCGACCCCGATGAACATTCACCACGATCAGGTAACCGGCGACGATCACCAGCACGTTGGCGATGACCCACAGCCACAGCACGCTGGCGATTGCGGACACCCAGCCGAGTGCCATGCCGCCCACGGCCAGCAGCGCCCAGAGCCCGGTCTTGATGAAGAACAGCAGCGCACCCGCCGTGGCTTTCTGTGCAGAAAACACGAACGAGTTGATCTCGAACGACAGGTGTTCGGTGAGCAGCACCAGCGTCACGCAGGCGATCAGCGCAGCCGTCGCTTCCACCGACTGGAACAGCGAATAAATCACCACCGTCAGCACCGACAACGCCAGGCCCACGGCCAGGTACAGCAGCAGCACTTTGTCCACGACCCGGCGCGAACTGCCGCCCACGCTGATCAGCCGATTGATTTCGGAACTGAAACCGACGCTGTAGAACTTCGACGCGATCAACGACGCCGCGACCACCACGCCGTAAAAACCCAGCGCCTCGTAACCGAGGTAATGGGTGATGGCGAGCACCAGCAAGAACTTCGCGCCCAGTGCTCCGCCGCGCAGCAACAGCCGGAATATCATCGAATGACGCCCTTGATGATGTCGTCCATGGCCACGGTTTTCGCCTCGATCTCGCGGCAGGTGTCGGTCAGGCGTTTGCCGAAATTCGACAGCGCGTCAGGGGCGTAAACCGTGTCGATGATAGTGTCGACATTGATGTCGCCGCCGTTGATGACCCAGTCCTCGACGCCCATGTCCTGATAGGCGCCGAAGCCTTTGCGCTCGTAGCTGATGTGATACGCCGGCACACCCGAGAGCAGTGATTCGATCGCGCCGTGCAGGCGCACGGAAATCACCAGGTCCGGTTGGTATTTGGCCAGCGTTGCCTTCAACGGCAGCAAGTCTTCGGTGATGCCCAGTTCGCGATAGAACGCGCCGTCATCATTACCGCGCACCGCACTCTGTACGGCGCAGACCACTTTGCTTTTGTTCTTCAAACGCTGCAGCAGCACCTTCAGGTTGGCCACGTAGGCCAGCTTCTTTTCCTTGCTCCATGCCGGCGGTTTACGCAGCACCACGCACACCGTGGCCGGCGTCGAAGCGCAGCGGGTGAACTTGGGTTGCTGGAGGATCTTGCCGGCCAGAGCCTGCACCGCGAGGTCCGGCGCGCGGTAGACATTTTCACAGGCATCGAACAATGCCGAGGAGCGGTTATCGCGCACGAACACCGCGTCGGCGCTGGCGTAGTGGCCGACGATCTTGTCGCTGTCGCCGTGGAACGGCCCGATGCTTTGCGGCAGGTACACCGACGGCACTTTGCTGAGGATCGCGGTTTCCAGCTGCTTGGCGTGGCCGAGTTTCAGCTTGATGTGCTCGAAGGCACTTTTCGAGCGCATGTAGCCGCCGCCAACGCCGACGATCAGATCGGTTTTCTTCAACAGATCCGCCAGCCCCGCGTAGGACTGATTGAGGAACACCGCCTGCTTGACCCGGCCCAGGCCCTTGGCCGCCATCACCGGCGCGTCGAAGCGCGGGTGCGGCAGGTACTTGAAAGAGTCCGGATCGGAAGCCACCACACTGATCGCGGTGTCTTCGCCAAAGTTGCGCTGCACCAGCGCAATGGCCAGATCGACCAGCAGACCATCGCCGGAGTTGGAGGCACTGTAGCCATGCAAAATCGTTACGTTCATGAGCGGAGTTCTACTTAATAAGAGGGAGCGGAATACACGTCGTAGGTCTGGCGGATCATCAACGCGGCGCTGAAACGCTCGCGGACGATGCGCCGACCTTCGATGCCGAGGGCCGACAACGCAGGCTTCTGGATTTTCTTCAGCCGATCGGCCAGCGCCTGGTGATCACCGGCGGGGAACACGTAACCGGACACACCATGGGTGACCAGTTCGGGCAACGACGTGCAGTCGCTGGCGATCACCGGCAGGCCCAGCGCCATGCCTTCCAGCGGCACCATGGCAAAGCCTTCCCAGCGGCTCGGCACGATCAGCGCATCGGCTTTCTGATACAGCGCGTGAACCTCGGTTGGCGTCACCCAGGGCAGGTATTCCACCCCGTCCAGCGGCGGACACTCGACGACGTCCTCATTCACCGCACTGCCCACCACCGTCAGCTTCAGGTCGCTGCGTTTTGCTTCGGTGTAGGCCTTGAGCAACACGTCGAAGCCTTTCTGGTAGTCGAGGCGACCGACGAACAGCAGATGAATTGGTGCCGGATCGTGGGCCTTGCGTTCTTCATGCTTGTGATCGATGCCGTTGTAGATCAGCGTCATGCGCTTGCGCTCGATGCCAAACTTCGCGGCCTTGTCCAGCTCGAACTGGCTGACGCAGATGATCGTGTCCGTGACCTTCTGCAGCACCCGTTCGATCCCCGCATAGACTTTCTGCTTGATCGGCGAGCTTTCCATCAGGAACGAGAACGCATGGGGGCAGTAGACGATTTTCGGCTTGCGCCACGGCCGCAGGAGCACGCACACGCAACGGCCGATCACCCCGGAAAAGGTGCTGTGCAGATGCACCACATCGGGTTTTTCCTTGCGCAGGACTCGCGCCAGTTGCCAGGCAAAGCGCAGCAGCGACGGCACGTTCCGCCCGCTTCGGGCGAAGGTGCGGATCTGCTGTGGATCGATGCCGTGCAGCTCTTTTTTCTGGTCGAGCGGGACCAGATACACCAGCTCATAGCGCCCGTCTTCGGGAGCCGCCGAAATCGTGCGGATGACCGTCGCCACCCCACCTTTGATCGTTTCCGCCACGTGCAGTATTTTTTTCACAACTCACCCACTTTCATGCCTGTAAGGACCGTCGCTGAATTTCAGGACTGGTCGGACGCGTATTCGTAGTTGTAATAGCTGCCGTTGCCGTAATAGCTGGCCGCGCGCTTCTCGACGCCGTTGAACACCGCGCCTTTCAACTCGATACCGTTCTGGGCGAAACGCCGGATCGTCATTTCGATTTCCTTGGCCGGGTTCACCCCGAACCGCGCGACGATCAGACTGATGCCGGCCTCGCGACCGACAATCGCCGCATCGGTCACGGCCAGCAGCGGTGGCGTGTCGATGATCACCACGTCATAGCGCTCGCTGAGTTGCGCCAGCAGGTCGCGGAAATTGGCGTGCATCAACAGTTCGGAAGGGTTGGGCGGGACCTGCCCACGGCTGATGAAGTGCAGGTTGTCGACTTCGACCTTGTTGATCGCCTGTTCAAGGGTGCAGCGCTTGACCAGCAGATCGGACAAGCCGTTGGTGATCGGCGTGTTCAGCGTTTTGTGCAGATGCCCCTTGCGCATGTCGGCGTCGATCAGCACCACGCGCTGCCCGCTTTGCGCCATGACCGCTGCGAGGTTGGAAGAGACGAAGGTCTTGCCGACCTGCGGGCTCGGGCCGGAAATCATGATGCGGTTGTTGGTCGAATCCAGTGCGGCGAAGTGCAGGCAGGTGCGCAGGCTACGGATCGATTCGATGGACAGGTCCGTAGGGTTGCGCAGGGCCAGCAGGTACGCCGGCGTGTCCGCCGCGACTTTGGCCCGGACTTTTTTGCTGTCCTCTTCCTGTTGCAGAGCGCTGTAGGGAATCGACGCGTAGACCGGCAAGCCGAGCTGCTCGATGGCTTCCGGCCCTTCCAGGCCCTTGCTCAGGGATTTGCGCAACAGCACCAGCGCCACGCCGACGAAGGCGCCGAGGAAAGTGGCGATCAACACGATCAGGGCTTTTTTCGGTTTGACCGGGCTGGTCAGGTCGACGTCCGCCGTATCCACCAGACGCACGTTACCCACTGTACCGGCGCGGATGATGTCCAGCTCCTGGGATTTGTTCAGCAACTGGGTGTAGATCTGCGAGGCGACTTCGACATCGCGGGTCAGGTTGAGCAGTTCCTGCTGCGTGGCTGGCAGGTCCTGAACCTTGCCTTCCAGCGAGCGCTGTTGCTGGGTCAATTCGCCAATCTGGGTCATCAGCGCGCGGTAGGCCGGGTGCTGTTTGGTGAACTTGCGATCCATCTCCGCCTGTTGCAGTTTCAGCTCGGAAATCCGCGTTTCGAGCGCCACGGACTGGCCAAGCACCGATTGGGTTTCCAGCGAGATGTTCACGGTCTTGCCGTGGGTCTGATAGGCGTTGAGCGCATCGCTGGCCTTGGCCAGATCGCGTTTGACCTGCGGCAACTGGCTTTGCAGGAAGGCCAGGCTCTGCGCCGCTTCGGCCGAGGTGCGGCGCACGTTCTGATCGACGTACAGCGAAGCGATCTTGTTGAGGATCTTCACCGCTTCGGCGGCGTCGCTGCTGGCCAGGGCCAGACGGATGATGCCGGACTCCTTGCCTTGCTCGGAGATGTCCAGCGCGTCCTGATAACCCTGGATGGTCACGATTCGTGGGTTGCGCACCACTTCGAAACGGGTTCCGGGATTGGCCAACAGTTGCGCGACCTGCCCTTCTACGCCGTCCTGCGAGAAGGCTTCGCCCGCCACGCCTTCTACCAACAGGTTGTCGTTGTCGTCCAACAGCTGAAAGCGATGTTGTTCGCCGGCAATCAGGGTGAGTTTCTTGCCCAGCAGTTCCTTGGGCAGATTGAGATTGGCAAACTCCAGGCGCTCACCGCCCCAGGCGTAGCTGCTCAGGCCGAAACGCGGCGGCGCGACGCTGAGCTCGGTCTCACCGCGATAACGCCGAGAAAGAAAGCCACCGATCAGCGGAAAGGTGTTGGGGGTGACGTCGATGTCCAGGCGCAGATCGTCGACCGTTTTGCCGATTACCGCGCGGGACTTGATGATGCCGATTTCGGTCACCGACGGCGATTGCCCGCCGAGCATGCTGTTGAGGTCGGAAAAACCGAGCATGTCGTTCTTTTTCGGTTCGACCTGCACCAGGGCGTTGGCCAGATACACCGGCGTGGCCAAAATCGCATAGGCCACACCGGTCATCATGAACGCGCCGGTGAACGCACCGATCAACCATTTCTGATCGATCAGGCTGCCGAAGATGCCGAGAAGATCAATACTGTCTTGATCGTTGTCGCGGGTGCCGATTACTGACGGTAACTGCATAAGTCTTTCTTACCATTCACTGAACTGAAGAATATTCATCAACGCGCCAGGCGTTGCGCCCATGAGCTAACAGCATCTTCAATCAATGCATGGGCATGAATAAAAGCGGCCTGCCCCTGACGATACGGGTCCTGTATTTCTCGTTCGCTCTGCCACTTGCCCAGCAGAAACACTTTGCCCCTGGCGTGAGAGGCAATCTTCAGTACTTGATTAACATGTTGTTTTTCCATCACCAGAATCAGGTCTGATTCATTGACGATGTCTGCTGTCAGTTGCCGCGCCTTGAACCCTTCGGCACTGTGCCCGCGGTCTTCCAGCACCTGGCGCGCGGTCGACTCCATGCCTTCGCCGACCCGTGCAGACAGGCCTGCGGAGGTCACGCTGATCGCCGAGGGTGTCAGTGCATTGCGCAACAGAAGTTCCGCTGTCGGACTTCGGCAGATATTGCCTACGCAAACGACAAGAATCTTTTTGAACAAGGTTTACTTTCCCGTGTAATGTCAATCGGCCAACATGCCTTGCAAATTCGAATGAACCCGCAAGACCTTCCTTCACTCGGAAATAGATTCACCCTTAATACCGATGCATTAAGTACCACGGCCTCTAAAAGTCCCCCAACCAGAATTACCGGACTAAAAATAACTGTGATTTTCAGGCGAAAGTTTTCCGACAAAAAATAACATTCGTGCACTTAGCATCCTTATTGCCCTCGAAACCTGTGTAACGAGATACCCCTTCGCTAGATGTCATTCTCATCAGGAGAGCCGACATGAAATCAGCACATCTCAAACATCTTGGTGCCACCCTGTTGATGCTCAGTGCTACTGCACAGGTTCACGCCAGTACGCTGTTCCCGTCATTGCCCACCCGAACCATTGGCGTTCAGGTCAAGATCCAGAACTTCACCCCGGCGGACGCCGAGCAGATCAAAGCGGCCGGATTCAGCTTTGTGCGCTTCGGCGTCTGGAGCGACAGCCTCGGCGGTAAGGCCTACCAGAAACAGATCAGCGATGCGTTTGCGACGGCGCGGTCCGCCGGGTTGCCGGTCTTGATGACCGTTCGCGCCACCAAACCGTTGACCGGTGACCTGACCACCGCCGGTGAAGCCTTTGCCAACGCGGTGAGCGGGCTTGAGCAAGCCTGGAGCGCGCAACTGGTGGGAATCGAGATCTGGAATGAGCCGGACCTCGACACCTACTGGCCCACTGGAGACTTCAAAAACACCTTCGTGCCGTTCATGACGGCCATGTGCAAGACGCTGCAGGGCAAACCGCAATCGACGCCTTTGGTGGGCTTCGGTTTTGCCCGTCCACCGACGGCCGGCTCCGCCTCGACCGTGGCCCTCAACAGCATCCTCGGCACTTATCCTGAGTGCCTGGATGCCATTTCCTATCACCCTTACGGCATGACCGCGACCCAGATCAGTAACGCGCAGACCTTCATCCAGCAAAACTTCCGTCTGCCGGGCGTTATCAGTGAATGGGGCGTCTCGGCGCTCGCCTCCAACGGCGGGCCGGAAGGGCAAGCCAGTAAAATCTCTGCGTTTATCGCCGATGTTAAAAAACTCAACATTCCGCTGACGTCGATTTACGAATGGAAGAACAGCGAGTCGGGCAGTAACGACCGAGAGAAGAATTTTGGTCTGCTGACCTCCGACGGCCAGCCGAAACCGGCACAGACGGCGGTCTCGACGCATTTGAACGCCGATTAAGCCGTACAGCGGGTCAGTTGCTTTGAACCTGTGGTTCTTTTTGGCATCGTATTGATCGATAACGCGCCCCGCCTTTCAAACAGCCGTTTTCAGGTTGTTGCCGCCGGGGCGCTCGATACGCCGACATGCCCTTGAGTGGCTGTCGACGCTCGGGTAATGTCACCAGACCCATAGGACAGAGCACGCTCATGACTTCCAAGCTGGAACAACTCAAACAGTTCACCACCGTCGTGGCCGACACCGGCGACTTCGAAGCGATTGCCCGGGTCAAACCGGTCGACGCCACCACCAACCCTTCCCTGCTGCTCAAGGCAGCGGCCATCCCGGCCTACGCCGAACTGCTGAACGCCAGCGTCGGCGACTGCAAGGGCGATGTCGGCCTGGCCAGCGACCGTTTCGGCGTCGCGGTCGGTCAGGAAATCCTCAAGGTCATTCCGGGCCGTATTTCCACTGAAGTGGATGCACGCCTGTCGTTCGACAAGGACGCAGTGCTCAAACGGGCCCACCGCTTGATCGAGCTGTACGACAAGGCCGGCGTTGGCCGTGACCGCGTACTGATCAAGATCGCCTCGACCTGGGAAGGCATCCGCGCTGCCGAGATCCTCGAGAAGGAAGGCATCCAGACCAACCTGACCCTGCTGTTCTCCTTCGCTCAGGCCGCTGCCTGCGCCGATGCCGGTGTGTTCCTGATCTCGCCGTTCGTGGGCCGCATCTACGACTGGTACAAGAAGGCCAACGGCAACGACTACACCGGTGCCGACGATCCGGGCGTGCAGTCCGTGACGCGCATCTACAACTACTACAAGGCCAATGACTACAAGACCGTGGTCATGGGCGCGAGCTTCCGCAATCTGAGTCAGATCGAGCAACTGGCCGGCTGCGACCGCCTGACCATCAGTCCGGACCTGATCGAGAAACTGGCGGCCGACACCGGCAAGCTGGAACGCAAACTCGCTCCGGGCCACGCTGGCGAGGCGCGTCTGAGCCTCAACGAAGCGCAATTCCGCTGGCTGTCCAACGAAGACGCGATGGCCACCGAAAAACTGGCCGAAGGCATCCGTCAGTTTGCCCGCGACCAGGAAAAACTCGAGGCGCTGCTGCAAGCCAAGCTGTAATCGGCCAAGCGCAAACGCAAAAAGGGCGAACCCTCACAGGTTCGCCCTTTTTTGTGCCTCGCGGCCTGGCTGATCAGTGCCGTTCGAGGGCATTCACCAGGTCATGGAAGGCTTCGCGGTTGGAGTCGTTCAGGCCCATGAGGATCTTGTGCGCTTCGAGCACCTTGATCCGCACCACCTCTTCCGACTGGTCCTGATCCGGCAGGTCATCAAGGCATTCCGGGCACGGCACGGGATGGTTGACGATATTGAACACCTGCTCGAAACCCATCGACTGCAGCAGACGGGTGATGTCCTCGTGGGTGGTGACCACGGTCGGCAGCAGGCCGACCTTCTGCCGCGACAGGATCGACAGTTTGGCCAGCAGGCCCAACGTGGTGCTGTCGATGCTGCGGGTTTCGGTCAAATCGATCACGATCGCGTTGAAATTCAGCGCGGTGAAGATTTTTTCAATAGTCGCATCCAACGCCGAACACAGGGTCAGGCGAACTTCACCGACGAACTTCAGGACGAAGGTGCCGTCCTGCTCGGCGAACTGGATTCTACCGGTACTCATCAAAGATTCCTGCTCAACACCAACAGGGCGATATCATCCGGCATCTCCCCTAGCGTGGCCAATCCAAAAACCTGCCGCAGACCATCCAGGCTGCCGCCCGCCGACTTCACCTTTTGCGGTAAAGCGGCTTCTTTCTCTTTGAGTGTGGGCTCTGGCAAAAGATCCAGAATGCCATCAGACATCAGCGTCAGGCTGAACGTCGGTGGCAGCTCGAGCACGTGGTCTTCGTAGGTGGCCTCATTGAAAAGCCCCACCGGCAGACCGCGCCCCTCGAGATAGCGAACACTGTCAGGCGTGTACAACACAGGCAACGGCAGATGGCCGCCGATGCTATAGGTCAACAAACCGGTCTCCTCGTCGATGACTCCACCGACCATTGTGACGTGTTTACCCAGCTTACAACTGATCAGCCCCCGGTTGATATGACCGAGGACTTCCGAAGGCTTGAATTCCGGCAGCGTGCCGTTGCGCTTGGATTCGAACAGCAGGCGCGTGGTCATGAACTTCAACAGCACGGTGACGAACGCCGAAGAGGCGCCATGACCGGACACGTCCGCCAGATAGAACGCCACCCGGCGCTCGTCGACCCGGAAGTAATCGACAAAATCACCCGACAGGTACAGCGACGGGATGATCTGGTGCGCGAACCTGAATTCGTCGATGGCCCACGGACTTTCCGGCAGCATGTTCATCTGCACCTGGCGACCGGCGTTCTGGTCTTCCTGGAGCAGGTTCAGGCTGGCTTCGAGTTCGCGGTTGGCCTTTTCCAGTTTTTCGCGGTAGCGCTGGTTTTCCAGCAGCAGACGCGCACGATCCAGGGCCCGGCGCACGGAGTGCTCAAGCACGGCCAGATCTTCGAGAGGCTTGATCAGATAATCCGCCGCGCCCAGGCGCAGGGCCTCGACCGCGTCGTTCATCACGCCGGCGCCCGAGACCACGATTACCGGTGTCTGCGGTGACCGCTCAGTGACCTGACGGATGAGTTCGAGACCGCCCATCTGCGGCATGCGCAGATCGCAGATGACCAAGTCGGGCGTGTCTTGCTCGAATACCTGAAGACCCTGCTGGCCGTTACTGGCCTGCAAGACGCTGAAACCACTGTCTTCCAAATAGGCCGCGAGGCTCGCGCGCACTACTTCGTCATCATCGATTATCAGCAGCGTGGCACTGGTTTTTGGCATGTGGGCAAACGGCGCCAGAATTAGGTTGGCGTAGCAGGCGGGGCAACGGCCCGGCGCAGACTACTGGATTCGCTTTCTAGCCTCTCTGCTGCACCGCTTCGGAGCGTTTGCCCCGCACACGGTTGCACCAGAGGTGCCCTTCTAAGGCGCAGACGGTACTCCCATCCTTCGAGCGTTTCAAGCATGCGCCGATGGTCGCTTGGAGACTTTGTTTGTCAAATCACTCGCAGTTATAAGAACGGCTTCAACCGTAACCCAATCATTGGACGCACCCACAAAAAAGGCGACCTCGCGGTCGCCCTTTCATACCGATCAATCGAGATCAGAAATCGTCTTCAACCTGCCCGTCCTTGACCTTGAACTCGCGGTTCTGCAGGTAGGCGTTGCGGATGAAGGTGTACTTGTCGCCGCTGATCAGCTTCTCGCTGGACAACAGGCTGGCGCGGGTGTCGACGATGTTCAGGCCGAAAATCGAGTTACGCACCGGCACGTCGTTGATGTAGCGATACGGGCCGGTGAAGCTGTCGACGTACTTGGACGGCGCGTCACGCAGGGTGCTCGGGCCCATCAGCGGCAGCATCACGTAAGGACCGCTGCCGACGCCCCAGTAGCCGAGGGTCTGGCCGAAGTCTTCGTCGCTGCGGTTCAGGCCCATTTTGGTGCCGACGTCGAAGAATCCGAGCAGGCCGAACGTGGTGTTGAAGATCAGGCGCGCGGTGTCGACGCCAGCGGCGGCCGGTTTGGCCTGAAGAATGTTGTTCGCCAGGTTGGTGACATCACCGACGTTGCGGAACATGTTGTGGATGCCGTCTTCCAGGAATTGCGGAGTAACAAATTCGTAACCCTGCGCCAGCGGCTTCAGCGCATAGGTATCAACGAAATCGTTGAACTGGAAAATCGGACGGTTGACGCTTTCCCAAGGATCTTCTTCCGTTGCGGCCTGAGCGGCGAACGGCACCAGCATTACGCTGGCACATACACAAAGCTGAGCAAGAGGATGGCTCCAGCGCATAGAAAACTCCTTGGATAGTACGGACGCAGCACCTGGGCCGCGGCGATTAGTGCGTCAGTATAAGACGGAAACGGCGCTTTAGGCAGTTCCCCGGTGAAACCCTCTGTAGGACGCTTCGTCATTCACCTGTCACGTAACTGTCACCGCTGACGCTTAGCCTGATCGCTATTTCAGGGACGTTTTCCATGCCTCAAGCCGAAGCCTTGCCCCTCGCGGCACCGACGCTGACCGCCGTGCTGTTCGGACTCAGCGGCTGTCTGGTGGACTTCGGCGCCCGCGCCCGTCATCAAACCAGCGTCGGCCCGGAACACGCCGACGTCACACCCGGCGCCCTCGACAGCCTGCGCAGCCTGCAGCGCCAGCAAATTCCCTGCGCCTGGCTCGATGAGTTGTCCATCGTGAGCACTCAGGTGCTGGCATCGGCGCTGCCAGACTGGATCAAACCATCGCAATATTCGGCAACAATCAATCCTTGGCCGGCGCCCAACGCCTGCTGGCAAGCGTTGATGGGCTTGAATGTCGATCGCCTCGACGGTTGCGTACTGGTCAGCGGCGAACCGCGCCTGCTGCAATCGGGCCTCAATGCCGGGTTGTGGACCATTGGCCTGGCGTCCTGCGGTTCACTGTGCGGCCTGGCGCCGAGCGAATGGCAGGCCCTGAGCCAGAAGGAACGCGAACAACTGCGCGGCAAGGCGACCGTGCAACTGTTCAGCCTCGGCGTGCACTCGGTGATCGATCATCTGGGCGACCTCGACACTTGCCTCGCGGACATCAACCTGCGTCGCCTCAAAGGCGAAAAGCCCTGACCGGGATCATGCAGGTTGGCCAAGAGTGGATTAGTCTTAAGGAGAGCCATAGACCTTTGGCGCACAGCTGCGGTCTATGCCAGTGCCTCTCGATAAAAGGAAACAACCATGCCCGCTCAAGAACTGCAGAAACAGCTCAATGCCCTGCGCGAGCAACTGGATCAAAATCCTCCGCTGACCGAAGCCGAGCGCGCTGATCTACATGCACTGATGGAACAGATCGAACTGGAACTTGAACTGGAAACCAAAACCAAGGACTCCAACATTGCCGATGGCGTGAACCTGGCCGTTGAGCGTTTTGAAGTTGATCACCCCACCATCGCCGGCACACTGCGCAACATCATGAATTCTCTGGTCAGCATGGGCATCTGAAACCCGCGAATGCAAAAAAGCCCTGCCATCACTGGCAGGGCTTTTTCATGTCCGCGAGGCGGGTTACTGACGAACCAGACGATGGTTCGGCAGTTGCACGCTTTCAGTGCTGCGGTACGGATTGATGTCCAGCCCGCCCCGGCGCACATAACGCGCAAACACCGTGAGTTTTTCCGGTTTCAGCAGGCGCTGCAGGTCAAGGAAGATCCGCTCCACACATTGCTCGTGGAAGTCCGAGTGCTGACGGAAGCTGACGATGTATTCCAGCAGGCTGGCGTGATCCAGCGCCGCGCCACGGTATTCCACCACCACGCTGCCCCAGTCCGGCTGGCTGGTCACCGGGCAGTTGGATTTGAGCAGATGACTGTGCACGCTCTCCTCCACCACGCGCGAATCGTCGCAGCGCAGCAGTTCAGGACGCGGGTGTTCGTAGTTGCTGACGCTGATATCCAGATCGTCGATGCACACGCCCGGCAGCGCGACGACGCCTTCGGCTTCGACGTCTTTCAGGCTGCGAACCCGCACGCCCACCGGTTTGCCGGCAGCAGCGGACAGATCCTTGACCAGCGTTGCTTCGAGACTCGCGATATCAGCGAACGGCGTCTGGTTCAGCGAGTTCAGGTACAGCTTGAACGACTTGGATTCAATGATGTTCGGCGAATCCGCCGGAATGCTGAACTCACCGATCGCCACCACCGGTTTGCCCGACGGCAGCAGCCACGACAGCTCGAAGCAGTTCCAGAAATCCACGCCTTTATACGGCAGGGTTTCGGCGGTCAGGCCCAGCTCGGCCCATTTCGCGGTGCGCGGAATCGGGAACAGCAGGGACGGTGTGTACGTGGCGATGTATTCGCTGGATTTGCCCAGCGGCGAATGTTCGGCTGCGGGATGCATGGCGGAAACCTGACTGAAGAATCAGCGGATTCTACCAGCCTTTGCTCCCGCCTTTGAGTGCTTACTGACTGACAGTCAGTTTGCCGACCATTCCGGCCTGGTAATGCCCGGGAATGTTGCAGGCAAATTCCAGGTTCACCGCTTTGCTGAAGGTCCAGGTCAGCTCGGCGGTCTTGCCCGGCTCCACCAGCACGCTGTTGGGGTCGTCGTGCTTCATGCCATGCCCCATCGAGCCGTGATCCATGCCCGCCATGTCGTGGGACATTTCCTTCATGCCAGTCGGCGTAAGCATGCCGCTTTGCTGCATCTGCAACATTTCCTGCTGATGTTTTGCATGCATCGTCGCGTCGCCGAGGTTGAATTCATGCAGCAACTGGCCTTTATTCACCAGCACAAAACGAACGGTCTCACCGGCCTTGATCTCGATCGCCTTCGGATCGAAGCTCATGTCGCCCATCACCACTTCGATGCTGCGGGTGGCCTTGGCCGCCGGGGCCGGTTGGCCGAAGTCATAAGTGTGCGCCGGCGATGCCCACAGCGGCGAACTCAGCGCCAGCAGACACGCGGCAAGGGCCAGACGATTGCGCAAAAACATAGTCGTACTCCAACAAATCAAGGTTCAGCCTGTGGGAAACTCTAGCCCGCCTGCGCTGGCAGCGACCTGACAGGCAGATTACAACTTTGTCAGGTTGGCGCTCACCGCGTTTGCCCACGGTATAACGTCCTCGTTCCCGCTACCCGAGTCGCCCATGAAACTGCTGATCGTCGAAGACCAACCCAAAACCGGCCAGTACCTGCGCCAGGGCCTGACCGAGGCCGGTTTCAACACCGAACTGGTGGCCGACGGCACCACCGGCCAGCAATTGGCGTTGAGTGGCGATTATGCGCTGCTGATCCTCGACGTGATGCTGCCCGGACGCAATGGCTGGCAAATCCTGCAAGCGGTGCGCAGCGCCGGTCTGGAAACGCCGATCCTGTTTTTGACCGCCAAGGACACCGTGGAAGACCGGGTTCACGGCCTCGAACTGGGCGCCGACGATTATCTGGTCAAACCGTTCGCCTTCTCCGAATTACTGGCCCGGGTGCGCAGCCTATTGCGCCGCGGCAGTTCCACACCTCAGGAAACCAGCCTGCGCCTGGCCGATTTGAGCCTGGACCTGATCCGCCGCCGGGTCGAACGCAGCGGTCAACGCATCGACCTTACGGCCAAAGAGTTCGCTCTGCTGGAGATGCTCCTGCGCCGCCAGGGCGAAGTGCTGCCCAAGTCGCTGATCGCCTCGCAGGTCTGGGACATGAACTTCGACAGCGACACCAATGTGATCGAAGTGGCGATTCGTCGACTGCGCCTGAAGATCGATGACGACTTCCCCCACAAGCTGATTCACACGGTGCGCGGCATGGGTTACGTCCTTGAAGAGCGTGCCGACTGATGCGCCGACTGTCCTTGAGCGGTCGGCTGGCGCTGCTGTTCGCCGGCTGCACCGCCGTGGTTTCGCTGGTCGCCGGGGTCGTTTTCAATCGGGCCAGCGAAGGCCACTTCATCGAGCTCGACCAGCAACTGCTCGAAGGAAAACTGCTCAGCGTACGTCAGACGCTGCTGAGTGGCAGCGACGCCGCGCACATCACCGATGAGTTGAGCCAACAGGGCGATATCACGTTGCGCGTCAGCGGCCCTGAGGGCCAGCGCTGGTTTGGGCGCTCGTTGCACGCCCCGGCAAACCTGCCGCAGCAACCCGGTCTGGCCACCATCAACGACAACGGCACGGACTATCGCCTGCTCAAAGCCGCGCTTGAACCGGGAAAACCCGATTCACCGCAGTTGACCTTGCTGCTGGACATCACCCACCACCAGCACTTCCTGCAACGCATGCAGCATCTGATCTGGCTGACCGTCGGCCTCTCGGCGCTGGCCACCGCGCTGCTCGGCGCCTGGGCCGCCCGCAGCGGTCTTCGCCCGTTACGGCGCATGAGTGCCGTGGCCCGTGGGATTTCGGCGCAATCGCTGAATGCCCGATTGCCGGAAGCGCGGATGCCTGCAGAACTCGCGGAATTGGCCCACAGCTTCAACGCCATGCTCGGACGCCTCGACGATTCTTTTCAGCGGCTGTCAGCGTTCTCTGCCGACATCGCCCATGAGCTACGCACACCACTTTCCAATCTGCTGACCCACACCCAGGTCACCCTGACCCGCCCTCGCCCCCTCGAAGACTATCGCGAGGCATTGCACAGCAACCTTGAAGAGCTGCAATGGATGGCGCAACTGGTCAACGACATGCTTTATCTGGCCAAGGCTGACCACGGTTTGCTGGTGCCCAAGCGTGAACCGCTGGAGCTGGCGGAAGAAGCCGATGCGTTGCTGGAGTTTTTTGCGCCGCTGGCCGAAGACGCTCAGGTCAGCCTCAGCCGTGACGGTGCGGGGCGGTTCGAGGGTGATCGCGCGATGTTGCGCCGGGCGCTGTCGAATCTGCTGGATAACGCGTTGCGATTTACCCCTGCTAACGGCGAGGTACGCGTTCGGGTGACCGAGCAGGCGAAATCCTTGAGGGTAACCGTGGAGAACAGTGGCGAAGGGATTTCTGCGGACTTGTTGCCGCGTTTGTTTGACCGTTTCTACCGGGCGGACCCGGCGCGCCAGGAAGGCAGCAGCGAGCATGCGGGATTGGGGCTGGCGATTACTCAGTCGATCATCCGCGCTCATGGCGGGCAGATTCATTGCGAATCGGCTCAGGGCTGGACGCGGTTTGTGATTGAGTTGCCTCGAAGCTGATCGTTCCCACGCTCTGCGTGGGAATGCAGCCCGGGGCGCTCTGCGCCCTAAAGAGCCGAACGCGGAGCGTCCGTTGATGCATTCCCACGCGGAGCGTGGGAACGAGCATCAGGATGCTTAGGAATAACGCAACGCGTGCGCCGGTTCGATCTTCGCCGCTCGCCACGCCGGGTAAACGGTGGCCAGGAAGCTGAGGATGAAGCCCGCCGAACAGATCAGCAGCACGTCGCCGCCCTGCAATTCCGATGGCAGGTTGCTGACGAAATACACGTCCGAACTGAAGATGTGCTGCCCGGTCACCCGCTCGACCCAGCTCACCATCTCACTGACGTTCAGCGCCGCAATCACACCCAGCACGCCACCAATGATGGTGCCGACGATGCCGATCACCGTGCCCTGCACCATGAATATCGCCATGATCTGCCGGGGTGTGGCGCCGATGGTGCGCAGGATCGCGATGTCCGCGCCTTTGTCGTTCACCACCATGATCAGGGTCGCGATGATGTTGAACGCCGCCACCGCGACGATCATCAGCAGCAACAGGCCGATCATGGTTTTTTCCATCTTCATCGCGCTGAACAGGCTGCCCTGGGTGTGGGTCCAGTCGTCAGCCTTGAAATCGGCGCCGAGGCCGCTGGCAATGTCCGAGGAAACCTTCGGCGCGGCGTACAGATCCTTCACCGCCAGACGCACGCTCTGCACCTGATTCGGCTCCCAGTGCTGCATGGTCGCGGCGTCGGAGACGTGGATCAGGCCCATGGAACCGTCGAGTTCGGCACCGACCTTGAACACGCCGACCACGTTCAAGCGCTGCATGCGCGGAGTGATGCCGCCCGGTGCGGTGCTGACTTCCGGCACGATCAGAGTGATCTTGTCGCCGACGTTGAGGCGAAAACGCCGAGCGGTGATTTCGCCCAGCACTACGCCGAATTCACCCGGTTTCAAGGCATCGAGACGGCCCTGAACAATGTGCTGGGCAACGATCGACACCTTGCCTTCCTGGGCCGGATCGACGCCGCTGATCTGGATCGGCTGCATCATGCCTTTGTAGGACAGCATGCCTTCCATCTCGGTGAACGGCACGGCGGCGGTCACTTGCGGGTTCTTCATCGCGGCGGCGGCCACTGGCTGCCAGTCGTCGATCGGCTTGACGCCGACGATGGTCGCGTGGGGCACCATGCCGAGGATGCGCGAGCTCATTTCGCGCTGGAAGCCGTTCATCACCGACAGCACCACGATCATCGCCAGCACGCCGAGGGCGAGGCCGATCATCGAGGTCATCGAAATGAACGAAACAAAGCGATTGCGGCGCTTGGCGCGGGTATAGCGCGTGCCGATAAAGATCGATAACGGTCTGAACATTCGCTGGGGCACCGTATAAAAATAAAAGACCCGATGCCTTTTCAGGCACCGGGTTTCAAGCCGTCAGATGGGGGTCAGGCAACCTTCCTGCAGTTGCAGGACGCGGTCCATCTGGCGAGCCAGGTTCATGTCGTGAGTCACCACCAGAAACGCCGTGCGCATCGAAGTGCTGAGTTCCAGCATCAGATCCTGAATGCCTTCGGCGGTGTGGGAGTCGAGGTTGCCGGTCGGCTCGTCGAGCATCACCAGCCCTGGATTGTTCACCAGCGCACGGGCGATGGCCACGCGCTGGCGTTCGCCACCGGACAGCTCCGCCGGTTTGTGTTCCAGGCGATGACCCAGGCCGACCCGTTCCAGCAACGCCGTGGCACGCTGACGTGCTTCCGGGATCGCGGTCTTGCCGATCAGCAGCGGCATGCAGACGTTTTCCAGCGCGGTGAATTCCGGCAGCAGGTGGTGGAACTGGTACACGAACCCGAGGGCGCGGTTACGCAGCAGGCCACGCTTCTTCTCGCTCAGCGCCGACAGTTCTTCACCGTCGAGCCAGACACCGCCCTTGGTCGGCGTGTCGAGACCGCCCAGCAGGTTGAGCAAGGTACTTTTGCCCGAACCGGATTTGCCGACGATCGCCACCCGCTCACCCGGATGCAGTTCCAGTTGCAGGTTGGCCAGCACTTCCACCGACTCCGGGCCTTCCTCGTAGGATTTGCCCAGGTTGCGGCAGCTCAAGATTGCTTTTTCACTCATGCCCGACTCACTCATAACGTAGCGCCTCCGCCGGCTGGGTGCGCGCGGCACGCCAGGCTGGATACAGGGTGGCGAGGAAACTCAGGACCAACGCAGCGGCGCAGACCATGACCACGTCCTGGCTCTGCACCTGCGACGGCAGGTAATCGATGAAATACACGTCGGCGTTGAGGAATTTGTGTCCGATCACGCCTTCGAGGGCCGAAATCGCAGCGCTGACGTTGAGCGCGGCGAAGATCCCGACCACGGCGCCGATGGCCGTGCCGACCACGCCGATCACCGTGCCCTGCACCATGAACGTGCGCATGATCGTGCCCGGTGTGGCGCCCAGTGTGCGCAGAATGGCGATATCGCCCTTCTTGTCATTGACCACCATCACCAGCGTGGAAATGATGTTGAACGCGGCCACGGCGACGATCAGCAGCAACAGCAGGCCGATCATGGCTTTTTCCATGCGGATCGCCTGATACAGGTTGCCGTGGGTACGGGTCCAGTCGCGGGCGTAGTAACGGTCTTCGCCGAGGCGCTGGGCGATGTTCCACGCCTCACGCGGGGCCTGGAACAGATCGTCGAACTTCAGGCGCAGGCCCTGCACCTGATCAGGCTTCCAGCGGTGCATCTTCGCCAGATCCTGCAGGTTGGTCACGCCCAGATAGCCGTCCAGTTCACCGGCGCCGACATGGAAGATGCCGACCACGGTGAAGCGCTTCATGCGCGGGAACATCCCGGCCGGGGTCACGCTGACCTCCGGTGCGACGAAGGTGATCTTGTCACCGAGGCCCACGCCGAGCTTGGTCGCGGCCTTGTCGCCGATCACGATGCCGAAGCTGCCCGGCGTCAGATCGTCGAGTTTGCCCTGCTTCATGAAGTTGTCGATGATCGAGACGTTGCGCTCCAGCGCCGGGTCGATGGCATTGAGCAACACCTTGGACACCTGGCCGTTGTTGGTCAGCAACCCCTGCATCTG
This sequence comes from Pseudomonas sp. GW456-12-1-14-TSB6, assembly GCF_059424205.1. Taxonomy (NCBI): domain Bacteria; kingdom Pseudomonadati; phylum Pseudomonadota; class Gammaproteobacteria; order Pseudomonadales; family Pseudomonadaceae; genus Pseudomonas; species Pseudomonas sp. GW456-12-1-14-TSB6. The sequence continues at coordinate 37,081 of NZ_JBWKZE010000023.1, forward strand.
GGTGAACGGCGCAACGGCCGCCACCTGCGGGTTCTGCTTGACCTTGGCGGCCAGGCTCGGCCAGTCATTGATGGCTTCACCGGACTCGATGGTCGCGTGGGGCACCATGCCCAGCACGCGAGTGCGCATCTCATGATCGAAGCCGTTCATCACCGACAACACCACGATCATCACGACCACGCCAAGGGCGAGCCCGATCATCGAAGTCAGGGAAATGAATGACACAAAATGATTGCGACGCTTTGCACGGGTATAACGCGTGCCGATAAATACGAAGAGAGGTCTGAACATGTCGGGGCTTGTTCGGAGGGAAAAGGAACGTCCTTGTGGCGGGGGTCGATAACCAGCTTTACACTCAGACCACCGCCGCTACCATGGGTTCGCCATGTCGACATTAGATGAAGAAGATCGCCGCGAATACTACCGTATCGAGGACACGATCGCACTGGAAATTCGGCCCCTGTCCGCTCCCGAAGCCGCAGGCCAGGAAGTGTTGCAGGATGCTTCTCCACTGTTCAACCTGCTCAGCGAACTGCACCTGAGCGAATTCGAGTCGCAGCACCTGCTGCGCCAGATCAGTGAACGCGACCGCGCCATCGCGGCGTTCCTGAAATCCCAGAACAAACGCATCGACCTGCTCAGCCAGGTGGTCGCCCTGACCGTGCTTGGCCATATCGGCGAGCCGCAACCGGTGATCATCTCCGAGGGCGGCATCGACTTTCAGCACCCTACCCCGATCGCCACCGGCGCGCACCTGTCGGTGAAACTGGTGCTGATGCCCCAGGCCCTCGGCCTGTTGCTGCGCGCCCGCGTGACCCATTGCGACCGCAAGGGCGACGGCTACGACGTCGGTACCGAGTTCGAACACCTGACCGACGCCCAGCGCCAGTTGCTCGCCCGCTATATTTTGCAGAAGCAGGCCCAGGAACGACGTCTGGCCCGCGAACAGAACGAATCAGGCATCTAAATTAAGGAAGAACCGTGACCCTTATCTACGGCCACCGCGGCGCCAAGGGCGAAGCACCGGAAAACACCCTGAGCAGTTTTCAGGAATGTCTCAAGCACGGCGTTCGCCGTTGCGAGCTGGACCTGCACCTGTCCAAGGACGGCGAGCTGATGGTCATCCACGACCCGACCCTCAAGCGCACCACCGACCGGCGCGGCAAGGTGGTCGAGCACACCGCCGCCGAGCTGGTGACCTACGACGCGCGCAAGGGCGGTCCGGGCTGGATCAAGCCATGCCCGATTCCAACGCTGGAAGAACTGTTCGAAAAGTGTGATTTCGAGCACTGGCAGCTGGAAGTCAAAAGCGCTTCTCGCACCCGCGCCGCGACCACCGTGCTGGCGATCCGTGAAATGGCAGTCAGACACGGGCTGCTCGACAAGGTGACAATCACCTCGAGTTCGCGGGAAGTCTTGAAGGCTGCACTGGATCTGGTGCCCGACGTATCGCGCGGCCTGGTGGCCGAATACGCCTGGCTCGACCCGCTGAAGGTCGCACAAAGTTACGGTTGCGAGATTCTGGCGTTGAACTGGACGCTGTGTACGCCGGAACGCCTGCAGAAGGCGCAGCGTCAAGGGCTGCATGTGTCGGTGTGGACCGTCAACGAGCCTGCGCTGATGCGCAGACTCGCTGACTTCGGCGTTGACAGCCTGATTACAGACTTTCCCGGTTTGGCCACTGCCACCCTCGGGAATTGCTGAAATCGGTCTCCCCGGCCGGCTCAGGCCACCGGCCGGAGCCCGTCAAAAAAGCCGGTTGAGGCCGTCGTACGCCGCTACCCGATAGGCTTCGGCCATGGTCGGGTAGTTGAACGTCGTGTTGACGAAGTACTTCAGGGTATTCAGTTCGCCCGGCTGGTTCATGATCGCCTGACCGATGTGCACGATCTCCGACGCCTGATAACCGAAGCAGTGAACGCCCAGCACTTCGAGGGTTTCACGGTGGAACAGGATCTTCAGCATGCCTTGCGGCTCGCCGGCGATCTGTGCACGCGCCATGCTCTTGAAGAACGCCTTGCCCACTTCGTACGGCACCTTGGCCTGGGTCAGTTCCTGCTCGTTCTTTCCGATCGAGCTGATCTCCGGAATGGTGTAGATACCGGTCGGCACGTCATTCACGAAACGCCAGCTGCCATTGTCGACGATGCTGCCAGCGGCCGAGCGGCCCTGGTCGTGGGCGGCACTGGCCAGGCTCGGCCAGCCGATCACGTCACCGGCGCCATAGATGTTCTGCACGCAGGTGCGGTAGTTCTCGTCGACTTCGATCTGGCCACGGCTGTTGACCTTGACCCCGATGTTTTCCAGACCCAACTGGTCGGTGTTGCCGGTACGACCGTTGCACCAGAGCAAGGCGTCGGCCTTGATCTTCTTGCCGGACTTCAGGTGCAGGACCACGCCGTTGTCCACGCCTTCGACGCGGTCATATTCTTCGTTGTGACGCACGGTGATGTTGTTGTTGCTGAAGTGGTAGCTCAACGCCTGGGAGATTTCCGAGTCGAGGAAGCTCAGCAACTGACCGCGGTTGTCCACCAGTTCGACCAGCACGCCCAGACCGCTGAAGATCGAAGCGTATTCGCAACCGATCACGCCGGCGCCGTAAACGATCAGTTTGCGCGGGGTGTGGCCGAGGCTGAGGATGGTGTCGCTATCGTAGATACGCGGGTGGTGGAAATCGATGTCCGCCGGGCGATAAGGACGCGAACCGGTGGCGATGATGATGTGCTTGGCCACCAGTTTCTCGACCACGCCGTTGGCGCAGACCACTTCGATGGTTTGCTCGTCGGCGAAGCTGCCGGTGCCGAAAAACACGTCGACGCGGTTACGGGCGTAGTAGCCGGTACGCGAAGCGACTTGTTTGGAAATGACTTTCTCGGCGCTTTTCAACACATCCGGGAAGGAGAACCAGCGCGGCTCGCCGATCGCACGGAACATCGGATTGGTGTTGAACTGCATGATCTGCCGCACCGAGTGACGCAGGGCCTTGGACGGGATGGTGCCCAGGTGGGTGCAGTTGCCGCCGACCTGACGACGGCTGTCGACCATCGCCACCTTGCGCCCTGCTTTGGCGGCGTTCATTGCCGCGCCTTCTCCCGCCGGGCCGGAACCCAGCACCACCACGTCGTAGTTGTAGACAGCCATGCGTACTCCTCAGAACAGGCCGCGGTGCCAGCAGCACCGGCGGCTAAATCACGCCGAACGACGGCGCGAAGGAACAATTGGGGGCCAGTAGAAAACCCGGACACAGTCTATAGAAGCGTCAACGCCGCGCACATTAACCCTTGGTCGCGTCGTAGGCTACTTTTGCCTGCACTACAACGCCAGCTTTCGTACTGTTCTCAGTCAACTTTTGCGCCATTGAGCCGTTCGAACGCGTGACTGGTGCGTGTGACGAAACCTGTATCGGCACGAATCACAAAGAATGCACCAATGTCGTGTTTTTCGGCATAGTCCCAAGCCCTTTCAGGCCCGAGAATCAGCAACAGCGTCGATAGTCCATCGGCCATCAGCGCTGAAGGATGAATCACCGTGACCGACGCCAAGTCATGTAGGACCGGCGCACCGGTCCGGGCATCGAAGGTGTGGGAATAACGCCGGCCATCCTGTTGAAAATAGTTGCGGTAGTCGCCCGAAGTGGAGAGACCGAAGCCATCGACATTGATGACGCGCTCTGCAACCTGCTGATCGTCGCGCGGCTCTTCCAGTGCGATACGCCATGGCGAACCGTCGGGCTTCCTGCCGGACGCCTTGAGTTCGCCAGTGGCTTCGGCAAGGTAATCATGTATGCCCAGAGCCTGGAGCCGCGCAGCAATGGTGTCGACCGCGTAACCGGCTGCGATGCTGTTGAAATCCACCTCGACCGCCGCGTCCTTGCACAACTGGTCACCGTCGATGCGCAGGTGCTGATGACCGACCCGCTGTCGCACCTCGGCCAGCGCTGCCGTATCCGGGACTTTTTCTTCACGTCCCTGCGGGCCGAACCCCCACAGATTCATCAGCGGTTCGACGGTGAGGTCGTAGGAGCCTTCGCTTTGTCGCGACAGCTGCTCGCCCACGCGGACCAATTCAAGGATCGGCGCGGGCATGACCTGACAGCGATCAGCCGGCAATGCATTGAAGCGCGAGATGTCGGAGTCTGCGCGGTAAGTCGACATCTGCCGGTCGACGCCCGCGAGGATTTTTTCCACTTCGACACGCACCTCCTGCGGCGCAGGCAGATCGGCGTGGCGCACATACTTGATCGAATAGGTGCTGCCCATCGTCGGGCCACCGAAAGTCTCCAGGGAATCACCGTTGCCGCAGCCGGACAAAAAACCGGTCAGCAGCACGAGAACCACCCAGCGTCCAGTTAACAATTCTTCATCTCCCCGCAAAACCGCGCCGGCCATTATGGGCTACGAGCGCAACGCTTTCTTACAAGATTTAGAGCGAGTACCTACCCATGTCTTCCACGACCGGCAAAGGCAAGGCGATTTTTCGCGTTGTCAGCGGCAACTTTCTCGAGATGTTCGACTTTATGGTCTACGGCTTCTATGCCACGGCCATTGCCAAGACCTTCTTTCCCACCGACAGCGCCTTCGCGTCCCTGATGCTTTCCTTGGCCACGTTTGGCGCCGGCTTCCTGATGCGCCCGCTGGGGGCGATTTTTCTCGGCGCCTACATCGACCGACATGGCCGGCGCCAGGGCCTGATCATCACGCTGGCCATGATGGCGGCCGGCACCGTGCTGATTGCCTGCGTGCCGGGCTACGCCACCCTTGGGGTTGCCGCGCCGCTGATCGTGCTGTTCGGCCGATTGCTGCAAGGTTTCTCGGCCGGCGTGGAACTGGGCGGGGTGTCGGTGTATCTGGCGGAAATCGCCACGCCGGGCCGCAAGGGCTTTTTCGTCAGCTGGCAGTCCGCCAGCCAGCAAGCGGCGGTGGTATTCGCCGGCCTGCTCGGTGTCGGTCTCAACCATTGGCTGAGCCCGGAACAGATGGGCGACTGGGGCTGGCGCGTGCCGTTCCTGATCGGCTGCATGATCGTCCCGGTGATTTTTGTCATCCGCCGCTCGCTGGAGGAAACCCCGGAGTTCCAGGCGCGCAAACATCGCCCTACTCTGCAGGAAATCATCCGTTCGATCGGTCAGAACTTTGGCATCGTCATCGCTGGCATGGCGCTGGTGGTCATGACAACGGTGTCGTTCTACCTGATCACTGCCTACACACCGACCTTCGGCAAGGCGGAATTGCACCTATCGGACTTCGATGCGTTGCTGGTGACCGTGTGCATCGGCCTGTCGAACTTCTTCTGGTTGCCGGTGATGGGCGCGGTGTCTGACAAGGTAGGTCGTAAACCCCTACTGCTGGCGGCGACGATTCTGGCGATCCTGACCGCTTACCCGGCACTGTCCTGGCTGGTGGCGAACCCGAGCTTCAGCCATTTGCTGATCGTCGAGTTGTGGCTGTCGTTCCTGTACGGCTCGTACAACGGGGCAATGGTAGTGGCACTCACCGAAATCATGCCGGTAGAAGTTCGTACCACCGGTTTCTCGTTGGCCTACAGCTTGGCGACCGCAACCTTCGGCGGATTTACGCCGGCGGCCTGCACTTATCTGATCCATATACTGGACAACAAGGCGGCGCCGGGGATCTGGCTCAGCGGCGCAGCCGTATTGGGCCTGATCGCCACGCTGGTGCTGTTCCGTGGCAACAGGCACGAACTGCGCACGGCCCAAGCCGCCATCCCCCGCTGAAGCAAATCGCGCGCAAACAAAAACGCCCCGACCAGAGTCGGGGCGTTTTCATTTGCAGCTAAGGCTTAGCGCGGGAACGCTGGCGGGTTTACACCGGCCATGTCTTCCATCACGCGAACCACCTGGCAGCTGTAGCCGAACTCGTTGTCGTACCAGACGTACAGAACAACGCGGTTGTCCTGAACGATGGTCGCTTCAGCATCGACCACACCGGCGTGACGCGAGCCCACGAAGTCGGTCGAAACCACTTCCTGCGAGTTGACGAAGTCGATTTGCTTGTGCAGATCGGAGTGCAGCGCCATGTAGCGCAGGTACTCGTTCATCTCTTCACGGGAGGCGGCTTTCTCAAGGTTCAGGTTGAGAATGGCCATGGACACGTTCGGCGTCGGAACGCGGATCGCGTTACCGGTCAGCTTGCCGGCCAGCTCAGGCAGGGCCTTGGCAGCAGCGGTGGCGGCACCGGTCTCGGTGATGACCATGTTCAGCGCGGCGCTACGGCCACGGCGATCGCCCTTGTGGAAGTTGTCGATCAGGTTCTGGTCGTTGGTGTACGAGTGAACGGTTTCGACGTGACCGTTGATGATGCCGAACTTGTCATTCACGGCTTTCAGCACCGGCACGATGGCGTTGGTGGTGCAGGAAGCGGCGGACACGATCTTGTCGTCAGCCGTGATTTCGTTGTGGTTGATACCGTGAACGATGTTCTTCAGCTTGCCCTTGCCAGGCGCGGTCAGAACAACGCGGTCGATACCCGGGCACGCCAGGTGCTGACCCAGACCATCGGCGTCACGCCATACACCGGTGTTGTCCACCAGCAGCGCATCTTTGATGCCGTACTGGGTGTAATCCACTTCGGTAGGATTCTTCGCGTAGATAACCTGGATCAGGTTGCCGTTGGCGGTGATGGTGTTGTTTTCTTCGTCGATGGTGATGGTGCCGTTGAACGAACCGTGTACCGAATCGCGACGCAGCAGGCTGGCGCGTTTGGTCAGGTCGTTTTCGGCGCCCTTGCGCACCACGATGGCACGCAGACGCAGGCCGTCGCCGCCACCGGTTTTCTCGATCAGGATACGCGCCAGCAGACGGCCGATACGACCGAAGCCGTACAGCACAACGTCGGTGCCTTTGCGGGCCGAAGCGTTTTGCTGGCCAACCACGTCAGCCATTTCTTCACGCACGAACTGCTCGGCGGTGCGGCCGTTGCCTTCGTTGCGGAATTTGTACGCCAGCTTGCCCAGATCTACCGAGGCCGCGCCGAGCTTGAGCTCGCTCATGGCCTTGAGCAGTGGGAATGTTTCGTGGACGGAGAGTTCGCTGTCGTCGGCAGAACGGTGGCGAGCAAAGCGGTGAGCTTTGAGAATCGCGATGACAGACTGGTTGATCAGGCTGCGGCCATAGATCGAGCTCACCACGTTGTTGTTGCGGTAGAGCTGACCGATAAGCGGAATCATCGCTTCTGCGAGTGCTTCACGGTCGATCCATTCACCAAGACACTGGTCGGGCTTCTGAGTCACGGTAACCTTCCACATGTAGGGGCAGAAAAAAGGGGCTACATTATGCCGCCGAGAACCTCTTGTAGCAATGCGCGCCTGTCGCGCAATCGGTAACAAAAATCCGTTCAAAAAAATAACGCCCTCCGCCAGCCCAGTAAATACGGGGCTTCCAGCGCAGTCAGTTTTTCGACGACTGTTAGACGATGTCTGTAACCCTCCGTAACACCACCGACTTTTGGCACTACATAACCGTAAAAAAAGCGCTGGTTTTTATGGTTACCACTACATTTTTCCCAAACGGTGCAGATAGACGCATCCTGCAACTGACAGGCGGCACCGGACGCCGCTACAATTACCGACTTTGTCGCAACGCCTGGAGCTCAACCTTCCGTGCCTGTTCTGCGTCTACCGCTTCTCCCTGCCGCGGCAGGTAAACAGCACTGGGGCAACCTCCCCGGTGCCGCCCTGAGCCTGGCGATTGCCGAGGCTGCCAGCGCTGCCAAGCGCTTCACGCTGCTTTTGACCGCCGACAGCCAGAGTGCCGAACGGCTGGAGCAGGAGCTGAGTTTCTTCGCCCCGGATTTGCCGGTGCTGCATTTCCCCGACTGGGAAACCCTGCCCTACGATCTGTTTTCGCCGCACCAGGACATCATTTCCCAGCGTATTGCCAGCCTTTATAGGCTGCCGGAGCTGGAACATGGCGTGCTGGTGGTGCCGATCACCACCGCCCTGCACCGTCTGGCGCCGACCAAATTCCTGCTCGGCAGCAGCCTGGTGCTGGATGTCGGGCAGAAACTCGATGTCGAGCAGATGCGCTCACGGCTCGAAGCCAGTGGCTATCGCTACGTCGACACGGTCTACGAGCACGGCGAGTTCACCGTACGTGGGGCACTGATCGACCTGTTCCCGATGGGCAGCAAACTGCCTTATCGCATCGACTTGTTCGACGACGAAATCGAAACCCTGCGCACCTTCGATCCGGAAAATCAGCGCTCCATCGACAAAGTCGATTCGGTCAAGCTGCTGCCGGCCAAGGAATTCCCGCTGCAGAAAGACGCGGTCACCCGCTTCAAGGCGCGCTTTCGCGAGCGCTTCGACGTCGACTTCCGCCGCTGCCCGATCTTCCAGGACCTGAGCAGCGGCATCACACCGGCCGGCATCGAGTACTACCTGCCGCTCTTCTTTGAAGAAACCTCGACCCTGTTCGATTACCTGCCGCAGGACACTCAAGTGTTCTCGCTGCCGGGCATCGAGCAGGCGGCGGAAAACTTCTGGAACGATGTGCGCAACCGTTATGAAGAGCGTCGCGTCGACCCATCCCGTCCTTTATTGCCGCCGGCCGAACTGTTCCTGCCGGTGGAAGACTGCTTCGCCCGCCTGAAGAACTGGCCGCGCGTGGTTGCCAGCCAGCAGGACGTGGAAACTGGCGTCGGGCGCGAGCGCTTCCCGGCGCAGGCATTGCCGAATCTGGCGATCGAAGCCAAGGCTACCCAGCCGTTAGCCGCACTTTCGGCATTCCTCGACGAGTTCCCGGGACGCGTGCTGTTCACTGCCGAATCCGCAGGTCGTCGCGAAGTGCTGCTGGAGTTGCTGGATCGCCTGAAGCTGCGACCGAAAACCGTCGACAGCTGGCCGGACTTCGTCGCGAGCAAGGATCGCCTGGCGATCACCATTGCCCCGCTCGACGAAGGCCTGATGCTGGACGACCCGGCGCTGGCGCTGGTCGCGGAAAGTCCGCTGTTCGGCCAGCGCGTGATGCAGCGCCGCCGTCGCGAAAAACGCGCCGACGCCAACAACGATGCGGTGATCAAGAACCTCACCGAGCTGCGCGAAGGCGCGCCGGTGGTGCACATCGACCACGGCGTCGGTCGTTATCTCGGCCTGACGATTCTGGAAATCGACAATCAGGCCGCCGAATTCCTGACCCTCGAATACGCCGAGAACGCCAAGCTCTACGTGCCGGTGGCCAACCTGCATTTGATCGCCCGTTACACCGGCAGCGACGACGCACTGGCCCCGCTGCACCGCCTCGGCTCCGAGACCTGGCAGAAAGCCAAGCGCAAGGCCGCCGAGCAAGTGCGCGACGTGGCTGCCGAACTGCTCGACATCTACGCCCGCCGCGCCGCCCGCGAAGGTTATGCGTTCGCCGACCCGAAGGCCGATTACGCGACCTTCAGCGCCGGTTTCCCGTTCGAAGAAACCCCGGATCAGCAATCCACCATCGAGGCCGTGCGCGAGGACATGCTTTCGCCGAAACCGATGGATCGACTGGTCTGCGGCGATGTGGGTTTCGGCAAGACCGAAGTCGCCATGCGCGCCGCGTTCATCGCCGTGCACGGCGGCAAGCAAGTGGCGATCCTGGTGCCGACCACCCTGCTCGCCCAGCAGCATTACAACAGCTTCCGCGACCGCTTCGCCGACTGGCCGGTGACCGTGGAAGTGATGAGCCGCTTCAAGTCGGCCAAGGAAGTCAACGCTGCGGTGGCCGAACTGGCCGAGGGCAACATCGACATCGTCATCGGCACCCACAAGTTGCTGCAGGACGACGTCAAAATCAAAAATCTCGGGCTGGTGATCATCGACGAAGAGCACCGTTTCGGTGTCCGTCAGAAGGAACAGCTCAAGGCTCTGCGCAGCGAAGTCGACATTCTTACGCTGACCGCCACGCCGATTCCGCGCACGCTGAACATGGCGGTGTCGGGCATGCGCGACCTGTCGATCATCGCCACGCCGCCGGCGCGACGCCTGTCGGTGCGCACCTTCGTCATGGAGCAGAACAAGAGCACGGTCAAAGAGGCCTTGCTGCGTGAGCTGCTGCGCGGTGGACAGGTTTACTACCTGCACAACGACGTGAAGACCATCGAGAAGTGCGCCGCCGAACTGGCCGAACTGGTGCCGGAAGCGCGGATCGGCATCGGCCACGGGCAGATGCGCGAACGCGAACTCGAACAGGTGATGAGCGACTTCTATCACAAGCGCTTCAACGTGCTGATCGCCTCGACCATCATCGAGACCGGCATCGACGTGCCGAGCGCCAACACCATCATCATCGAGCGTGCCGACAAGTTCGGTCTGGCGCAGTTGCACCAGTTGCGCGGCCGCGTTGGTCGTAGTCACCACCAGGCTTACGCCTACCTGCTGACCCCGCCGCGCCAGCAAATCACTGGCGATGCGGAAAAACGCCTGGAGGCGATTGCCAATACTCAGGATCTGGGTGCGGGTTTCGTGCTGGCCACCAACGACTTGGAAATCCGTGGCGCCGGCGAACTGCTGGGCGACGGTCAGAGCGGGCAGATTCAGGCTGTCGGCTTCACGCTGTACATGGAAATGCTCGAGCGCGCGGTGAAGTCGATCCGCAAGGGCGAACAGCCGAACCTCGACCAACCGCTCGGCGGTGGCCCGGAAGTCAACCTGCGGGTGCCGGCGCTGATTCCGGAAGATTATCTGCCGGATGTACACGCACGCCTGATCCTGTACAAGCGCATCGCTTCGGCCACCGACGAGGAAGGCCTGAAGGATCTGCAAGTCGAGATGATCGACCGTTTTGGTCTGCTGCCAGAGCCGACCAAGAATCTGGTACGCATCACGGCGCTGAAATTGCAGGCCGAACAGTTAGGCATCAAGAAAGTCGATGGCGGCCCGCAAGGTGGGCGCATCGAGTTCGCGGCACAGACGCCGGTCGATCCGATGACCCTGATCAAACTGATCCAGAGTCAGCCAAAACGCTACAAATTCGAAGGCGCCACGATGTTCAAGTTCCAGGTGCCGATGGAGCGCCCGGAAGAGCGCTTTAATACTGTGGAGGCGCTGTTCGAGCGCCTCATCCCGAAAACTGCTTGAAGGACGCCGCATGCGCCTGTTTCGCTCATTGACCTTGCTACTGACTCTGGTAGCACCGACGGCGTTTGCCGATGACCTGTATCAGGTCGAAATGATTCTGGTGCGCCAGAACGCCGTCCCGGCGATTGTCAGCCGCGCGGCACCGGAAGACTGGGCGGCGGGCGCCCAGCGGCTGGGCGATGACAGTAAACGCACGCCGGCGCTGAACGACGTTGTGACCAAACTCACCGCCAGCGGCGAGTACAGCGTGCTGATGCACAAAGCCTGGCAGCAGACGCTGGGCGAAACGCCTGCCAAAGTGGCGGTCAGCGAAGGTCAGGAGCAGTTCGGCCAGTTCCCGATCGAAGGCACGATTGAAATGAAGCTCGGGCGCTTCACCGATGTGAACGCCGATTTCTGGGTCAACCAGATCGACGCCAACGGCATGGTCACCGCCAGCGAGCGTCTGAAACAGGACAGCCATACCAAAAATGGCCAACTCAACTACCTCGATAACGGCCACCTGGCCCTGCTGATCAAGATCACTTCACTGACGGCGCCCGCGCCTCGGGAAGCGCCTGAAGCCATTCCGGACTGACTGAAGTCCTTATGTCCCCGCCTCTGAGTAAACCGCTGGCCTCCTCCTGGGTCAGTCGGTTCAAGGAACAAAGCCTGGAGCGTGGCCGCCGCTATGCCCTGGAAAACCGGGTGCGATTCGTGCAGGTCGGCGACGCGACCATTACCGCCAGCTGCGAAGGTTCTGGCGGTAATGTGTACCGTCAGACGATTCATCTGCGCGAGTCGGCCAAAGGCACGCTGCTGATGGTCGACGCCACCTGCACCTGCCCGGTACACAGCAACTGCAAACATTGCGCGGCGGTGTTGCTGCAAGTGCAGGAAACCCTCGAATACCCCGCCGCCGCCAAAGACGCCGAACTGCTGGAAAAACTCCAGGCCGTACTGGAAAACCGCAGCCCGAAAGCGCCGCCGCAAGTGCTGGTGGACAACGTGCAACCGGTGCCGCGTCTGTGGCTGGCCAGCGTCGAGTTCAGCGCATTCGAACCGCGTAACGGCAAAATGCAGCGTTATATCCAGCATCGCGCGGCGCTGTCCTTCAGTTACCTCGACGAATACGTCAGCGGCCAGAAGAACAGCGACATTCTGATTCGCCAGGAAGCGCAGACCCTGCGGGTCAAGCGCCATCCGGACGTCGAGCAAAGCTACCGCGAGCAGTTGCGAATTCTCGGTTTCCGCATCGCCACCCGGCAGAGCAAAGCCCTGCCGGAAAGCGCCGGAGAACTCTACGAGATGGTCAACGACAGCGCCTGGCTGACGTTCACCCTCAACGATCTGCCGAAGCTGCGCACTCAGGGCTGGGAGCTGCTGGTCGATGATGAGTTCGGTTTCGACCTGACTGCCGTGGACGACTGGTACGCCACCGTCGAGCAGACGCCGGAACGCGACTGGTTCGATCTGGAGCTGGGGATCATCGTCAACGGTGAGCGCCTGAGCCTGCTGCCGATCCTGCTCAACCTGATGCGTTCGCACACGGAAATCCTCAACCCGGAACGTCTCGCCCGCCGTCGCGATGATGAACTGATTCTGGTGAACATCCCGCAACGCAACAGCGAGCACGGGCCATTGCAAGTCGCCCTGCCCCTCGGCCGGCTGAAGCCGGTGCTGGCGACCCTTGGCGAGTTTTATATGCAGGAGCCGGGCGAAACCACCCTGCGCCTGAGCAAGGCCGACGCCACGCGCCTGAATTCACTGGAAGGCATTCCCCTGCTCTGGGAGGGTGGCGAGCAGATTCGCAGCTTCGCCCAGCGCTTGCGCGACATCCGCGATTACAGCGCCAAAGCACCGAAGGGGCTGAATGCGACGCTGCGTCCTTATCAGCTCGAAGGCTTGAGCTGGATGCAGTCGCTGCGGCAACTTGAGGTCGGCGGGATTCTCGCGGACGACATGGGCTTGGGCAAAACCCTACAGACATTGGCGCACATTCTCAGCGAGAAGAACGCCGGACGCCTGGATCGCCCGAGCATGGTGGTAATGCCTACCAGCCTGATTCCCAACTGGCTCGACGAAGCGGCGCACTTCACGCCACAGCTCAAGGTTGTCGCGCTGTACGGCGCCAGTCGTAAAAAGCACTTCGAGCATCTGGCCGATTACGATCTGATCCTCACCACTTATGCGCTGCTGCCCAAGGATGTCGAACGTCTGGCCCAGCAGCCGCTGCACGTGCTGGTGCTGGATGAGGCGCAGTACATCAAGAACCCGAACAGCAAAGCCGCCCAGGCTGCCCGTGAACTCAATGCGCGTCAGCGCCTATGTCTGAGCGGGACGCCGCTGGAAAACCATCTGGGTGAACTGTGGTCACTGTTTCACTTCTTGCTGCCCGGCTGGCTCGGCGACGTCAAAAGCTTCAACGCCGATTACCGCGTGCCGATTGAAAAACGCGCCAGCGAAGTCAGACTTCAGCACCTCAACGGTCGGATCAAACCGTTCCTGCTGCGCCGCACCAAGGAGCAGGTTGCGACCGAGCTGCCGCCGAAAACCGAAATCATTCATTGGGTCGAGCTCAACGAAGCGCAGCGCGACGTGTACGAAACCATGCGCCTGGCCATGGATAAAAAGGTTCGCGACGAAATCACCCGTAAAGGCGTGGCGCGCAGTCAGATCATCATTCTCGAGGCGCTGCTCAAGCTGCGTCAGGTCTGTTGCGATTTGCGCCTGGTCAATGACGCCACCCTGCCCGCTCGCGGCAGCACATCAGGCAAGCTCGACAGCCTGATGGAAATGCTCGAGGAGTTGTTTGAGGAAGGCCGGCGGATTCTGCTGTTCTCGCAGTTCACTTCGATGCTGTCACTGATCGAGGATGAACTGAAAAAACGCAACGTCGCCTATGCGCTGTTGACGGGACAGACCCGTGATCGGCGCACACCGGTGAAGGAATTCCAGAGCGGCAAGCGTCAGATCTTTCTCATCAGCCTGAAGGCCGGCGGTGTGGGCCTGAACCTGACGGAAGCGGACACGGTGATTCACTACGATCCGTGGTGGAACCCGGCGACCGAGAATCAGGCAACCCACCGCGCGTATCGCATTGGCCAGGAGAAGCCGGTATTCGTCTACAAGATGATTGCCCGGGGCACGGTCGAGGAGAAGATTCAGCACTTGCAGCGGGAAAAATCCGACCTGGCGGCCGGCGTGCTGGATGGGCGCAAGGCCGGGGACTGGAAATTGCAGAGTGATGATATCGAGGCGCTGTTTGCGCCGCTGCCGGACAAATTCGACAAGCGCTGAAGTCTTTGTCGTCTACCAGATCGATTCGCGGGCAAGCCCGCTCCCACAGAGATAGCGCTTAACCTGTGGGAGCGGGCTTGCCCGCGAATGGCTCGACTCGGTTTCGAGCCAGACTCAGCCCTTCAGCACCCGCGCCAACGTCGACTTCACTTTGCCCATGCCGTCGTGCAACGCCTGCTCGATCTCGGCCATGGTGATCACTTCCGTGGTCTTGCCCGCAGCCGGGTTCACCACCAGCGACAGACACGCGTAATCCAGATCCAGCTCGCGAGCCAGCGCCGCTTCCGGCATGCCGGTCATGCCGACGATGTCGCAGCCGTCACGCTCCAGTCGCACGATCTCGGCCACGGTTTCCAGACGCGGGCCCTGGGTGCAGGCATAAACGCCTTGATCGCTGTACTCGCACCCTTCCGCAGCCAACGCAGCAATCAATTGCTGACGCAGCGGTTCGCTGTAGGGAAAGCTGAAGTCGATGTGTGTGACATGTTCCAGATCATCGGCGAAATAGGTGTGCTCGCGACCGCTGGTGTAGTCCACGATCTGATGCGGCACGCAGAAATGTCCGGTGCCCATTGCAGGATGAATCCCGCCCACGGCGTTGACCGCGATGATCGCTTCGGCCCCGGCCTGCTTCAACGCCCACAGGTTGGCGCGATAGTTGACCTTGTGCGGCGGGAAGCGATGCGGGTGACCGTGACGAGCGAGGAACAGCACTTCCTTGCCGGCGTATTCGCCAATCTGGACTTCGGCCGATGGCGCCCCGTAAGGCGTATCCACCGCCAGCGACTGGCGAATGCTCAGGCCCTCCAGCTGGGTCAGACCGGTGCCGCCGATGATTGCGTAAACCGTCATAGCGAAAAAATCCTTAATCGATCAGTTGAGCGTCTTTGAGCGCGCCGACAGCGGTCAGCCAGCGCGGATCCTGACGGTATTCGGTATTGGCGAATGCCTGACCGCGCATGCGTGCGATGCGCGGCGACGGCTTGACCTTCATGCGCTGCGCGGCACTCAGGGCCAGCTCGGCAGCTGCGCGGTCGTTGCACACCAGGCCCATGTCGCAACCGGCACTCAGTGCCGCTTCGATACGGCTGGCGGCGTCGCCGACCACGTGGGCGCCGGCCATCGACAGGTCATCGCTGAAGATCACGCCGTCGAACTGCAACTCGCCACGCAGAATGTCCTGCAGCCAGCGCCGGGAGAAACCGGCAGGTTGTGTGTCGACTTGCGGATAAATCACGTGAGCCGGCATGACCGCGGCCAGTTGCTTGCTGAGTCTGGCGAACGGCACCAGGTCGTTGGCGCGGATCTCTTCGAGGCTGCGCTCGTCGTTGGGGATCGCGACGTGGGAGTCGGCTTCCACCCAGCCATGGCCGGGGAAATGCTTGCCGGTGGCGGCCATGCCCGCGCTGCTCATGCCTTTGATGAAAGCGCCTGCGAGCAGTGCGGCGCGCTCCGGATTGCCTTCGAAAGAACGGGTGCCGACCACGGCGCTGCGCTGGTAATCCAGATCCAGCACCGGCGCGAAGCTCAGGTCGAGTCCGACCGCCAGCACTTCGGTGGCCATAATCCAGCCGCACTGCTCGGCCAGATACTCGGCGTTCGGGTTATCAGCGATGGCGCGCATGGCTGGCAAACGGACGAAGCCCTGACGCAGACGCTGGACGCGACCGCCCTCCTGGTCCACCGCCAGCAGCAAGTCCGGACGAATGGCACGGATCGCCGCGCTCAGCTCGCGCACCTGGCGCGGATGCTCGATGTTGCGGGCGAAGATGATCAGGCCGCCCACTTCGGGCTGGCGCAACAATTGGCGATCTTCGGCCGTCAGCCAGGTACCGGCGACGTCCACCATCAACGAGCCTTGCAGGCCAGCAGTCATAGAAATTCCTTGAAAACGAAAAACCCGTCGCCCACGAAATCACCGCCTGGGGCATTGCCCGGCGGGTCGGTGATTTCTATGAGAAACGGGTTCAGAACGAGAGTCGACATGGGCGGCTAGCTTAGCGGATGTCAGCTGCCGCGCCCACCCATGGAGGGTTAAACCTTGGCAGGTGCCGGCGCGGATTTGCTCCGTGGCCGCAACTGCGCGGTGGCCATTGCCGTGTCGGTGACGCCGGTTTCGGCACGCATGCCGGCTGCCAGGAACGGCACCATCAGACGCATCACCTGCTCGATGGAGGTGTTGACGCCGAAATCGGTCTCGGCAATCGCACGCAAGGCCTTGATCCCGGACATGCTGAACGCCGCAGCGCCGAGCATGAAGTGCACGCGCCAGAACAGTTCGATCGGAGGAATACGCGGGGCAGCTTCGTTAACCAAGAGCATGTAGCGGCGGAATACCTTGCCGTACATGTCTTCCAGATAACGGCGCAAGTGGCCCTGGCTCTGACTGAAGGCCAGACCGAGCAAACGCATGAAGATCGACAGATCGTTGCCGCTGCGTGGCTGTACCACCAGCGCTTGCTCGACGAGGATTTCCAGCAACTCTTCGAGCGAAGGCTTGTTCTCTGGTTTGGCCTGACGGCGTTCCAGCTCTCTGTCGAGGCTGATGCAGAACGGACCGAGAAAGCGCGAGAAAACCGCCTGGATCAGCGCCTTCTTCGAGCCGAAGTGATAGTTCACCGCAGCGAGGTTGACCCCTGCCTTGCTGGTGATCAGACGCAATGAGGTTTCAGCAAAACCTTTTTCCGCGAACAGCTGTTCTGCAGCATCAAGAATGCGTTCAACGGTTTCCGACTGGGCCATGGCTACTCCGCCTGACAAACACTTGTTTGAAACATACGTTTCAGTCTGTGCCTTGTCAAGCCTGCCGGTTCGTTTTGGGAATGGTCAGTCAGATATTTAACCACAACAAGGACGCCACATTAATCTGGGTCGTCACTGACCGTCCGGCGGCATGGCAAAAAACGATCATTGCCAAGACCGCTTCACTGTATATAATCCCAGTCACTGTATAAAAAGACAGAGCGATCAATATGCTTAAGCTGACGCCACGCCAAGCCGAGATTCTGGCCTTTATCAAACGCTGCCTCGAAGACAACGGCTACCCGCCGACCCGTGCGGAAATCGCTCAGGAACTGGGTTTCAAGTCGCCCAACGCGGCCGAAGAGCACCTCAAGGCGCTCGCTCGCAAAGGCGCAATCGAAATGACTCCGGGCGCCTCTCGCGGCATTCGAATTCCAGGTTTCGAAGCCAAGGTCGACGAGTCCACGCTGCCGATCATCGGTCGAGTGGCTGCCGGCGCGCCGATTCTCGCCCAGCAGCACATCGAAGAGTCCTGCAACATCAACCCGGCCTTCTTTCATCCGCGCGCCGATTATCTGTTGCGCGTTCATGGCATGAGCATGAAGGACATCGGCATTTTCGACGGTGACCTGCTGGCGGTTCACACCACCCGCGAGGCACGCAACGGTCAGATCGTGGTTGCGCGGATCGGCGATGAAGTCACCGTCAAACGCTTCAAGCGTGACGGCAGTAAAGTCTGGCTGATTGCCGAAAACCCCGAGTTCGCCCCTATCGAAGTCAACCTGAAAGACCAGGAGCTGGTTATCGAAGGCTTGAGTGTCGGCGTCATCCGCCGCTAAAGGAGGCTTTATGCAGTTCCCACACGCACCTCAGCAAACACAACTGCCGTTGTTCGAAGCGTTTCTGGCGCAACCGCTCGCCCCCATCCTCAAGGATGTCGTCGAGCGTCCGTGGAATAACGAACCCGAAGCGTTCAGTGAGCTGTCACTGCGCGGTGCGGCCGGGAACTGTCTGAACCTGCTGGCACCGATTCTTCGCGAATTGAGCGAGGATCAGGACGCACGCTGGCTGACCCTGATTGCACCGCCTGCCAGCCTGACCCAGACCTGGTTGCGGGACGCTGGATTGAATCGCGAACGGATCCTGCTGTTACAACCGCGCGGCGCCCAAAGCGCTCAGCAATTGGCCTGCGAAGCATTACGCCTGGGCCGCAGCCACACGGTCGTCACGTGGCTGAATCCACTGAGCGCAGGGTCACGGCAACAGCTGATCAGCGCCGCCCGCACCGGGGACGCTCAAAGCCTGAACATTCGTTTGGGATGATTCAGCAACAATGCGCGCCACGTAAAGCGCAGGGCTTCTCCAGGGATAGAGAAGCCGATCTGGAGCAGTAACTGGGAGACAGCGGATCAATGAAGAACCCGCGGCCCCTCATCCTTATCGAATTCTCCCTCAACCATACGCCCCGCCATTTGCACGCCGACACTCAACATCGCTTTGGCAATTTCAACGTGCTGGCCCTGCAGAAACGCCTTGGCATCCTCGGAGAAATCCAGAGTCACCAGAGAACCCTCGTCCTCGGCCCTGCGCAGTTCGATTCGGCCGTCTGGTAGCTCGACAATTTCTAGAAAGGACGTTGGCATATAGGTCTGATCTCCACGAAAGGCAGGGATTATATAGACATCATTCAGGCTTCGCTCGGGATCTTGACCAGCAGCACGCCTCTCGTCGCCGCCAGTACACAGCTCCTCAGCACTCGTTCAAGCCTTCACGGAAACGGATAGCCAGCCCCTTGAGGTTCTGCCGCCAGCTCTCGAGCTCTTCACGGCTCAACTCTTCAACCACCTCTTCTTCATCCAGATTCACTGCCTGAATCAATGGCTGCGTCACATCGCCCTTCGGCTTATGTGGAACGCGTGGCGGCTGAAACAGCGCCGAGTGCGCGGCCAGCAATTTAGCCAGCCAGGTCTCCGGATTGCCCGCCAGCTCAATCATCTCCGCCAGCTCAGGAATGGCAATCGATTCCAGCACTTCGCGGGTCAGCAAGGTTTCCGCTTGCGACGCATTGGCTTGCGGCAGACGATAGAAGCCGGCGATTTCATGACACAGCCCCAACAACGCACCGTAGAGATGAAACAGTGCGGATTCGCGCCCGGCCTGAATCAGCGCCAGCGAGTTCATCGCCCGCCCCTCTTCGGCCCTGGCCAGCGCTTCCAGCGACAAACCCGCGAAATAGATCTTCTGATTGGTACGGGTATAGAGTTCGTGGGCCATGTCGGCACTCTCCACAACGAAATAATTGCTTCACACAGGCCGGACAGTGTCATGGATCAGCCGATGCGATCGCAAGCTTTAAACAAAAAGGCCACATGAAAACCCGAAGGTTGTCATGCGGCCTTTTGTCGTGTTGGGCCGATAACATCAGCCCATCGCAAGGTCGGAGTCAGCTCAAGCCTTGGCTTTCGCCGGACGCTTGTCCTCGACCGTCCACTTGCCACCGTCGAAGAACGCTTTCCAGCCAGTCGGTTTGCCGTCGACTTCGGTCTGAACGTATTGCTCCTTGGTCTTGCGGCTGTAGCGGATCACGGCTGGCAAGCCATCCGGATCCTTCTGCGGCGCTTCGCACAGGAAATGATACTTCGGATCGATTTCGTCCTTGTGCGGCAGAATCTCGATCACCAGCGGAGCACGGGTCTCGCGGTTTTTCGGGAACTGACTGGCCGCCAGAAACAGGCCGGACGCACCGTCACGCAGGATGTAGGTGTCGTTGACCTTTTCGCATTTCAGCTCCGGCATCTTCACCGGATCCATCTTCGGCGGCGCCGCATCGCCGCTCTTCAGCAGCTTGCGGGTGTTCTTGCACGTCGGGTTGGTGCAACCGAAGAATTTGCCGAAACGGCCGGTCTTGAGCTGCATCTCGCTGCCGCACTTGTCGCATTCCAGGCTCGGACCTTCGTAGCCCTTGATGCGATAGCTGCCTTCTTCGATTTCGTAGCCGGCGCAATCCGGATTGTTACCGCAGATGTGCAGCTTGCGCTTCTCGTCGAGCAGGTAGGCGTCCATCGCCGTGCTGCAGATCGGGCAGCGATGCTTGCCGCGCAGTACCAGGGATTCCGACTCGCCCTCGTCGTCCGCCGCGATTTCATCGCCCGGCACCAGGTTGACGGTGGCCTTGCAGCGTTCTTTCGGCGGCAGGCTGTAGCCCGAGCAGCCGAGGAACACGCCAGTCGAGGCAGTACGAATCTGCATTGGACGGCCGCAGGTGGTGCAAGGAATATCGGTCATTACCGGCTGGTTGGCACGCATGCCGGCTTCCGGATTCTCCGCCACTTCGAGTTTTTTCTTGAAGTCGCCGTAGAACTCGTCCAGCACGTTTTTCCAGTCGCGTTCGCCCTGGGCCACGTCATCGAGGTTCTCTTCCATGCCGGCGGTGAAGCCGTAGTCCATGAGGTTCGAGAAGCTTTCCGACAGACGTTCGGTAACGATGTCGCCCATCTTTTCCGAATAGAAACGACGGTTGTGCAGGGTCACGTAGCCGCGATCCTGAATGGTCGAGATGATCGCCGCATAGGTCGAAGGACGGCCGATGCCGCGCTTTTCCATTTCCTTCACCAGGCTGGCTTCCGAATAACGGGCCGGTGGCTTGGTGAAGTGCTGGGACGGATCAAGCTTGATCAGCTTCATCGCGTCGCCCTGCGCCATGTCCGGCAGAACGTCGTCATCGCCAGGCTTGGTGATTTGCGGCAGCACGCGGGTGTAACCGTCGAACTTCAGGATGCGGCCCTTGGCGCGCAGCTCGAAGTCACCGGCAGCGACGCTGACGGTGGTCGACAGGTATTGCGCCGGCAGCATCTGGCAAGCCAGGAACTGGCGCCAGATCAGCTCGTAGAGGCGCTCAGCGTCACGCTCCATGCCGGCCAGCTTGCTTGGCGTGGTGTTGGCGTCGGAAGGACGAATCGCTTCGTGAGCCTCTTGTGCGCCTTCCTTGCTGCTGTAGACGTTTGGCGACTCCGGCAGGTACTTCTTGCCGAATTCGGTTTCGATGTAATCGCGCGCCATCGCCACGGCATCCGCCGAGAGGTTGGTCGAGTCGGTACGCATATAAGTGATGTAGCCGGCTTCGTACAGACGCTGGGCCATCATCATGGTTTTCTTCACACCGAAGCCCAGGCGGTTGCTCGCGGCCTGTTGCAGTGTGGAGGTGATGAACGGTGCCGACGGCTTGCTACTGGTCGGCTTGTCTTCACGTTTGACGATGCTGTAGCTGGAGGATTTGAGTTTCTCCAGCGCGGCCTTCGCCTGCGCTTCGTTCAGCGGCTTGAAGGCCTCGCCTTTTTCGCGAGCGACTTCGAAACGCACGGTCGAGCCTTTGGCGGTGCCGAGATCGGCGTGCACTTCCCAGTACTCTTCCGGGTTGAACGCACGAATCTCACGCTCACGCTCTACCACCAGTTTCACGGCAACCGATTGCACGCGACCGGCGGACAAGCCACGGGCGATCTTCGCCCACAACAGCGGCGAGACCATATAGCCGACGACGCGGTCGAGGAAGCGACGGGCCTGCTGCGCGTTCACTCGATCGATGTCGAGCTCGCCCGGCTCCGAGAAGGCTTCCTGAATCGCCTTCTTGGTGATTTCGTTGAACACCACGCGCTTGTAGCGGCTGTCGTCACCACCGATGGCTTCGCGCAGGTGCCAGGCAATGGCTTCCCCCTCGCGGTCCAAGTCGGTTGCGAGATAGATGGTGTCAGCATCCTTGGCGAGCCGGCGCAGCTCTTCGATGACCTTTTCCTTGCCCGGGAGGATCTCGTACTTGGCTTTCCAGCCGTGTTCAGGATCGACTCCCATCCGCGAGACCAGCTGCTTGCGCGCCTTCTCTTTCGGCGACAGCGCTGGCGCTTCGCCCGCAGCAGCCTTGCCGCGCTTGGCGGCAGGCTCCTTGCTGGCGCTAGCCGAACCGCTGGTGGGCAGGTCTCGGATATGGCCGATACTCGACTTCACCACGTATTGGTTGCCCAGATACTTGTTGATGGTCTTGGCCTTAGCCGGGGATTCCACAATGACCAGCGATTTGCCCATGGATCAGAAAATTCCTGAATTCTAGAAGTGAAAGGCGGTTGGCGCCTGACGCGGCACCGCTATATATAGTGGCTACAAGGTGAGGTCAAGCGCAGGGTTTTGCGCGCACTCGCCTTACGGCTTCGAAAAAAGGCTCGGTTCGGCTTGCACCAAAGCAAAGCGTGGGACCTGCTCGCCGTCAACCTCGACGGACTCCAGGAACATGCTCAAGGGACGTACCCAAAAGCCGTAATCGCCATACAGGGCTTGGTAAAAGACCACTTCTTCTTCGGTCTCGGAATGCCGCGCGACACTGAATACGCGGTACTGGGGACCTTTGTAATGTTGGTAGAGCCCAGGTTGTATCGGCATGCTTCGGCCCTCACTCAAATTTTTTCAAAATAAAAACAAAATAAATCCGCAAAAACAAAAACCGGGGCACTTGGCCCCGGCTTCCATCGACGAGACGCTTAAACGCGTTCGAAGACGGTGGAGATGCCTTGGCCGAGGCCAATGCACATGGTGGCCACCCCGAAGGTGCCGCCATTCTGCTTCATCACGTTCAGCAAGGTGCCGGAAATACGGGCACCGGAGCAACCGAACGGGTGACCCAGGGCGATCGCGCCGCCGTGCAGGTTAACCTTCTCATTCATCTTGTCGAGCACTTTCAGGTCTTTCAGCACTGGCAGGGCCTGTGCGGCGAACGCTTCGTTGAGCTCGAAGAAGTCGATATCGTTGATACCCAGGCCGGCACGCTTCAGTGCTTTCTGAGTAGCCGGTACCGGACCATAGCCCATGATGGCCGGGTCCACACCCGCTACCGCCATCGAGCGAATCACGGCCAGAGGCTGGATGCCCAGGTCCTGTGCACGCTGCGCCGACATCACGATCATGCACGAAGCACCATCGGTGATCTGCGACGAAGTACCGGCCGTCACGGTGCCGCCCTTTGGATTGAACGCCGGCTTCAAAGCCGCCAGACTTTCCAGGGTGGTTTCCGGACGAATGGTTTCGTCGTAGTCGAAGGTTTTCAGGAAACCGTTCTCGTCGTAACCCTGCATCGGGATGATTTCGTCCTTGAACTTGCCTTCCACAGTCGCCTTGTGGGCCAACTGGTGGGAACGCACGCCAAAGGCGTCCTGCTGTTCGCGAGTGATGCCGTGCATTTTGCCCAGCATTTCAGCGGTCAGGCCCATCATGCCCGAGGCTTTCGCCGCGTACAGGGACATGTGCGGGTTCGGATCGACACCGTGCATCATGCTTACGTGACCCATATGCTCGACGCCACCAACCACGAACACGTCACCGTTGCCGGTCATGATCGCTTGCGCAGCGGTGTGCAGCGCGCTCATCGACGAGCCGCACAGACGGCTGACAGTCTGGCCGGCCGAAGTGTGCGGGATCTGGGTCATCAGCGACGCCATACGCGCGATGTTCCAGCCTTGTTCCAGGGTCTGGTTCACACAGCCCCAGATCACGTCCTCGACTTCGGCAGGATCGACCTTGGTGTTGCGTTCCAGCAGTTTGCTGATCAGGTGCGCCGACATGTCTTCGGCGCGGGTGTTGCGGTGCATGCCGCCCTTGGAGCGGCCCATCGGAGTACGACCGAAGTCGACAATCACGACGTCTCTAGGATTCAAGCTCATAAGTTCACTCTCACTCTAGTTGGGGGCGCTTAACCGAAGAAGCTCTGGCCGTTCTTGGCCATTTCGCGCAGCTTCGCGGTCGGGTGGTACAGCGCGCCCAAATCAGCGTACTGGTCGGCCAGGGCAACGAACTCGGCAACACCGATCGAATCGATGTAGCGCAGCGCACCGCCACGGAATGGAGGGAAACCAATACCGTAGACCAGACCCATGTCGGCTTCGGCGGCGGTTTCGACGATGCCGTCTTCCAGGCAACGCACGGTTTCCAGGCACAGCGGGATCATCATCCAATTGATGATGTCTTCGTCAGTGACTTCGCGCTGCTCGTAGACGATCGGCTTGAGCACTTCCAG
The DNA here is from genome assembly GCF_059424205.1 of Pseudomonas sp. GW456-12-1-14-TSB6. Lineage (NCBI taxonomy): Bacteria > Pseudomonadati > Pseudomonadota > Gammaproteobacteria > Pseudomonadales > Pseudomonadaceae > Pseudomonas > Pseudomonas sp. GW456-12-1-14-TSB6. The sequence continues at coordinate 61,226 of NZ_JBWKZE010000023.1, forward strand.
TACCGACGGATCGGCGACTTTCTTCTGCTTGCCTTTCTTGTCGGCTTCGTAGGCATAGAAGCCCTTACCGTTCTTTTGACCGAGACGCTTGGCTTCGTAAAGCACGTCGATGGCCGAACGACGATCGTCCTTCATGCGGTCAGGGAAGCCTTCAGCCATTACGTCACGACCGTGGTGACCGGTGTCGATACCGACCACGTCCATCAGGTACGCCGGGCCCATCGGCCAGCCGAATTTTTCCATGATCTTGTCGATACGGACGAAGTCCACGCCGGCGCTGACCAGCTTGGCGAAACCGCCGAAGTACGGGAACAGGACGCGGTTGACCAGGAAGCCCGGGCAGTCATTGACGACGATCGGGTTCTTGCCCATTTTCTTGGCGTAGGCAACGGTGGTGGCGATGGCCTGCTCGCTGGATTTCTCGCCACGGATTACTTCCACCAGCGGCATCATGTGCACCGGGTTGAAGAAGTGCATGCCGACGAAGTTTTCCGGACGCTTGAGGGCCTTGGCCAGCAGGCTGATGGAAATGGTCGAGGTGTTGGACGCGAGGATGGTGTCCTCTTTGACCTTGTCTTCGACTTCCGCCAGAACGGCTTGCTTGACCTTCGGGTTCTCGACCACGGCTTCAACGACCAGGTCGACGTGACCGAAATCACCGTACGACAGCGTAGGACGAATGCCGTTGAGCACTTCAGCCATTTTCGCGGCGGTCATGCGGCCTTTATCAACGCGGCCAACCAGCAGCTTGGCGGCTTCAGCCAGACCTTGCTCGATACCGTGCTCGTTGATGTCCTTCATCAGGATCGGCGTACCCTTGGAAGCCGACTGGTAGGCGATACCGCCACCCATGATGCCGGCGCCCAGTACGGCAGCCTGCTTCACGTCCTTGGCGATTTCGTCGTAGGCCTTGGCCTTTTTCTTCAGTTCCTGATCGTTCAGGAACAGACCGATCAAGCTCTGCGCGGCAGAGGTCTTGGCCAGTTTCACGAAACCTGCAGCTTCGACTTCCAGCGCCTTGTCGCGACCGAAGTTCGCGGCTTTCTGGATGGTCTTGATCGCTTCGACCGGGGCCGGGTAGTTCGGACCGGCCTGGCCAGCCACGAAACCTTTGGCGGTTTCGAAAGCCATCATTTGTTCAATGGCGTTCAGCTTGAGCTTTTCCAGCTTCGGCTGGCGCTTGGCCTTGTAGTCGAACTCGCCGGAAATGGCGCGCTTGATCAGTTCAAGGGCAGCATCCTGCAGTTTTTCCGGGGCAACCACGGCATCGACGGCGCCGACTTTCAGCGCGTCTTCAGGACGGTTTTCCTTGCCGGCGGCAATCCACTCGATGGCGTTGTCGGCACCGATCAGGCGCGGCAGACGCACGGTACCGCCGAAGCCTGGGTAGATGCCCAGCTTGACTTCCGGCAGACCGATCTTGGCCTTGGTCGACATGACGCGGTAGTCCGCTGCCAGGCACATTTCCAGACCGCCACCCAGAGCAATGCCATTGATTGCGGCGACGGTCGGAACGTTGAGGTCTTCGAAATCGCTGAAGATCTTGTTGGCTTCGAGATTGCCAGCAACCAGCTCGGCATCCGGCAGCTTGAAGTTGTCGACAAATTCGGTGATGTCGGCGCCGACGATGAACACGTCCTTGCCACTGCTGACGATCACGCCCTTGATCGAAGCATCTGCCTTGATGGTGTCTACGGCCTGACGCAGTTCGTTCAGGGTAAGACGGTTGAACTTGTTGACGGACTCACCCTTGAGGTCGAATTTCAATTCGACGATGCCACTTTCAAGAGCTTTAACCGTGATGGCTTTACCTTCGTAAATCATCAACTGATCTCCACGATATGGAAGCTGAACAGTACACGTCGGACGCAGGCAAATGGCTCGGCAGGACGTTTTTTCGTCGATGCTGACACCCATCCACCCGGCACACCCGCCAACGCGATAGTCGGGATTCTGTAGGAGCAGTCTGCAATACAAACGCTCAATTCATACGCCCGTTTGATTTGGGTACGCCACCTTCACGGAATTTCCGACAATTGTCAATCGCCCAAAATACGGGTTGAAATGCGACTTTGCGGTCATTTCTGTAGGACGCAGCCCGGCCACACACGCTTGCATGTGAGGGCATTCATAAGATTAATAGTTAGAAAAGTCGCCCTAATTCACGGCACGCCTTGTTTAACAGGCTACGCTGGCTGGACTACGAAGGAAAACAGGCGCACGTTTGTTGACCGGATCACCTGATTCAACGCCAAAAAGACTTTCCGGCCTGCCTGGCCAACCCCGCCCGATGAATCATGTCGGGCTTTTTATTGCTCGTCTGCCGGACATTTCGCGCCGTTGCAGCGCGAAAATTCCGCGAGTCATGCCAGCGCCTTCAGCGTGGCATCAATGTCCAGCAAAACCGATGATTCACCCTTCTCGCCCCAATAGAGGGCGATCATCTGCTTGTCCGCCTCGACCTTGAAAACGTTGCCCGGCAATTTTTCGAAATGATTCAGCAGCAGTGGATCCTCACAGACTTCCTGCCACTGGTTGACCCAGATCCCCGGGGATTTCTGCCAGTACGTCCAGCACGCCGGCTGTTTGCCACGGCGTGGCCGATGGTATTGCGCACACGGGCTAGGCGGCTCCTGAGACATCCAGTGCGGCCACTCCTGAGGCGCAAGCTGCATGGCCAGCCCGATGCGCCGGGCCTCCGCGCGCAGGGCTATCCGGCCAGTCTGGGCACGGGACGGACGCAACCATGCCAGCGGACTCAACACCACCAGCAGGATTGACACCACCAGCCAGACCGTCATATCTCTACTCCCGAATCCTGATGAGCCCATTGCGTCACTTTGGAACCAATGCGCTTGAAACCAGCCATACTTACCAATATTGATCCCTCACGAGGAGCACCTCATGCCCTACCACCATATCCTGGTCGCCGTAGATCTGACCGAAGAGTGCGACCCTGTGATCCACCGCGCCCGAGAGCTGTCGGTAAGCAATGGCGCCAAGCTGTCGCTGGTGCATATCGTTGAACCGATGGCCATGGCCTTCGGCGGTGACGTGCCAATGGATCTGTCACAACTGCAACAACAGCAGTTCGATCAGGCCAAGGAACGTCTCGAACGCCTGAAGCACAAGTACACCGAGCTCGAAGGCGCCAACTGCCACTTGACCTACGGCCAGCCACGTCAGGAAATCCACCATTTTGCCAAGGAACAGCAGTGCGACCTGATCGTGGTCGGCAGCCATGGCCGGCATGGTCTGGCGTTGTTGCTGGGCTCGACCGCCAATGACGTGCTGCACGGCGCACCGTGCGATGTGCTGGCGGTGCACCTGGTCAAACGCTGATACCAGTCACTTATGAAAAGCTGAAAAGCCCGGCGCCCATAACTGGACACCGGGCTTTTTCATGCCTGGAATCAATCAGGCGTCCAGCTCGGCCCAACGCTCAACCAAGGCATCCAGCTCCGCCTGCAATTGCTCCAGAGAAGCAATGACCTTGGCCGTCTCGGCCGGTGGACGCTGATAGAAACCGGTCTCGGCCATTTCAGCCTCGACAGCAGCAATCTGCTGCTCTTTGGCGTCGATATCGCCCGGCAGGGCTTCCAGCTCGCGTTGAAGCTTGTAGCTCAGTTTCTTCTTCGCAGCCGGGGCCGCAGCAACAGGCGCGGCGACCGGAGCCGGCTCAGCAGTGACCACCGCCGAGTTCAGGTCAGCCTTGCCGGATTTGCTTTCCGTCACGCCCAGCAGACGCGGCGAGCCGCCCTGGCGGATCCAGTCCTGATAGCCGCCGACGTATTCGCGAACCTTGCCTTCACCTTCGAAGACCAGGGTGCTGGTGACCACGTTGTCGAGGAATGCCCGGTCGTGGCTGACCATCAGCACAGTGCCGTTGAAGGTCAGCAGCACTTCCTCGAGCAGCTCAAGGGTTTCCACGTCGAGGTCGTTGGTCGGCTCGTCGAGTACCAGCAAGTTCGCCGGCTTGCTGAACAGTTTGGCCAGCAGCAGACGCGCACGCTCGCCGCCGGACAACGCCTTTACCGGCGTGCGGGCACGCTGCGGGCTGAACAGGAAGTCGCCGAGATAGCTCAGCACGTGGCGGCTCTGGCCGTCGATATCGATGAAGTCGCGACCTTCGGCGACGTTATCGATCACGGTTTTTTCCAGATCCAGCTGATGACGCAACTGGTCGAAGTAGGCCACGTCGATCTTGGTGCCCTCTTCCACTTTGCCGCTGGTCGGTTGCAGACCGCTGAGCATCAGTTTCAGCAGGGTAGTCTTGCCGGTACCGTTGGCGCCGAGCAGGCCGATCCGGTCGCCGCGTTGCAGCACCATGGAGAAATCGCGTATCAGGAACGGACCGCCCGGATGCGCGAAGCTCACGTTATCCAGCACCATCACCTGCTTGCCGGACTTCTCCGCTGTTTCCAGCTGGATGTTGGCCTTGCCGGTGCGCTCGCGACGCTCGCTGCGCTCCACGCGCAATGCCTTCAGCGCACGTACGCGGCCTTCGTTACGGGTGCGACGGGCCTTGATGCCCTGGCGAATCCACACTTCTTCCTGGGCCAGACGCTTGTCGAACAGCGCGTTGGCGGTTTCTTCGGCGGCCAGTGCGGCTTCTTTATGGACGAGGAAACTGGCGTAGTCGCCGTTCCAGTCGATCAGGCCGCCGCGATCCAGTTCGAGGATGCGGGTGGCAAGGTTTTGCAGGAAGGAACGGTCGTGCGTGATGAACAGCACAGCGCCCTGGAAATCCTTCAGCGCTTCTTCAAGCCAGGCAATCGCACCGATGTCCAGGTGGTTGGTCGGTTCGTCGAGCAGCAGCAGATCCGGTTCGGACACCAGCGCCTGCGCCAGCAACACACGACGACGCCAGCCGCCGGACAGTTCGGCGAGGGTCTTGTCGGCCGGCAGTTGCAGGCGGCTCAGGGTGCTGTCGACCAGGGTCTGCAAGCGCCAGCCATCGCGGGCTTCGAGGTCGTGCTGAACGTGCATCAGCTTGTCCAGATCGGCGTCGGTGACGATGTTCTGGCTCAGGTGATGGTATTCGGCGAGCAAGGCGCCAACGCCATCGAGGCCTTCGGCAACCACGTCGAATACAGTCCGCTCGTCGGCCACCGGCAATTCCTGCGGCAATTCACCGATTTTCAGACCGGGGGCACGCCACACCGAGCCGTCATCAGGCTTCTGGTCGCCCTTGACCAGTTTCATCATGCTGGATTTGCCAGTGCCGTTGCGGCCGATGATGCACACCCGCTCACCACGGGCGATCTGCCAGGACACCTTGTCCAACAACGGCATCGCGCCGAATGCAAGGGACACATCGCTGAATTTGAGCAGGGTCATGAGCTTCTCCAAAAACCGGGCGCGCATTCTACCTGAATCGAGACCCGAACAGGCCGGCAATTTCGCCGCTGACGCACTCTGCACAACAATTGTTGCGAACTTGTGCTGCAAGGTCGGCAAAGCTTTCGCCCCTTGCTGGCAAAAGGCTAAGCTACAGGCAATTCAGTGCCGGTTTGAGCCGGCACTTGTCATGATTTCTCTGCCCGGATGTCTCATGCGCAGTCGCCTCTTCAGTGTTTTGTCATGTTTGCTGCTTTCCGCCGCTGCCGTTCAATCCGCCCAGGCGGTGGACCTGTCCACCCAACGCCAGTATTACGATGAAGCCAAGCGCGCCCTGGCCAAAGGCGACAGCGGCCCGTATTTCCGTTACAGCCAGGCACTCGCCGATTATCCGCTGGAGCCGTACCTCGCCTACGACGAGCTGACCGCCCGGCTGAAAACCGCCAGCAACGCGGAGATCGAAAAATTCCTCGCCGAACACGGTGACCTGCCCCAGGCCAACTGGATGAAACTGCGCTGGCTGCGCTGGCTGGCCGATCGCGGCGACTGGGCGACGTTCGTCAAGTATTACGACCCCAAACTGAATTTCACCGAACTGGACTGCCTCAACGCGCAGTACCAGATCAGCCACAACAAGAAGGCCGAGGGCTACGCCAACGCCGAGAAACTCTGGCTGACCGGCAAATCCCAGCCCGCCGCCTGTGATGCGCTGTTCGGCATGTGGGCCGCCGAAGGTCAGTTGACCGAACAGAAACGCTGGGAACGCGCCAAACTCGCCGCCCAGCACCGCAACTACCCACTGGCCAACAGCCTGGTCAATGGCCTGACCACCCTCGCCCCGCGCGGCCGCCTGCTGGTGGACGTGGCGCAGAAACCGGAATTGCTCAACCAGCCGTCGCGCTTCACGCCGGCCGATGAACCGATGTCGGACGTGGTCGGCCTCGGCCTGCGCCGCCTCGCGCGTCAGGACCCGGACAAGGCCATGGCCCTGCTCGACGGTTATGCCAGCAGCATGCATTTCTCCCGGGATGAAAAAGTCGCGATCGCCCGGGAAATCGGCCTGACGCTGGCCCGCCGCTTCGACAGCCGCGCGCTGGACGTGATGACCAAATACGATCCGGAACTGCGCGACAACACTGTATCCGAATGGCGCCTGCGTCTGTTGTTGCGTCTGGCGCGCTGGGATGACGCCTACCAACTGACCCGCCGTTTGCCACAGGACCTGGCCACCACCAACCGCTGGCGCTACTGGCAGGCCCGCAGTCTGGAACTGGCGCAACCGCAGAACCCGGAAGCACAGACGCTGTACAAGAACCTGTCGCGGGAACGTGATTTCTACGGCTTCCTCGCCGCTGACCGCTCGCAATCGCCGTACTCGCTGAACAACAAGCCGCTGGTGCTCAGTCAGGCGCTGATCAACAAGGTGCGCAACACCCCTGGCGTGCGTCGTGCGCTGGAGTTCCACGCCCGTGGGCAGATCGTCGACGGTCGCCGCGAGTGGTATCACGTCAGCCGGCATTTCAGCCGCGACGAAATGGTCGCCCAGGCGAAACTGGCCTACGACTTGAAATGGTATTTCCCGGCGATCCGCACCATCAGCCAGGCGCAGTACTGGGATGATCTGGACATCCGCTTCCCGATGGCCCACCGCGACACCCTGGTGCGCGAAGCCAAGGTGCGCGGCCTGCATTCGAGCTGGGTGTTCGCCATCACCCGTCAGGAAAGTGCGTTCATGGACGACGCCCGCTCCAGCGTCGGCGCCAGCGGCCTGATGCAACTGATGCCCGGCACCGCCAAGGAAACCGCGCGCAAGTTCAGCATTCCGCTGGCCTCGCCGCAGCAAGTGTTGGATCCGGATAAAAACATCCAGCTCGGCGCCGCCTATCTGAGCCAGGTGCACAGCCAGTTCAACGGCAACCGCGTACTCGCCTCCGCCGCCTATAACGCCGGCCCCGGCCGCGTGCGCCAATGGCTGCGCGGCGCCGACCACCTGAGCTTCGACGTGTGGGTGGAAAGCATCCCGTTCGACGAAACCCGCCAGTACGTACAGAACGTGTTGTCCTATTCGGTGATCTACGGCCAGAAACTCAACTCGCCACAGCCGCTGGTGGACTGGCATGAGCGGTATTTCGACGATCAGTGATCGGGGCGCGTATCGCCGATAGATCGACGTAAACAAAAATGCCCGCATCGAGAGATGCGGGCATTTTTTATGGCGTTCTACTGGGTCGGTTACTTAGTCGGTTACAGGGTCGGTCGAAGCTTGATGACCATCACTGAACTGCAACGCCGCCAACCGCGCATACAGCGGATTGCTCGCGATCAACTCCTGATGTGTGCCGATCGCCACCAGTTTGCCCTGATCCATCACCGCGATCCGGTCGGCGTTTTTCACCGTGGCCAACCGGTGGGCGATGACCAGTGTGGTGCGGTTTTGCATCAGGCTCGGCAGCGCTTGCTGGATCAGGTGTTCGCTCTGGGCATCGAGGGCGCTGGTGGCTTCGTCGAGCAGCAGGATCGGCGCGTCGACCAGCAGCGCCCGGGCGATTGCCAGGCGCTGGCGTTGTCCGCCTGACAGACCGAGGCCACCGTCGCCCAGATGGGTCTGGTAGCCGTCGGGCATCTGTTCGATGAAGTCGTGGGCGTGGGCGATTCTGGCCGCCTCCCGCACCTGCTCCAGCGTGGCGGTCGGGCAGCCGTAGCGAATGTTTTCTTCGACGCTGCCGAAGAACAGCGCCGGGGTTTGCGAGACCAGCGCGAAGCAGCGGCGCAAATCCAACGGGTCTAGGCTCGTCAGCGGCACGCCATCGATCAGGATCCGCCCTCCCCGGGGATCGTAGAAACGCAGCAGCAAGTCATACACCGTGGACTTGCCCGCGCCGGACGGTCCTACAAGCGCGAGGGTTTCTCCGGCGTTGATCGTCAGACTCAAGCCATCGACGGCAAGACTTTCGGGACGCGAAGGGTAGGAAAAACGCACATCCTGTAATTCCAGCTCGCCTTTGACCCGCCCCGGCAACGTCACCAACCCTGTGGTCGGTGGCTGAATAATGTTCTCCGAACGCAGCAGTTCCGCAATTCGCTCCGCGGCGCCGGCCGCTCGCTGCAACTCGCCAATCACTTCGCTCAACGTGCCAAACGCACTGCCAACAATCAGGCTGTAAAACACGAACGCCGCCAGTTCACCCGCCGAAATCCGTCCCGCGATCACGTCCATGCCGCCGACCCACAACATCACCGCGACGGCGCCGAGCACCAGCACGATCACCAGCGTGATCAGCCAGGCCCGCTGGAAAATCCGTTTGCGCGCGGTCTCGAACGCCTGCTCGACGGTGCTGGCGAAACGCTGTTCGTCCTGCACCTGATGGTTGTAGGCCTGTACGGTTTTGATCTGGCCGAGGGTTTCCGAGACGTAGCTGCCAATGTCAGCGATCCGGTCCTGACTCAGCCGGGAGAGGTTGCGCACGCGACGGCCGAAAATCAGGATCGGCGCAATCACCAGCGGCAGTGCGATCACCACGATGCTGGTGAGTTTGGGGTTGGTGATGAACAGCAGCACCACACCGCCAATGACCATCAGCAGATTACGCAGGAACAGCGACAGCGACGAGCCGATCACCGATTGCAGCAATGTGGTGTCAGCGGTCAATCGTGACTGGATTTCCGAGCTGCGATTGTCTTCGTAGAATCCGGGGTGCAGGTACACCAGATGGTTGAACACCTGCCGGCGAATGTCTGCCACCACGCGCTCACCGATCCACGACACCAGATAAAACCGCGCAAAGGTGCCGACCGCCAGGCCGAACACCAACAGCATGAACAGGCCGATGGATTGGTTGAGCAAGTGCGGCGACTGGGTCATGAAGCCTTGATCGACCAGCAACTTGATGCCCTGCCCCATCGACAGGGTGATGCCGGCCGTGACGATCAGTGCCAGCAGCGCGCCAAAGGCCGGCCAGCGATAAGGGGCAAGGAAAGAACTGGTCAGGCGCAAGGCCCGGCGGTGGCGCGAGGAAAGCATCGGGATCATTCAGGTTCACGTCGTGTGCTGATGGATAGGGCCAGCCTACAGAGTCAAATGGGGTGGAACTCTGCAAATCACAATGAGTCAGGTTAATTATGACCGGCAAGACTACCCCCTAGACGCTATTGGTCTAAGGTCCGGGTTGAGACAGACGGTCATTTCTGTTTGAGTGGAGATGCCGTTCCGGACCGACCGCAGGGAGTTGTCACAGCCTGGTCACCTGACGGTTTTAATCTAGGCACACAACCTGATGAGGAGACAGGCCATGTCCTTGCAACACAGCAGCGATGACAAAATTGAAGTGATCCGCACCAAGCCCGGCCAACCTCTGGGTTGCTCGATCATCGATAAGGATGGGCGCGAAGTGCCAATCACTGAAGACATGATCCAGGACGCCTGCCGCGAACTGGAGAAGCGATTGGTCAAGCCTGCCGAACAAAAGTGATATCGCCACCGTCTTCCTGACCCGGCCCCTGCAGGCCGGGTTTTTTCTGCCCGCTGTTTATACCGCCACAGCCCCCAGCGCGGTCACGATCTGGCGCAAGACGGGCGAATCCCCCTCGATCCGCACCTTCAAGCCTTCGATTTCGCGTCGCGACGGATACTGTTTGCGCAGCAGATCAAACGCGGCACGTTGCTCACCGACACTGCCCAGCAATGTGCGACGGAAATCCGCGTCGTCCCGGCGCGGGTCGTACACACCGCGGCACAACATCGCCAGCGCCCAGGCCGGATCGCTGTCGGCGTGCAGGGAAACTTCCGACAACCATGGTGCCGGCAACAGATCGCCGAGCTGAATGCTGGCGGGCTCACCGATAAAGTCGCAGTACGCCTGATAGATCTGCGCCGTACCGCGCTGTTTGCCATCAAGGCTGTAACCGGCGATATGCGGCGTCGCCAGCACGCAGAGTTCGGCCAGCGCCACATCGACTTGCGGCTCGGCTTCCCAGACATCGAGCACCGCTTGCAGGTCTTCTCGCTCCAGCAGCACCTCGCGCAACGCGGTGTTATCCACTACCGGACCGCGCGCCGCGTTGATCAGCCAGGCGCCGGGCTTGAGCTGCTGCAAACGCTGCTCGTCGAACAAATGCCAGGTCGCGCCGTCGCCGCTGCGGGTCAGCGGGGTATGCAGGCTGATCACATCGCACTGCGCGATGATCTGCTCCAGGCTGACATAGTCGCCGCCCTCGGCCGCCTGACGTGGCGGGTCGCAGACTTTCACGTTCCAGCCCAAGCCTTTCAGTACCTTGATCAGGCGGCCGCCGACTTCACCGGCACCGATCACGCCATAAGTGCGTTCACTCAACTCGACGCCTTCGATTTCGGCCAGGGTCATCAGACTGCCAAGCACGTAATCGACCACGCCCCGGGCATTGCAGCCGGGGGCGCTGGACCAGGTAATGCCGGCCTCGTTGAAGTAATCGAGATCCAGATGATCGGTGCCGATGGTGCAGGTGCCGACAAAACGCACCTTGCTGCCTTCCAGCAGTGCGCGGTTGACGTTGGTCACCGAGCGCACCAGCAGCACGTCGGCCTGTTCGACCGTGGCCCGGTCGATGGAACGGCCCGAAACCCGGCGGATCTCGCCGAAACCGGCAAAAAAGGCATCGAGCAGCGGGATATTTTCGTCGGCAACAATCAGCATGGCGGGGCTCCTTGGGCGGATCGGCAGTGTAGGCGCTGGGACTGCGATGAGCCAGCAGGCTGTGATTTCTTGATGAGGCGCCTCGATTACAAATACGCAACAGAGGATTTTTCCTGACCGTTACGTCAGCGGCGTAGAATGCCCGGCCTTGCGCATCAACCCCTGTGGACGCTTTGCCTGTGAATTCCGTGACTGACCGCCCTGCCGCCGTTTCCCTCAACCGCCCTGCCCGGGTTCGCCTGGAGCTGAAAAATCTGCTCGGCCTGGCCCTGCCGATCATGATCGCGCAGCTGGCAACCACCGCCATGGGTTTTGTCGATGCGGTGATGGCCGGACGCGTCGGACCCAAGGATCTGGCGGCCGTGGCGCTGGGCAACTCGATCTGGGTGCCGGTGTTCCTGCTGATGACCGGCACCCTGCTGGCCACCACGCCTAAAGTCGCCCAGCGCTTCGGCGCCGGCACCCACAGCGAAATCGGCCCGATCGTGCGCCAGGCCTTGTGGCTGGCACTGGTGGTGGGCCTGATGGCGACTACGATGCTGTTCAGCGCCGAACCGATCCTGCACCTGATGAAAGTCGATCCGGAGCTGATCGGCCCGTGCATGCAGTACCTGCACGGCATCGCCAGCGGTCTGCCAGCCGTTGCCTTCTACCATGTGCTGCGCTGCACCAGTGATGGCCTCGGCCGCACGCGGCCGGCGATGGTGCTGGGCCTGTGTGGGCTGGCGCTGAACATTCCACTGAACTACGTGTTCATTTATGGCCACTTCGGCGTGCCGGCCATGGGCGGCGTCGGTTGCGGCTGGGCCACGGCGATCGTGATGTGGGTGATGGCGCTGGGTCTGGCCGGTTATGAGCGCTGGGCGCCGGCCTACAAGTCGAGCGAACTGTTCAGCCGTTTCGACTGGCCGCAATGGGCGGTGATCAAGCGCTTGCTGGCCATCGGTCTGCCAATTGGCGTCGCGGTGTTTGCCGAGTCGAGCATCTTCGCGGTGATCGCGCTGCTGATCGGCAGCCTCGGCGCCACCGTGGTGGCCGGGCATCAGATCGCGCTGAACGTCAGCTCGCTGGTGTTCATGATTCCGTACTCGCTGGGCATGGCCGTGACCGTGCGGGTCGGCCAGGCTCTGGGCCGTGAAGAACCTCGCGAAGCACGTTTCGCCGCGGGTGTCGGCATGGGCACCGCGCTGGCTTACGCCTGCCTGTCGGCGAGCATGATGCTGCTGATGCGCGAACACATTGCGGCGATCTATACCTCTGACCCGATGGTGATTCACATCGCGGCGATGCTGATCGTGTACTCGGCGCTGTTCCAGTTTTCCGACGCGATTCAGGTTACCGCCGCCGGCGCCCTGCGCGGGTATCAGGACACCCGGGTGACGATGATCCTGACCCTGTTCGCCTATTGGGGCATCGGTCTGCCGGTGGGTTACGCCCTCGGCCTGACCGACTGGCTCGGCGAGCCACGCGGCCCGAGCGGCTTGTGGGAAGGTTTGATCGTCGGCCTCAGCTGCGCGGCGCTGATGCTGTCGATCCGCCTGACGCGCAGTGCACGCAAACGCATTCGCATCAGCCGCTCGATGGGCTGACCGGCCATAAAAAAAGACCTGCATTTGCAGGTCTTTTTTTGCCTTGCGATCAACCGGACTTCTTGCGGATCCAGTACAGATAGGTCCCGGCTTCTTCGTGCTGCCCCACCAGTTCATGGTCGAGAAACACGCAAAACTTGGGGATGTCGCGGCGGGTCGACGGGTCGGTGGCGATCACCTTGAGCAGGCCACCGGGCACCAGGTCGCGGATGTGCTGGTGCAGCATCATCACCGGCTCCGGGCAGTTGAGGCCCGTGGCGTCGAGGGTGCCGTCGACCGGCGTATCGATCATTTCACTCATGATTCACTCCTGAAACTGGCCGGCATTGTCGCCCAATGCCGGGTGTTCGGTCACCTGTCGCGCGCTCAGCGGGCTTTGGCTTTCTTCACGTCATGGCGGCGCAGATGGCAGGTCACTTCCTCGCGGTCGTGGTACAGCTGCTTGCAACCGATGTCGACCTTGATCCCACGGGCCTTGAAACCGTCGGCGATGCGTTCGAGCAGGCGCTTCACTTCGGCGTAACGCTGCTTCATCGGCAACTTCAGGTTGACCACCGCTTCCCGGCAATGACCCTCGCCGATCCACTCTTCGAGCATCGCGGCGTTGCGCGCCGGTTTCTCGACGATGTCGCAGACCATCCAGTCCACCGGTTGCTTGGGTTTGAAGGTGAAACCGTCAGCCATCAAGTGCTGCACCAGACCGGTGTCCATCAGGCTTTCGGCCATCGGGCCGTTGTCGATGGCGGTCACCAGCATGCCGCGATTGACCAGTTGCCAGGTCCAGCCGCCCGGCGCCGCGCCGAGGTCGACGCCGGTCATGTCGCTGTGCAGGCGATCTTCCCACTGGTCGCGGGGGATGAAGTGGTGCCACGCCTCTTCCAGCTTCAGGGTCGAACGACTCGGCGCCTCGCGTGGGAACTTCAGGCGCGGAATGCCCATCGGCCACATTGCCGAGTTACCGGCGTCGGCCAGACCGAGAAACACCTCACGGCCGCTCTTGAAGGTCAGCAGCAGACGCGGCTTGCTGGCGTCCTCCACCAGTTTGCCGGCGCCGGTCAGGGCCTTGCGCAGCGGGCCTTCGAACTTCTTGCAGAAGTTCGACAGCTCCTTGCCATCGTTGGTGTCGACGACTTCCAGCCACAGGCTGCCACAGACCGGGAATTGGGCCATGTGCGCGAGGATCACGCTGATACGATCGTTTTCCGGCAGATCGATGAAGAAACCGCGCGCCCACTGGCGCGGGAAGATCAGCTCGGCGAAACGCTGACCGCGCATCAGGCGTTCGGCGCCGTCTTCTTCGGTGCAGACAAACTCGGCGCAGGCGGTGGCTGGTTTGGCCTTGGCGTAGCCGGCCACGTTCAGTCGGGCGGCGAGGTCGGAAATCTCCGAGCAGACTTCGCCTTCGAAGCCTGGCCGGCAATGCATGAATAGGGTGTTCATTCTTACTCCTGGGCAGAGGGCGATCATTCATCCCCTGCGCGATGCCCAGACCTGCGTTGAAGCAAAGCCTGTCACGAAAACCGGCGCATGATAGCCCATGTCGGAACCTTGGACTTGCCCATAGAGTCCAGTTATTAGCCAGCTACTGAAAACAGGGCTACGTTGATAGCTCTGCCCGTCCCCTCAGTCCGTAGCCGTGCGGACTCAAAGGAGTGATCGTAATGCCGTCCCTTGATAGCCTGAACACCCTTAAAACCCTGAAGATAGACGACAAGACTTACCACTATTTCAGCCTGCCGGATGCCGCCAAGAACTTGGGCGATCTCGACAGGTTGCCGATGTCGCTGAAAGTCCTGCTGGAAAACCTGCTGCGCTGGGAGGATGAAAAAACCGTCACCGGCGCCGACCTCAAGGCGCTTGCCGCATGGCTCAAGGAGCGCCGCTCCGACCGGGAAATCCAGTACCGCCCTGCCCGCGTGCTGATGCAGGACTTCACCGGCGTACCCGCCGTGGTCGATCTGGCCGCCATGCGCGCCGCCATGGCCAAGGCCGGTGGTGATCCGCAGCGAATCAACCCGTTGTCGCCGGTGGATCTGGTGATCGACCACTCGGTGATGGTCGATAAATTCGGCAGTGCCAGCGCCTTCGAACAGAACGTCGACATCGAAATGCAGCGCAATGGTGAACGCTACGCCTTCCTGCGCTGGGGCCAGAGCGCCTTCGATAACTTCAGCGTGGTGCCGCCGGGCACCGGGATCTGCCACCAGGTCAACCTCGAATACCTCGGTCGCACGGTGTGGACCAAGGACGAAGACGGCCGTACCTATGCCTTCCCCGACACACTGGTCGGCACCGACTCCCACACCACCATGATCAACGGCCTCGGCGTACTCGGCTGGGGCGTCGGCGGTATCGAGGCGGAAGCGGCGATGCTCGGGCAACCGGTGTCGATGCTGATTCCGGAAGTGATCGGCTTCAAACTCACCGGCAAACTAAAGGAAGGCATCACCGCCACCGACCTGGTGCTGACCGTCACCCAGATGCTGCGCAAGAAAGGCGTGGTCGGCAAATTCGTCGAGTTCTATGGCGACGGTCTCGCCGACCTGCCGCTGGCCGACCGCGCAACCATCGCCAACATGGCCCCGGAATATGGCGCGACCTGCGGCTTCTTCCCGGTGGATGACGTGACCCTCGACTACCTGCGCCTGTCCGGCCGTCCGCCCGAAGTGGTGAAACTGGTCGAGGCCTACACCAAGGCTCAGGGCCTGTGGCGTCTGCCCGGTCAGGAACCGGTGTTCACCGACAGCCTGGCGCTGGACATGGGCAGCGTCGAAGCCAGCCTCGCCGGGCCGAAACGCCCGCAGGACCGGGTTTCCCTGCCGAATGTCGGCCAGGCCTTTAGTGACTTCCTAGACCTGCAATTCACACCTACCAGCAAAGAAGAAGGACGTCTGGAAAGCGAAGGCGGTGGCGGTGTCGCAGTGGGCAACGCCGATCAGGACGGAGAAACCGATTATGAGTACGACGGCCACACCTATCGCCTGAAAAACGGCGCCGTAGTGATTGCCGCGATCACCTCCTGCACCAACACCTCCAACCCCAGCGTGATGATGGCCGCCGGCCTGCTGGCGAAAAAAGCCGTGGAAAAGGGCCTGACCCGCAAGCCGTGGGTGAAAAGCTCATTGGCACCGGGGTCGAAAGTGGTCACCGATTACTACAAGGCCGCCGGGCTGACGCAGTACCTCGACCAGCTCGGGTTTTCACTGGTGGGTTACGGCTGCACCACTTGTATCGGCAACTCCGGACCGCTGCCGGAACCGATCGAAAAAGCCATCCAGAAAGCCGACCTGACCGTGGCTTCGGTGCTGTCCGGCAACCGCAACTTTGAAGGCCGGGTGCATCCGCTGGTGAAAACCAACTGGCTGGCGTCACCGCCACTGGTGGTCGCCTACGCCCTGGCCGGCACTGTGCGCACCGATATCAGCAGCGAACCGCTGGGTAACGACCAGCAAGGTAACCCGGTGTACCTGCGTGACATCTGGCCGAGCAGCAAGGAAATCGCCGACGCGGTAAATCAGGTCAACACGGCGATGTTCCACAAGGAATACGCCGAGGTGTTTGCCGGTGATGAACAGTGGCAAGCCATCGAAGTGCCGCAAGCCGCGACCTACGTCTGGCAGGCGGATTCGACTTACATCCAGCATCCGCCGTTCTTCGATGACATTGCCGGGCCATTGCCGGTGATCGCCGATGTGAAAGGTGCGCGAGTGCTGGCGCTATTGGGCGATTCGGTGACCACCGACCACATCTCCCCCGCCGGCAACATCAAGGTCGACAGCCCGGCCGGACGTTACCTGCGCGAGCAAGGCGTCGAGCCACGGGACTTCAACTCCTACGGCTCGCGCCGGGGCAACCACGAAGTGATGATGCGCGGCACGTTTGCCAACATCCGTATCCGCAACGAAATGCTCGGCGGCGAAGAAGGCGGCAACACCCTCTACATTCCCACCGGCGAAAAACTGGCGATCTACGACGCGGCCATGCGCTATCAGGCCTCGGGCACGCCGCTGGTGGTGATTGCCGGGCAAGAATACGGCACCGGCTCCAGCCGCGACTGGGCCGCCAAGGGCACCAACCTGCTGGGCGTCAAAGCGGTGATCGCCGAAAGCTTCGAGCGCATCCACCGCTCCAACCTGGTGGGGATGGGCGTGCTGCCGTTGCAGTTCAAATTGGATCAGAACCGCAAGAGCCTGAACCTGACCGGCAAGGAAACCCTGGATATTCAGGGCCTGAGCGGTGTCGAGCTGACGCCACGGATGAACCTGACCCTGGTCATCACCCGTGAAGACGGACGGCAGGAGAAAATCGAAGTGCTGTGCCGCATCGACACCTTGAACGAGGTGGAGTACTTCAAGTCCGGCGGGATTCTGCATTACGTGTTGCGCCAGTTGATCGCCTCGTAAGACCTGCAGATGCAGAAACACCGCCAGATCGGCGGTGTTTCCGTTTGGGCACGGCACTTTTCTGCGGGCGAAAAAAAACCCGCCGAAGCGGGTTTTTCCCAAGACCATTATCGACTCCCTGTCGGCAGCGATCCTTGCTAATGGTCGATCATCCGTGATCCTGAAACACTCCCTGTGCTTCAGTTGATGAGGCTAGATTACGCTCTGGATCCAATCGGCAATAGTCGAAAAAGCTACCAGCGCGTGTAAGACATTCGCCATAGCGCGCCTTCCGAAAACCCTTAGGCGTGTCAGGCATTGAGCGCGGAAGCCGCCAGTTGGGCGACTTTCAGCTGCCCGGCGGCGGCTTTTTGCTCGTCATCCTCCATGAACCATGCGGCAGACAGTCCGGCAAAGGCCAATACCCATTGCAGCAAGCGGCTTCGCTCGATGCCCGCTGTTGCGCAGATCACCTCGACTTGCCGCTGAAAGCGCTCCGGATCGGTGGCCGTCAGCAGTTCCGGGTTGCAGATCAGGTTGGCGTAGTCATAACCACGCTCGCCCCGCACCCGCTTGGGGTCGATGGCCAGCCAGCCCCGTGGGCCGAAATCGAGGACGTTGTCGTGGTGCATGTCGCCGTGCAGCACCACCACGTCGTGCGGTTCGGCGAGCAAGGTATCGGCGATTTGCAGGCATTCGGCGTATTGGCCGCCGTATCGGGCCGCGGCCATTGTTAATGATGCAAACCATGGCGCCAGCTCCACCAACGGCGGTGGCTGCGTCGGTCGCGGTGCGTGCAGGTGCGCCAGCGCTCGACACATGATCCGTGTGGCTTCGTCGTCTTCGCCGTTGAGCGCCATGTGCATCAGCGAACGCTGGCCCATCGCCCGCTCCAGCAACAGGCTCTCGTCGTGATGGGCGAGCACCCGGGCGGCACCGTCGCCGCCCCACCAGGTCATCAGCAGGTTGCCGTACTTTTCCTCCTCGTCCACCGCGACTTTCAGCATCGCCGGAGTATTGCCCTGACGCACAGGTAACAGGCGGCTGCCCGGGGTGATGATTGGCTCACCGTCTGGCGTCAGCGCCCAGCGTTCCAGCCACGGCGTAAACAGGTCGGGATCAGCCACCTTCACGCTCACGGGCCCGGTCGCTCTCCGCGAGGAAGTGCTCAAGCCGACTCAACTGTTCCTCCCAGCCCCGGCTGTCCATGTAATACGCCTCTTTCTGGCGAACGTCGGGAATGTGCGCGAAACCGGACTCGGAGACTTTCAGCAACGTGCCGTTCTCGTAGTCCTGCAGTTCGAATCTGACCAGGGTGGTCGGTTCCTGCGAGTAGTCGATTTTCGGATTTACCGCATAGGGATGCCAGCGGAAGGAGAACAACTGCTGCGGCTCGACCCGCTCCACCAGCACGTTCCAGAGCACATGTTCATAACCGGGGTACGTCACCTGCCCCTGCGTCCATTCGCCCGCGATAAACCGCCGGCCCTCCAGCGCAACGCCGAACCACTGGCCGAACGCCTCGGCATCGACCAGGGCGCGCCAGACATGGGAGCGCGGCGACCTGAGCATGATCTTGCGTTCAAAGCTGTTGGGTACTGGTTTCATACGTCACCTCCTGTTTTGAACAGTAGGCTTGTATGACCACATGTCCAATCCGAAGTTGTATCAATCCAGTGCAACGGTCGGGTCTGATTGAAATATCCGGCAGTATTTTGGATCACCGGTTCGTCAGAATGCGCACGGATCGGCGCGGCGAAACTGCTAACGTTCGCAGCGAATTGAACGACACAAGGACGTCATCATGCAGCCCTCCCTCCCCGAACGTTACCGTGGCGCCCTGCTCGGCCTGGCCTGCGGCGATGCCGTGGGAACCACCGTCGAATTCCAGCCTCGCGGCAGCTTCCAGCCCCTGACCGACATGGTCGGTGGCGGGCCTTTTCACTTGAAGCCCGGACAATGGACCGACGACACCTCGATGGCGTTGTGCCTGGCGGAAAGCCTGCTGAACAAAAACGGCTTCGATGCCGCAGACCAGATGGGCCGCTATCTGAACTGGTGGCAATGGGGTTATCTGAGTTCGACCGGCGAATGCTTCGATATCGGCATGACCGTGAGTCAGGCTCTGGATCGCTATCAACAAACCGGAGAGCCGTTTGCCGGCTCTACTGACCCGCACAGTGCCGGCAATGGCTCGTTGATGCGACTGGTGCCTGTGGTTCTGTTCTATTTCCCCGATGCCCGGCAAATCAGGCGATTCGCCGCTGACAGTTCACGCACCACCCACGCGGCGCCCGAGGCCATCGAATGTTGCCAACTGTTTGCCGAACTGCTCTGCAAGGCCCTGGAAGGCGCATCGAAAGCGCAACTGCGCACTCTGCCCCAAACATCCTTCCACCAGCCCAAGGTGGCGGCGATTGCCCGGGGTAACTACCTGCACAAGACCGAGCGCGAAATCCGCGGCAGCGGCTACTGCGTCGAATCCCTGGAAGCGGCGTTATGGTGCTTCCAGCACACCAACAGCTTTGCCGCCGCCGTCCTGCAAGCGGCCAACTTGGGCGATGACGCAGACACCACGGCCGCCATTGTCGGTCAGTTGGCCGGAGCCCATTACGGCGTGCAGGGAATCCCGTTCGGATGGCTGGAAAAACTGCATGACGGAGAGGAAATTGCGGCGACTGCCGAACGGTTGCTCAACGCATCCAGACATCGCACACCTTGTTAGCGCCACGAAGTCGCTAAACTGCCCGGCACGTTCATTCATCAAAGCGAGATGACTCATGTCCCCACGCCTGCTTCTGGCCCTGACACCCTTTCTTTTCACTTCCGTCGTCCACGCCGCCGTGGACTGCGCCAATGCCAGCGATCAGGCGACGATGAATCAGTGCGCCGCGCAGGAAAACAAGGCGGCGGACAAGGAGTTGAACTCGGTTTATCAGCAGATTACCGCCCGGTTGAAGGACAACCCTGATGGCAAAAAACTGCTGGTGAGCGCGCAGCGGGCCTGGATCGGGTTTCGCGATGCCGAGTGCAAGTTTTCGGCATCCGGGGTGGCAGGCGGGAGTGTTTATCCGTTGATCTACAACAATTGCATCGCCTCGGTGACAAAGACGCGAACCGAGGCGCTCAAGCAATATTTGAAGTGTGAGGAAGGTGACATGAGCTGCCCGGTGCCCGGGGCCTGATTTTCCAGAGTTTTTGAAGGCCTCTTCGCGGGCTTGCCCGCGAAGGCATCATCCCTGACGCCGCTAATTACCGAACAAAAATCTGCGCCGTAGTAATCGCCATATCCCCACCCGGCAACTTGATGCTGCCAGTCTGTTTCATGGTCTCGGCATCAAAGATCGCCACGTCGTTGAACGTCCCGGCCAGATAGATCCTGCTCCCGTCCTTGTTGAACGAAATGCAGTAGTAGGAATGATCCAGTGTCGCCGCCTGAATCAGCTTTTTCTGCTTGATGTCGTACTTGGCCAGACGATTGAGCACGCCGAACATCAGGTTCGGATCCTTCGGCGAGCGCATGCCGCTGAAGTAGATCTCGGTCAGCGGGCCGAAATCGGTGGTCTCGGTCTTGCCGGTTTTCAGATCGACGCTGAACAAGCCGTACAAATATTCAGCGGTGGCCGGATCCTGTTTCTTGTCCTTAAACTTGGCGGCGGTGTACAGCAGCGAAAAGTCGTGGCGGTAAGTCTGCTGATTCCACACGTAAAGCACGTCCGGCGGGCTGTAGTTCGGACGTTTCCAGTGGCGACTGGGGATCAGCACGTCGAACTTGCCGCTCTTCACATCGACCTTGTAAACATCAGCGCCAGCCACATAGAGCGTGCCGTCATCGCCGCTCTGCATGATCGTCAACTGCCGTGGCGCCGGGAAGCTGCGCACCGGTTTGGCGTCCATCCCGGCGTCGGTGGCGTAGACGTCCAGACGCGGTTGTTTGACCTCGTAGCGGTCGTTGAGCATCTGGGTCGGGTTGGCGATGGTGTACAGCTCCTTGCCGTCATGGCTGACGGTGAAGGCGAACATCGACCGCGCTTTCTCCCCCGGCTGCTGGGTAATGCTGGCGTGGAACACCTGCTTGCAACTGTCCAGTTCAACACCGTAGACATCGGCGTAATGGTTGTTCAGCACGTACGCGGTCTTGCGATCCGGCGAAAGCTGCACAGTGCCGGGGCCAAAGGCATCGGGCATCTTGCAGGTCTTGTACAGGCTGTCGGTCGCCAGGTCGATGACGTGCAGGTTGTTCGGGTAGTTGGTGGTCAACATGTACTCGTGACCGTCTTGCAGCGCGGTGTTTTCATCGGCCAGAACCGGGAGCGAACAGGCGCTCAGAACCGCGAGTGCGGCAAGGCCGCAGGCTTTGATGTTGTGCATGCTGGAATCCTTCTTCTTATGGATCACTTGTCTTTCGGGAAGACAGTGCCGAGGTTGCGCCAGTTGTCGTTGGACGCCTGGGCATCCTTGTTCCAGTCCGGGTAGGTGCTCATCATGTCCGGCACCTGGGCCGGCCACCAGCACGGATCGGAGCAGCCATACAGGTCAGCTTCCATCGGCTGGCACAGCGACGACACCCCGCCGAACGCATCGATTTCCCAACCCGGGTCGGTGGTCGAGGCACAGCCCGCGACGGAGCTCATCGCCACCACTTCTTCGATGCGGTTCTCGTCCGCGGCCTGATCCAGCTTCAATGCTTTGTTATTGATTGCCTTGAGATGTTTCATATCAGTGAGCCTTGCGCGGAGTGATGTAGCTGCTGATGAACGCAGGGTTGTTGGCCATGATCCGGGTGTAGACCTCGATGCCGAAGTCGACCCAGTCACGCATCAGTTCGCAGTAGTGATAAGTCGGGTGGGCCGGATCGCCGTAGCGGGCATAGCTCTCGTGGTAGCAGCCGCCGGAACACAGGTTGCGGATCTGACAGTCATGGCAACCGGTGTTGGTGCGATCCAGGCGCTGGGACAGAAAGTCGTTCAGTTCAACCTGTTTAACGCCACTGTGGACGTTGCCGAAGGTCGGCAGCGACGAGCCGGTGAAGCGATGGCACAGGTTCAGTTCGCCCTTGTGATCGACCGCCAGCATCTTCAATCCGGCACCGCACGGCAGGGCTTTTTTGTGGCCTTCGTGGATGTCGGTGATCAACTGATGCAGGTTGGAGAAACCGATATTGCGGTGCTCCAGCGCAGCCTCCAGATAACGCCGGCCGAGGCGTTTCATGCTGGCGAACACTTCGATCAATTCGTCAGTGGTCAGGTTGAAGCTGCTGATATCACCGGACGTCACCGGAGCAAATCCGACCTCGGCAAACCCCAACTCGTTGAACAGGTGATCCCAAATGGTTTCAACGTCGGTGACGCCGGTAGTCAGGGTCACCCGTGCGCCGACCGGACGGCTGTTGTAACGCGACAGCAACATTTCGGCCTTGCGCCGCACCACGTCATAGGTGCCCTGCCCGCCCACTGTGATGCGATTGCGGTCGTGCACGGTTTTCGGTCCGTCGATGCTCACTGACAAGCCGAAGCGGTGGGCATTCAGGTAGTCCACGGTGTCTTCGGTGAGCAGCGTGGCATTGGTGGTCATCACGAATTCGACGAACTTGCCGGCCTCGGCAAAACGCTTCTCACAGTAATCGACCATGTACTCGATCAGCTTGCGGTTGCTCAGCGGCTCACCGCCGAAAAACACCACGGTGAAACGTTCTTCGTTGGGGGACTCACGCAGCAGCATTTCCACTGACGCGATGGCGGTTTCGACGTCCATCTTCTTGCCGGCGGACGGCTTGTCGAGGTCTTCCTTGTAGCAGTAGGTGCAGCTCAGGTTGCAGCCGGTGTTGACGTTGAGCACCACGGTGTTGATCGCGGTGCGCTCGACGCGTTTGACCGCGATGTCCGGCGTCAGCGGCGAGCCGTCGCTGACCAGTTCCAGCGAAATCAGCTCGCGCAGGGTCTCGTTGATTTCCTCGCCGTTGAACCGCGCGCCGAGGCGCTGGATCAGGTCTTCCGAGGAGCAGCCGGGGCCGCGCAATGCATCGATGATGGTGCCGGTCAGTTCATCGCTGGCAAACAGCGAACTGCTGGGGATGTGGAACAGCATGCGGTCGGCGTCGACGTGCACTTCGTGCAGATTACGTTCGACCAGATTCAAGATAGCGCCCATTGCAAACCTCCTGTGCAAGCCCCGCCTGGCGGGACTTGCGGTCATTCCGAAAAGTGTCTGAATCGCGGTGGCCCAGGACAACTCAAGGAATGGGTGGATTGTTCCAGCGTTGCACGGTGACGATCAGGTGGCCTTCGCCGGTCAGGGATTTCCCCGCGTCGTCGACGGCGGCGATCACCTTGAGGTTGCCGGCATTGTTGGTGGACATCTTGCGTGCCGGATTCGGCCCGGCATCGCCCGGGGTGAAAACGCCCGCGTCAGCCTGCATGGTGCCGGCGAATTTGACGTCCTCGTCCTCTTTGGCGCGCTCGTCGAAGGCTTCGACTTTCCATTGCGCCGGGAACACGCCGATACGATACGGCTTGCCGTCGGCACCCTTGCCCCAGGCTTCGGCGTCGAAACGGCCCTGGACTTTCGGCGTCGAACCGCCGCCCTCGCCGATCCGTGCCACCGAGAACTCCGGCACCACTTTGACCGAGGCAATCTTGCTGTACACAGACAGGCTCGGACCTTTCAGGCTGCCGACGCTGACCGCGCGCAGACCCGGCTGGGCATTGACTGCCGCTTTGACTTTGACCTTGATTCGGTCGGCGTTCTGCTCGACCACTTCGACCACGTCCACGCCTTTGCCGAAGTTCGGCTTGCCGCTCAGACCGCTGCCGATCAGGGTCACTTCGGTTTCGCCGCCGGCCTTCACATAACCTGGCTGCACCGCCAGCAAGCGCTGCGAACCCTGTTTGGCGGCGACAAAGTCCAGACCGCGCTCATCGTGCTCGGCCTCGAACATCCGGCCCTGCATGGCGTTGCCTTGTGCGGCGAACACCTGACGCATGGTCACGCCATCGACGGTCACGTTGCCGCGCCATTCGTAGCCGCTGTAGAGGATCGCGCTGCCGTCGCCGTTGAACGGGCTGCCGTCGGCGTACTGACCTTTGACGACGACCTTGAAGGTGTCACTGCCATCGGCGGTGACGCTCATGGTGCCGGCCAGTTCACCCTTGCCTGGCAAGTGACCGCTGAAACTCCAGTCGCCGACCAAAGCTTCGGCTTTCGGTGCGGTTTTGATCCAGGACTGCCACGCCGGGTTATCCAGCGGATAACGCTTGGCCAGCAGCGGGACCATTTCCTTGCGGGCAATATCGAACCAGTCACGATCGCGGGACATGGCCTGATATTCCAGCGACGGCCATTGACCGAGGTGGAAATTCACCAGACGTTCCCATTCCTGAGCCGGACGCCGTTGCAGGGCGATCCGCGCACCGGAGTGGCAGCGTCCGCACATCTGCGCGGTTTTCTCGTCGAACTGCTCGACGGTGTTCAACCGCCGCTCCAGCGCGTAACGCACGCCATCGGTTTCGCTGGGCGCCAGGCCCTGGGTGTCGGCGAGGTATTTGACCAGCGTGCGACGGTCGTCATCGCTGATCTGCAAACCGTGCATGGTCTGCATCCGGGCGATGCTCATCAACCAGCCTTCCGGGGTCTTGCGCTGGTGGCTGATGCGGCTCAACTGGTCGCCGGCTTCAGGGGTGTGACAGCCCTGGCAGGTTTCCTTGAGGATGGTCTGGGCATCGCGGGCTGCCAGGCTGTACGGCGAATGCAGGGCCACGCAAGCGGCCACGGCCAGCAGGCTGGCGCTCATGCCTGATCGGAGTTTTCTCTTCATCAACGTCGAACCTCGCACGGTGCTTTCTTATTGTTGTGGCTTATCGTTTTTATGGTTTCTGCCGTTCG
Organism: Pseudomonas sp. GW456-12-1-14-TSB6; assembly: GCF_059424205.1. NCBI lineage: Bacteria > Pseudomonadati > Pseudomonadota > Gammaproteobacteria > Pseudomonadales > Pseudomonadaceae > Pseudomonas > Pseudomonas sp. GW456-12-1-14-TSB6. Next base: position 86,087 of record NZ_JBWKZE010000023.1, read on the forward strand.
TGGCGATGCACGAACGGAGGCAAGCGAAACGTCTGCTGTGAGCAATACACGGAGCGTGCCAGCTTGCCGATAAGCTTTTCAATCAAGCAGTTATGTGAAGATCAAGGCGAAGTGGCGGTGCCGGCGGTGCTTGCCGGCGTCCAATTTCGCGACAGCTGTTGCAGTCTGAGACAAGCATAGTTGTTGCGGCGTCAGCGACATTGCGTCGCGCGACAGATGACCCGGAGCTGACAGCATCCCCCATGAAAAACCTCCAGGAGAGTGACGCCTGCCGAACCCACACGAAAACAAGCCCCGCCAATGACGGGGCTCTTGTACTGGCTTGATTACCCGCGCCTAGCGAACGGAATTGTCCGGGTGAACCTTGTAACGCCCACAATGGTTGCAAACCATCGAGCATTCACAGTGGACGCCGGCCTTGGCTGCCAATGCCGCGGAATCACGCTGGGCCGCTTGAATTCGACGATCCCGGTGATACGCATACATGAGCAGCATACTGACGCCCATACACCACAGCCCCACAATTAAAGCCGCCATCATTTCCCCTCCATCATGGCAACACCGAATGAGGTAACGATTACGAAAAAACTGGTTGAAGCCATCCACGCACCTGCCCGAATCGTATCGACATCGGTCAAGTCGCCAATCAACAGCGCCGCAATCCCTGTCACCAGAAATCCAGTCCCCACGCCCATCGTAAAATTGGTTAGCCATCGAATGGTTAAGTTGTTCATCGACATCCCTGTGAAGACACTGACCCGCCAAATCCATGGCAGGAAAACCCTATACACCAGGCAACTTAGCTCGTACTTCATGCCTCCACCAGTCGGTAAAAACTGTCAGACGCGCGGCTTTTCCTACACCTGAAACGGCCCGATTTTGCTCAAGCCCCGTCACAGCGGCGTTGGCTTTGTAGGACGCGTATCCTGCATCTCAACGGGTGTCGCGTTTTGAGACAAATTCACCCTCATTGCCACTCAAACTCTTCCTCCTTCCGCCCGTGCAACCGGGCTGTGCGCCACCTTCGAGCATTTGGCACAACCATTGCGAAAGCCCCTCTCGATCCCATCGAACAACAAGAGGTTTCGCCATGCCCCTGCCCTATCTGCTCCCTGCCACTTCGGCCTTCATCCAGCGCCCGCCACGCATGCTGATCGGCGGCGACTGGGTCGAAGCCACCGACGGCCAGACCATGCCGCTGCACAACCCGGCCACCGGTGAGGTGCTGTGCGTGGTACCGCGCGCCACGCCGGAAGATGTCGATCGCGCGGTGCTCGCCGCCCGGCAAGCCTTCGATGGTTCGGCCTGGAGCCGCACCCGTCCGCGCGAACGGCAGAACCTGCTGTGGAAACTCGCTGACCTGATGCAGCGCGACGCCGAGCTGCTGGCGCAACTGGAATGCCTGAACAACGGCAAGAGCGCGGCGGTGGCGCAGGTGATGGACGTGCAACTGGCCATCGACTTCCTGCGCTACATGGCCGGCTGGGCGACCAAGATCGAAGGTTCCAGCGTCGACGTTTCGTTGCCGCTGATGCCCGGCGATCAGTTCCATAGTTTCATTCGCCGCGAAGCGGTAGGCGTGGTCGGCGCCATCGTCGCCTGGAACTTCCCGTTGCTGCTGGCCTGCTGGAAGCTCGGCCCGGCGCTGGCCACCGGTTGCACCGTGGTGCTCAAACCGGCCGACGAAACCCCGCTGACCGCGCTGAAACTGGCGGAGCTGGTGCTGGAGGCGGGTTACCCGGAAGGCGTGTTCAACGTCGTCACCGGCACCGGCATCACCGCCGGATCCGCCCTGACTCACAACCCGCTGGTCGACAAACTGACCTTCACCGGCTCCACCGCCGTGGGCAAGCAAATCGGCAAGGTCGCCATGGACTCAATGACCCGGGTCACCCTGGAGCTGGGCGGCAAATCACCGACCATCGTCATGGCCGACGCCGATTTGAAAACCGCTGCGGCGGGAGCTGCCAGTGCGATTTTCTTCAACCAGGGCCAGGTCTGCTGTGCCGGTTCGCGGCTGTATGTGCAGCGCAAGCATTTCGACAATGTGGTGGCCGACATCAGCGACATCGCCAATGCGATGAAACTCGGCAACGGTCTCGACCCGAGCATCGATATGGGCCCGCTGATTTCCGCGCGTCAGCAGGAGCGGGTCTACAACTACATCGAAATGGGCCGGGAAAGCGGCGCGACCATCGCCTGCGGTGGCGAGCAGTTCGGGCCGGGGTTCTTCGTCAAGCCGACGGTGATTGTCGATGTCGATCAGCGGCATTCACTGGTTCAGGAAGAGATCTTCGGGCCGGTGCTGGTGGCGATTCCGTTCGATGACGAGGCCGATGCGCTGCGCATGGCCAATGACAGCCCTTACGGGTTGGGCGCCAGCATCTGGTCGAACGATCTGGCAGCGGTGCACCGGATGATTCCACGGATCAAGTCAGGGTCGGTGTGGGTCAACTGTCACAGCGCGCTGGACCCGGCATTGCCGTTTGGCGGCTACAAGATGTCCGGGGTCGGGCGCGAGATGGGGTATGCGGCGATTGAGCATTACACCGAGCTGAAGTCGGTGTTGATCAAGTTGTAATGACTGCGCTTGCGGCTCAGGGTTTGAAACCCTGAGCCAACAGCCACCCGCGAACGGCTCGCCCCTGCTCAAGCGTCAATCCCGCCAACACCTGATCCGCCGGCTCATCGCGCAGCCGCCGCACCAGCGGAGCCAGCTCGACACCTTGCACATGCCAGATCCCCAGCGGCTGATCCGCCGTGATCACCACCTCGGCTTCATCGACAAACCCGTCACGCAACACCGGCATCCGCTCGATCCGCAACGCGGCAAAATCCGCCGCCGCATGGGCCACTTCAGCATCGGGCCAATGCCGCCGCGCCTGCCAGAACGGCCGATCGAGCCAGCGCTGTTCATCGGCATAGAAGTCCCGACCGATCCGCGCAAAACGCAGGAACAACTGCTCCACACGCTGCCGGTGAAAACGTTGCGCCAACGCCGCCCGCTCAGGTTTACGCAAGAAAGTGTTGATCACCACCGGCGCCTGCAACGCCGAGGACAGCGACTGAAAAATCCCGTTGCCGGACAGCGGGTCCACCGCCATCGCCGCATCGCCGACGCGAATCCAGTTATCACCGCAGACCTGTGGCGCAAGAATCGCGGTGCTGCTGCGAGCATGCAGTTGCAACTCCAATTCCTGCCCGCCGGCAAAGAAGGCTTGAGCAAATTCCGAGGCCTGACGCCGCGCGCGGCAGTAATCGAGCAACTGCGCCTTGCCCGGCAATTGGGAGCTGGCCACATCCACCGTCCATTGCCAATAACATTGGCCATCGTCCCGTCGGGCCATCCACGCCCAACCGTCTTCAAGGCTTTCCACGGCGCTGGCGGTCACACCCGGCGCGCCTTGCCAGCGATTGAGCAGGCTGACCGTCTCCGGCCCGCGCAGACCTTTGCCGGACGCCGGTGCCTGTCGCCCCCGGGCCTCGACCAAAAAATCCGCCGTCAGCGTCTGACCGCCATCGAGTTCAACCCGATGCCCCTCAGCCGAAGAATGAACATTCAGGACTCGCCCTTCAATCACCTCGACCCCGGCCACCCGCAAGTCTTCACGCAAGCCGCGATCAAAGGTCGGACGATCCAGCAGAAACTCGATGTTCTGCGCATGCTGCTGACCGTTCCATGCAACCTGTCGCTGGGACGGCAACGTGGCGTTCGCCACCCCGTGATTCAACCCGGCCCCACGCAACGCCTCCAGCACCCGTTGCGATACGCCTTCGAGCGCCGCAAACCGCCGCCATTCGCTAACCAGCGTCACGGCGTAACCCAGTCGTCGCAGCCCCAGTGCGACCGCCGCACCGGCCGGTCCGGCACCGAGAATCAGGATCGAAGTCATGGGCCGAAACGCCGTTCAGGGCCGCGATAACGAGCGTGCTGTTTCAGCCAGTCGATAACTTCGGCATTGCTCGCCTGCGGATGCTCCAGCAGATAGCCGGCGATATGCCCGCTCAACGCTGCACACCCCAGACTGGCCCCGGACTGCCCCGGATAAGTGCCCCGCACACACGCGGCAAAATCCGCCTGCGCACTGTCGAGCCATGACCATTGCTCATCGGTGCAACGGGCATCGCCGGTCACCCGCAGTACCTGCGGATAACTCGCCGGAAACACCGCGGCGCCCTGCGCCGGGCTCGATGCACACAGCAACACTCCTTGGGCCACCGCAGCCGCGCAGGCCTCGCGCAACAGGCTGCGATCCTGGCGCAGGCCGAGGCTCAGATTGATCAGCCGCACGTCCTGCGCCACCAGCCAGTCGATGGCTGAGGCGATCTGCAAGGCGCTGGTAACGCCGCGCTGATCGAACACTTGGGCCACGCAAATCTGTGCGGCCGGTGCCCGACGACTGATCGCTTCGATCACCGCGCTGCCATGCCCGAGGGGATCGTCGCGCAAATCGGATTCAGCCAGACCATCCTCCAGCAACGAGAATCGCCGCCCGGTAATCACCTGCACCCGTTGCGCCGCCGAGTGCCCACTGTCGACCACACCAATCCGCAACTCAGACTTCATGCAGCACCGTTTTAGAAATAAGCACACCGTCGAGCAATTCGAAGCGCAGATCGGCATCGGCCAGGGTCGACGGACGATGGCTGATCAGAATCCGCGTGCGTCCGGCAAACAACCGGTCGATGGCTTCGATCACCTCGCGCTCGGTGGTTTCGTCCACTGCCGACGTGGCCTCGTCGAGCACCAGAATCAGAGGGTCCTGCAACAGCGCCCGGGCGATCGCGATCCGCTGTTTCTGCCCGCCGGACAATTGCTGACCGCGCTCGCCCAACGGGCTGTCGAGGCCTTCGGGCAACGACGCGATCAGACTGTCGAGTTGCGCCAGCCGTGCGACTTCGGCGATGGCTTCGCGGCTGGCGTCTGGCACCGCGTAAGCCAGGTTGTCGGCGAGGCTGCCGCGAAACAGCACGATGTCCTGACTGACCACGGCGATGCGTCGGCGCAGTTCGAACAACTCCAGTTCACGCAGATCCACTTCGCCGAGCAGCACCCGCCCGGCCTGCGGATCGTGATGCCGTTGCAGCAGATCGATCAGCGTCGATTTGCCGACACCGGAGCCGCCGCTCAAGGCGACTTTCAAACCGTAGGGAATCGTCGCCTCAATACCGTTCAACGTACTCGGACGACCCGGATGACTGAAGTGCACCGCGTCGAAACGCAGCTCGCCCGAAGACGGAAACGGCTTCGGCGCGGCTGGTGAAAACACCGTGGGTTCTTCGCCGCGCAACTCCATGACCCGACCGAGGCTGACGGTCATGCGCTGGATCGCCACGTACAACCCCAACAAACTTTGCACCGGCCCGACCGCCATCCCCAGATAAGTGGAAAACGCGATCAGCGCACCGAGTTGCCAGGTGCCCTGCACCACCCAATAACCGCCAATTAAAAAAGCGCAGGCACGGGACAGCGAGGTCAACGTACCGGGCATGGCCTGAGTGAAAAACTCGGTGACTTGCAGGCGCAGCAACTGGTTCATGTAGCCCTGCCCGAGGCTTTCCAGACGCTGCGCTTCACGCTGCTGCTGGCCGGCGGACTGGATGAATTTCATCACCGGCAGGGTCTCGACCATGAACGACGACATGTCCGCCGAACGCTCGCGCAACTGCCGCACATCGCGCTCGACCTTGCGCCGCATCCAGCGTAGCCACAGCACGTCGAGCGGGATCAGCACCAGCGCCAGCAATGACAGTTTCCAGGACAACGTGAACAGCATCGCGATCGCCACCACCAGGCCGATCACACTCGACACCGCCGAGAACAACGAGTCCACGGCAAATCGCTGAATCTCGGCCACATCGCCGTCGAGCCGCGACATCAGATCGCCGATCCGCCGCTGGCCGTAGAAGCTCGGCGACAGTTTCTGCAAATGCCGGTAAAGGTCATCACGCAGGGCAAACAGAATCCGCCCGGACAGGCGCGTGTGCAGATAGCGATTGATCCCCGACAACGCGGTGCCGAGCAGTCCCGCGATGATCATCAACACCGCGATCAGTACCAGCATCGGAAAGTTGCGCGCCAGCAGCCCGTCGTCGATCAGCAGCTTGACCAGCCACGGCTGCACCAGCACCAGCGACGATGCGCACACCGACAGACCAAGCAGGCCGGCAATCGCCAGCCGCTGCGGCCGCACGAAACCGTACAGCCAGCGCAACGCCGCTTGCAGTGCGGCGGGGTTCTGGCTGTCGATCAGCCGCACGAACAGGCGCTGCATCACGAGCGCAACTGTTTGAGTTTGCGGTACAGGGTCGCGCGGCTGATGCCGAGGGCGTCGGCCGCGGCCGAGACGTTGCCCTGATGGGTGTCGAGGGACTGGCGGATCATCTCCAGTTCGTTCTCGCGAATGCTGCCGGTCTGGGGTTTCTCGGTAGCGGAGAGTTCGTCGAGCATGCTGTCGGGCAGGTGATCGAGGGTCAGCACGGTTTCCCCCGGCTCGCGCATCGCCAGCGCGGTGCGCAGCACCATTTCCAGTTGGCGGATGTTGCCCGGCCAGTGATAAGCGCCGAGCAGGCGATTGAGGTCGTCGTGCAGCACGGCGTTCGGTGCGTCGAGTTTGCCCAGCAGCCGAGCGACCAGTGCATTGAAGTCATCGCGCTCGCGCAGGGCCGGGAGCATCACGCTGATGCCGTTGACCCGATAGAACAGATCCTCGCGAAATTGCTTGTCTTCGACCTGACGCTTGAGGTCGCGGTGGGTGGCGCAGATCAGTGCGACGTCGATGTCCTGTTCTTCCCCGGCACCCAGCGGCGCGACTTTGCGGTCCTGCAAAACCCGCAGTAAACGCGCCTGCAAGGCCAGCGGCATGTCGCCGATTTCATCGAGGAACAGTGTGCCGCCGTGGGCCTGTTGCAGGCGCCCGATCATGCCGCCACGGCGCGATCCGGTGAAGGCGCCTTCGCGGTAGCCGAACAGTTCCGACTCGATCAGGCCTTCGGGAATCGCCGCGCAGTTCACAGCCACAAAAGGTTTGTCGCTGCGGCTACCGGCCAGGTGCAACGCGCGGGCGATCACTTCTTTACCGGTGCCGGTTTCGCCGAGCAACAGCACCGGCAACTCATTGGCGAGACCTTGGCGAGCCATGCGCAAGGCGCGGGCGTAGCGGGTGTTGTTGCCGGCCAGTGCTTCCAGATCCGGTTGCGCCGTGGCGGTTTTCGCCACGCTGCGCGGTGGGCCGCCCAGGTTGACCGAGCGCGCCGGGGCCCGCAGGGTCTTGTAGAAAAATTCGCCCTTGGCGGTTTGCACACTACCGACGCCGCCTTGTTGCAGGCGGGTCAGCAATTGCACGCCATCGACCCCGAGAAACTCTTCGCAACGCCGCCCGACCAGCGCCGAACGCTCGGCCCGCAGCAACTGGCAGGCCTGGGCGCTGACCGCCAGAATCTGTCCGCCGAGACTCACCGCCAGCAGCCCTTGCCACGGCGATTCAAGATACTGCCGGCGACTGTGGAAGGCGAGGACGATCTGATCGGGAAAACTGTTGTTGAACACCCGGCTCTCGATCTGGCTGACCGCCATGCTCAGCAGCGCGGTGCTGTCGTGAACGCGGCCGAGGGGACCTTCGCGGGTCAGGTCGAGGACACCAAGAATCTCGCCCTGAGGGCAATGGATCGGCACCGAGGTGCAGGAAAAATCGGTGAGGCGGTCGAGGTAATGTTCGCCGCAATCGATCAGGGTGGGCCGCGCTTCGACCAGTGCCGTGCCGAGGGCGTTGGTGCCACGGGCGGCTTCGCTCCAGCAGGCGCCGAGGGTGATGTCCTGCAGGCCGCTGCCCTTGAGCCGGTCGGCACGTCCCTCGACCGCAAGAATGGTGGCGTCGGAATTGGCGAGGATGATCAGGCCTTCCTTGCCTTGGCGCTCGGCGAGGTAATCGATGGCCGGTATCGCCGCATCGATCAGCAGGCGATTGCTCGCCAGCAGCACATCGAGGCTCGCGCCCGATTCCAGCGCCAGCTCATGCTTGCCATTGAAATGCACGCCGTGGCTCAGGCTGCGCCGCCACGAAGCATCGATCTCCGCACGCAACACGCCATCCGGGACTTGCCCTTCGAGATGGAGTTTTTCCCGGGCCAGCCGGGCTTCGTGGTGAGACTTGGGATCGGTTGTTTTTATAAGAGTCATCAAGCGCTCCGGAGCGGTCCGCTTTGCGCTTTTTTACATCAGCGCCCTGACGCCAATGTTTACGTTAACGTCAGGGCGATGGCAAGCACCGTAGGGCGCTTGTGTTCCAGCAGGTGGATTGCGTTATCGTTCATCGCTGGCAAGCCAGCTCCCACAGGGTTTGGCGTGGCCGCAAATTCCGCAGTCAACCACAGTACTGTGGGAGCTGGCTTGCCAGCGATGGCGGCCGTCGGATCACATCAATTTCAGATCTGCCACACCTCTGCATTCACGAAAAACGCTCGGGCATTGTCTTCGAGACTTTCCAGGTGATAACCGCCCTCCTGCACGATCAGGCATGGCAGGCCCAGGCTGCGAATCCGTTCGCCCAATGCTGCAAAACCTTCACGGGTCACGGCGACTTTGCTTTGCGGGTCCAGCTCATAGATATCGAAGCCCAGCGACAGCACCAGCACCTCGGCGCCGAACTCGCGTACCGCGTTCAATGCGACTTCCAGTTGCCCGAGGAAATCCGCTTCGCTTGATCCATGAGCCATCGGCAGGTTGAGGTTGAAGCCCTCCCCCGCGCCGCTGCCACGTTCGTCGGCGAACCCGGCGACGCCCGGATAGAAGTTGGTCGGATCGCCATGCACCGAGACGTAAAGCACATCATCACGGTCGTAGAAAATCTCCTGGATGCCTTGACCGTGGTGCATGTCGGTGTCGAGCACGGCGACTTTTTCAAACTTGTCCCGCAGCACCTGCGCCGCCACCGCCGCGTTGTTGACGTAGCAGAAACCGCCCGCCGCTTCGGCCCGGGCGTGATGCCCCGGCGGACGGCACAGCGCGTACGCCGCCGGCTCGCCATCGATCAAGGCCTGAGCCCCAGCCACTGCGCTTTGGGCCGACCAGTAGGCCGAGCGCCAGGTCTGCTCGCCCACCGGGCAACTGCCGTCCGCCAGATACCGTGCCGCCTGGGCGAGGATGCCGCGCAAGGCGTTGGGTTCGCGGACGAAGATGTTCGACATCACCTCGTCGCCCCAGTCTTCGGGGATTTCTTTCCAGCGTGCGTGCGCTTCCTGAAGGAACGTGAGATACGGTGCGCCATGCACCGCCAGCAGCGGCGCGAGACCGGCATCGGCGGGTTGCTCGACACTGAAGCCCAAACCGTGGGCGGCCTGCACCAGACGCTGCGCACGCTCGGGGACTTCCTGCGGCGTACGCATCTGCCCGCGCGAGTAATAGCTGCGTGGATGGTGGAGCAATTGTTCGGCATGGAAAAAACTGCGCATGATTCAGACTCCCTGTTCGATTAGACCGGCGCGGGCCAGCACGGCGTTGAGCAATACGTCGGTGCCCTGCTTCACATCTTCGGGCAACACGTCCTCGGCTTCGTTGTGACTCAAGCCGCCGACGCACGGGATGAACACCATCGCCGTCGGGCAGTAGCGTGCGAGATGAATCGCGTCATGCCCGGCGCCGCTGACAATCGACTGCTGAGCGTAGCCCAGCGCATCCACCGCTTCTTGCACGGCTGCCACGCATTCGGCGTCGAACGGCGTGGCCGGGCTGATCCAGTGCGGGGTGATCGTCAGGTTCAAGCCCCGGCCATCGGCAATCGCCTGCAACCGGGCGCGGACTTGTTGTTCCATCGCGGCAATCGCTTCGTCACGGTGATGACGCAGATCGACGGTGAAATTCACCAGCCCCGGAATGGTATTGCGCGAGGACTTGTTGATACTCAACTCGCCGACCGTGGTCAGGCCTTCGGGGGCAAAATCCGTGGCCAAGCCTTCAATCGCCTGAATCATCCGCGCCACGCCGTACAGCGCATCTTTGCGCAGCGGCATCGGCGTGGTGCCGGCGTGAGCGGCCATGCCTTCGACACGCACATCGAGCCAGCGGATCGCCTGACCACCCGTGACCACGCCGATGCTTTTGGCGTTGTCTTCAAGGATCGGGCCTTGCTCGATGTGCGCCTCAAAATACGCATCCACCGCGCCGCCCAACGGACGTTCACCGGCGTAACCGCTACGCTGCAACGCTTCGGCAACGCTGATGCCATCGACATCACGTACCGCCAGCGCAGCGTCCAAATCCATGATCCCGGTGAACACCGCCGAGCCGAACATGGCCGGGGTGAAGCGCGCACCTTCTTCGTTGGTCCACACCGCCACTTCCAGCGGTTTGCGGGTCTGGATGTTCTGGTCGTTGAGGCAACGTACCACTTCCAGACCGGCGAGTACGCCGTAGACGCCGTCGAAACGCCCGCCTTCGGGCTGGGTGTCGAGGTGGCTGCCCATCATCACCGGCGCGGCGTCCGGATCGGTGCCGGCGCGACGGGCGAACAGGTTGCCGATGGCATCCACGCTCAGGGTCATGCCGGCTTCGCGGCACCAGCGGGCGAACAGTTCGCGACCGGCCTTGTCTTCGTCGCTCAATGCCAGACGGCAGCTGCCGCCGCGGGCTGTCGCACCGATTTCGGCCATGGCCATCAGGCTCGCCCACAGGCGTTCGCCATTGATTTTCAACATGAGGTTCTCCTGAAATTCCGGGTCAGGCACGGGCCAGTTCCGCGCGACGGGCGCTGGCGTGACGCCGGGCGAGGGACAGCACACAGATCAGCGAAATGCCGGCGATCAGGCTGTAGAACACCGCCATCGGCCACCACTGCCCGGTGAACTTGTGCGCGAGCATCGTGCCGATCAGTGGCGTCAACCCACCGGCCACCGCGCCGCAAATCTGATAGGCCAGCGAGATCGCGGTGTAGCGCACGCGAGTCTCGAACATGCCGCTGACGTACCCGGCGATCACTGCGTAGAACGACGCCATGCACACCACCGCCAGCGCGATGCCGAGGATGATCAGCGGCGCCTGGGCCGAACTGACCAGCACGAACATCGGGTACGGCGAGACCATCGCCAGCAGCGACACCAGACACAGGAAACGTGTCGCGCCGATCTTCTCCGCCGTCCACGCGGCCAGCGGCTGGATGCAGAACTGGATGATCGCAACGAAAAACAGGCATTCGAGAATCAGCGAACGTGGCAGCGCCAGTTGCTGAGTGGTGTAGGCGATCATGAAGGTGTTGGTGAAATACACCCCGGCGATGCCCAGCGTGTTGGCGCCGATGCACAGCAACAGTGGGCGCCACGCGGTGCGCAGGACTTCCATCACCGGCGCCTGCTCTTTCTTGATTTGCTTGCTGGCCTGCTCGCGGCTGGCGAGGAATTCCGGTGACTCATTCACGCCCAGACGAATCGCCAGGCCCACCAACAGCAACAGCGCACTGGCGAGGAACGGCAGACGCCAGCCCCAGCTCATCAGGTCTTCTTCCGGCAAACGGGTCACCGCGCTGAACGCCAGCAGCGACAGGATCAAACCCGCCGGGCTTCCCAGTTGCGCGAACGAAGCGAAGAAATTGCGCCGACCCTTCGGCGCATGCTCGCCGGCCATCAACACCGCCCCGCCCCACTCGCCACCAACGGCAATGCCCTGGACGATGCGCAACAGAATCAGCAGCACCGGCGCGGTTGCGCCGATCTGCGCGTAGGTCGGCAACAGACCGATGCACACCGTGACCACACCCATCATGAGCAGCGTGATGATCAGGGATTTCTTGCGGCCGATGCGGTCGCCGATATGACCGAAGATGATCCCGCCCAACGGCCGGGCAAAGAAGCCCACGGCGAAGGTGCCGAACGCAGCCATGGTGCTGAACAGCGGATCGTCGGAGGGAAAGAACAGCGCGCCGAACACCAGTGCGGCGGCGGTGGCGTAGATGTAAAAGTCGTACCACTCGATCATGGTGCCGATGAAGGCTGCGGCCGCCGCACGGCGCGGCTGGTTCGAAGCGTGGGGCTTCATGGGGTCGGGCTCCTTTGATTGTTTTTTTGGCAGGAGGAAAACGTAAATCCAAGGCGCTCTGGCGGCGCCTGTCGTGGGGTGATTTATCGTCCCGGGGCTATGATTAGTCAATTTTCTATTTATTATTCCGACTATTACTTCACCTTATAATCGAGAGCCGCCATGGCCGAACGCGACGTGCAACGCCTGCTCAACGACCGCCTCGACTGGAACCTGCTCCGCACCTTCAGGGTGATCGGCCAGGAGCTGAGCATCAGCCGCGCCGCCGCGCGTCTGCACCTGACCCAACCGGCGGTGAGCCAGGCACTCAAGCGTCTGGAGGAGCAACTGGGTCGCCAGTTGATCGCCCGGCGCGGCCCACGCTTTGCCCTCACCGAAGTCGGCGAGCAGATCTTCGAACTGGCCGGCGAGATCTACGGGCAGATGTCCCAGGTCAGCAGCCTGCTGGAGCAACCGGCCGACGAAGTGATCGGCAAAGTGCGACTGCTGATCATCAGCCGGATCTTTTCCGAGCGCTTCGATGACTTCCTCGCTGACTTTCATCGGCAGTATCCACGGGTGGATCTGGAGGTCGATGTGATGCGCAGTTCGGACATCGTCAGCGCGCTTCAGGAGAAAACCGCGACCCTTGGTCTGAGCCTCAATCGCCGCCCGCAACCGCGTCTGGAACAGCGTCTGTTTCTGCGTCAACGCTATGCGTTTTTCTGTGGCAAACACCACGCGCTGTTTGGCCGACAGGACATCGGCGAAGGCGATTTGCAGCGGGAAAACTTCGTCAGTTTCACCAGCGACCAGATTGGCGGGATGCTTTCGCCGCTGACGATTTTTCGTGATCAGCAAGGCTTCAGCGGACGCATCGTCGCCTCATCGCCAAGCCTTGAGGAAGTGCGGCGACTGGTGATCGCCGGGTTCGGTATCGGTTGTTTGCCGGAGCACGTGGTGGCGGCGGACGTCGAGGCCGGATTGCTCTGGCACCTGCCGCCCCACGAGGGGATTGCCGATGTCGACATTCATCTGCTGTGGAACCGCGACCAGCGCATGAGTCGCGCCGAAACGCTGTTCATCGAACGCTTGCAGGCCTGCCTGGCGGATCAGTAACCGAGCAGGCGATCCGCGCTGTTGAGCAGCGGTTCGCCGACGTTCAAACGGCGAAAGTTCTCGGCGATCTGTTCGGCGATGCAGTCGTGCGAAGCTGCCGAAGCCATGTGCGGGGTGACGGTTACACCCGGAGTTTTCCACAGCGAATGCTCGACGGGCAGCGGTTCCTGCTCGAAGACATCCAGCAGTGCACCGCGCAGTTTTCCACGGGCCAGTGCCTGTTGCAGATCGTCGATGTTCAGGTGCCCGCCGCGCCCGACGTTGACCAGCGCCGCGCCGTTGGCCAGCCGTTCTAACGTCTCGCGATTGAGGATGCCGCGCGTCTCGTGGGTGAGCGGCAACAGATTGATCAGCAACTCCACGCCGTCGAGGAACGGGTTGAAGCCATCGCTGCCGGCGAAGGTCTGCACGCCCGGCAAATCCTTGCTGCTGCGCGCCCAGCCACGCACCTCGTAACCGGCGCTCGCCAGGTCTTGGGCGATCGCGCTGCCGAGCGAGCCGAGACCCATCACACCGATCCGAAACTCATGGGCCGGGCGTTGCAGCGGTCGCTCCCAATGCTGTTGGCGCTGTTGCTCCAGCACTTGATCGAAGCCGCGATGAAAATGAATCACCGCCCAGCGCACATACTCGGTCATGCCTTGGCGATGGCCGGGATCAACCACCCTGCACACCGGCAGATCCGGGCACGACGGATCGTGCTCCAGGTGATCGATGCCGGCGGCGACCGAGTGAATCACTTGCAGATTGGGCAACGCGGCGAGGCTGTCCGGCAGCGGAAACCAGCACGCCGCGATCTGCGCATTCGCCGCCCGGGGATCGTCGGCCAGCACCGCTGAAAGCTGCGGCGCACGGCGGGCAAAGGCCTCCTGCAATTGTTTGAGCAACAGCGTATCGCGGGACATCAGTGCAACGGTATTCATGACAGATAGGACTCGCGCTGGGATTCGATCAGGGTCAGTGCGGCCTCCCAGGCCAAGTCGATGATGTTGTCCTGATCATCGCGGTCGAACTGTTCGGCGGTGTGGGCGCAGACTTCCGGCGACGGGAAATGCAGCTCGCAACCGCCGGCCAGCGCCTGCACTTGTGCCTGGCAGGCACGCTCCAGAAAGTGGATTTCCTGGAATGCCTGGGCCACGCCGGAACCACCGACCAGCAGGCCGTGGTTGCGCAGGATCATCGCTCGGTGCGGGCCGAGATCGGCGATCAAACGCTCACGTTCATCCAGCGACAGCGCGATGCCTTCGTAGGTGTGGTAAGCAAGTTTTCCGTAGAACTTCAGTGCGTGCTGACTGATCGGCAGCAGGCCTTGTTTCTGCGCGGCGACGGCCATGCCGGCGGCCGTGTGGGTGTGGATCACGCAGTTCAGATCCGGCCGCGCCATGTGGATCGCCGAATGGATCACGAAGCCGGCGGCGTTGACCCGATGCCCGGCGTATTCAGGATCGACGATGCGCCCGTCCTGATCGATGCGCACCAGATCGGAGGCACGCATGCGGTCGAAAATCACCCCGTAGCGGTTGATCAGGAAATGATGCTCAGGCCCCGGAATCCGCAGGGTGATGTGGGTGTCGATAAGGTCGGTCATGCGAAAGTGCGCGATCAATCGGTACAACGCCGCGAGCTCGCAGCGGGCTTGCCATTCGATCGGGTCAATATGGGCGGGCTTACTCACGAATACACCTCTTTGCTGTTATGAAGGACGACCGGGTTGGCCCGCAAGCGCGCGAGGCCGCAGACACCGATCAGGGACAGGGCCGACAGCAGCGTGAAGAACACCGCCAATGGCAGCCACTGTCCGGAGAACTTGCTGGCCAGCAGCGTGCCGATCAGCGGCGTGGTGCCGCCGGCTACTGCGCAGCTCAATTGGTAAGCGATGGAAATGCCCGAGTAACGCAGGTGCACCGGGAAGGCCTGGGTCATGTACCCGGCGATCACCGCGTACAAAGCCGAGAGAATCACCACCGCGACGGCGATACCGAGGGTCATCAACAGGATGTTCTGGGTGCCGACCAGCAGGAACATCGGGTACGGCGTGACCATGCACAGCAGCGCCACCAACATCAGAAATCGGCCTTCGCCGATGCGCTCGGCGAGCAGTGCCGACAACGGTTGCGAGAGCAGTTGAATGACCGTCACCAGGAACAGGCAGTCGAGAATGGTTGCGCGCGGGATGCCCTGATATTGGGTGACGTAGGTGATCATGAAGGTGTTGGTGAAGAAGAACCCGGCCGAGCCGATGGTGACGGCGGCGGCAGCAAAAAGGATCTGCCGCCAGCATTGACGGATTACGTCTTTCACTGGGTATTTCGCGGTTTCGTTGTTGTCCTTGGCCTTGGCGAATTCCGGCGACTCATGCACCCCGGAGCGGATCATCAGGCCGACCATCATCAACACGCCGCTGGCGAGAAACGGCAGACGCCAGCCCCAGGCGAGGAAGTCTTCCGGTGACAGCGACGTCACCAGTCGAAACGCGATCAACGCCAGCAGCAAACCCGCCGGGCTGCCGAGTTGTGCAAAGGAGGCATAGAAGGTTTTACGCTTGGCCGGGGCGTGCTCACTGGCCATCAACACTGCCCCGCCCCACTCGCCGCCGACGGAAATGCCCTGAATCAGGCGCAACACGATCAGTCCGATGGGCGCCCAGATGCCGACGCTGGCGTAGCTCGGCAACAGACCGATACCCGCCGTGGCCAAGCCCATCAGTGCCATGGTCACCAGCAACATATTCTTGCGGCCGAGGCGATCACCCAAATGGCCGAACACCATGCCGGCCATCGGACGGGCGATGAAGCCTACGGCGAAACTGCCGAACGCGGCGAGGGTGCTAGTCACCGGGTCGCTGCTGGGAAAGAACACTTGCCCGAGCACCAGTGCGGCGGCGGTGGCGTAGATGTAGAAATCGTAGAACTCGATGGTCGTGCCAATGAAGGCAGCGGCCGCGGCGCGACGCGGCTGAGCGGTGGTGTGCATGCAAGAACCCTGTGTATTTATAGTTTTGGGCAGGTGTCGAAGCGGCTGACGGTCGCGCTCTGTGGCGCTTGTGGGCTTTATCGCTTCCGTGAAAGGATTAGTCAATTTTCAAAAACTTATCTTTACTATTAGCGTGGCTACTACATGACTTCCTCCGCAAATCCCTGGATTGGCAGGCGTTTTCTCAATGACCGGCTGGATTGGAACCTGCTTCGCACGTATCTGGTGATCGGGCAGGAAGGCAGCATGAGTCGCGCCGCAGCGCGATTGCACATCACCCAGTCGGCGGTCAGTCAGGCGTTGAAACGTCTAGAAGAACAATTGGATTGTGTGTTGATTGCGCGCAGTGGACGGCGCTTTGATCTGACGGAAACCGGGGAAGAAGTCCTGCGGATTGCGGCGGATATCTACGGCGATATTTCCCGTTTGGGCACGGTGGTCGAGAACCGCCATGACGACGTTGTCGGCAAGATCCGCATCCTGACTGTCAGTGGCGTGCAGGCGCGGCATTACGATGAGTTTCTTGCGGATTTCCACGAAACTCACCCGAAAATCGAGTTGGAAGTCGAGGTGATGGGCAGCTCGAACATCATCAGTTCATTGCTGCAAAAGACCGCTACGGTCGGAGTCGGACTGTGTCGTCTACCACAGCCTCGGCTGGAGCAGCGGGTACTGTTCCGAGAGCGCTACGCCTACTTTTGCGGGCAACGGCATCGACTGTTCGGACAACAGAATCTGACGCTGGAGCAACTGGCGGCGGAGAACTTCGTCAGCTTCACCAGCGATCAGCTCGGCGGCAATCTTTCGCCATTGACGCTGTTTCGTGACCAGCAGGGGTTTACCGGCAAGATCGTTGCTTCCTCCACCAGTTTCGAAGAGATTTATCGCCTGATCTGTGCAGGGTTCGGGATTGGTTGCTTGCCGATTCACCTGGTGCGACGGGATGTCGAACAGGGTTTGCTGTGGCGCTTGCCGCCGGAGGATGGGGTGGTGGATTTCGATATTCAGCTGCTGTGGAACCGCGAGCAGAAGATGACTCAGGCGGAAACGGTATTCCTCGACAGCTTCCAGCACATGCTCAGCTTGCGTGAGCCTGTGCTGTGAAGCTTTAGCGGGTTACACGTGAGGATCGCCCGGCGCTTTGGTCGGCGCCGCGTATTGCGGCTTGAGGTGACCGTCCTGGTCGAGTAGCCAGGCGTCCATGATCTGCCGCACCACCGGACCTGCGACTCGGCCACCAGCCTCGCCGTTTTCGATCATCACCGAAATCGCGATCTTCGGATGCTCGGCCGGGGCAAACCCGACAAACAGGGCGTTGTCACGATGTCGCTCGAGGGTTTTCTCGCGGTTGTAACGCTCACCCTGTTTGATCGCCACCACCTGCGCCGTACCACTCTTGCCGGCGATGCGGTATTGCGCACCGGCCGCTGCCGCACGAGCAATGCCGCGGGCATCGTGCATCACCATCTGCATGCCGTGGTTGACCTGCTCCCAGTCACGCGGATCCTTGAGCAGGATGTTTGGCATCGGGTGCTCGTCAACCGGGGCCACACCGTCGACGGTCTTGGCCAGGTGCGGACGGTTCCAGACGCCCTTGTTGGCGATCAGTGCGGTGGCTTGAGCGAGTTGCAGCGGCGTGACCTGCATGTAGCCCTGTCCGATACCGAGGATCACGGTTTCGCCGGGGAACCAGGCCTGACGCCGGGTGGCGCGCTTCCACGCCTGGGACGGCATCAAGCCCGGTGACTCCTCGAACATGTCGAGCGAGACTTTCTCGCCAAGGCCGAACATCGCCATGTAGTCGTGAAGGCGATCGATGCCGAGCTTGTGCGCCAGGTCGTAGAAGTAGGTGTCGTTGGAGCGCATGATCGCCGCGTCCATGTCCACCCAGCCATCGCCGCTGTGGTTCCAGTTGCGGTATTTGTGGTCGAAGTCCGGGAGTTGGTAGTAGCCAGGATCGAAGACGCGGGTCTGAGGCGTGACCACGCCGGCA
Source organism: Pseudomonas sp. GW456-12-1-14-TSB6 (assembly GCF_059424205.1). Lineage (NCBI taxonomy): Bacteria > Pseudomonadati > Pseudomonadota > Gammaproteobacteria > Pseudomonadales > Pseudomonadaceae > Pseudomonas > Pseudomonas sp. GW456-12-1-14-TSB6. The sequence goes on from NZ_JBWKZE010000023.1 coordinate 104,176, forward strand.
TCGAGACCGGCAATTGCCACCTCTGGCTTGATCGTCGAACCGGGCGCATACAGACCGCGCAAAACGCGGTTGAACAGCGGGCGGTCGATGGAATCGCGCAGCGCGGAATATTCCTTGGAGCTGATGCCGGTCACGAACAGATTGGGGTCGAAGCTCGGGTTGCTGACCATGGCCAGCACTTCGCCGGTCGAGGGGTCCAGCGCAACCACTGAGCCGCGACGGTCGCCCAGTGCGGCTTCGGCGGCTTCCTGGAGTTTGACGTCGAGACTCAGGACGATGTTTTTGCCTGGTATCGGATCGGTGTGTTTCAGCACGCGCAGTACGCGGCCCTGAGCGTTGGTCTCTACTTCCTCGTAACCGACGTGGCCGTGCAGTTGTGGCTCGTAAAAGCGTTCGATCCCGGTCTTGCCGATGGATTGGGTACCACGGTATTCGACGGAATCGAGGGTTTTGGATTCTTTTTCGTTTATACGGCCGACGTAGCCGATCGAGTGTGCAAAGTGCGCACCCAAAGGGTAGTTACGGACGAATTGTGGCTCGACATCCAGGCCTGGCAGACGGAATTCGTTAACTGCCAGCACGGCGATCTGTTCTTCGGTCAGCTCATAGAACAGCGTTACGGGTGTAAACGGGTGACGCGACTGCTTCATGGCCTTATCGAAGACTGTGCGGTCTTCGGCGGGCAGGTGCAGGAGGTTGATGACTTCATCCAGCTCCTGGTTGACGTCAGTCGCGCGCTCTCTTGTGATCGTCAGGTTGTAGCTGGGACGGTTGTCGGCCAGCAACACACCATTGCGATCGTAGATCAGGCCGCGTGTCGGCGGGATCGGCAGGACATGGACGCGATTGTTTTCGGAGATGGTCGAGTGGTAGTCGAACTCGACGACTTGCAGGATGTACAGGCGCACCACCAGGGCGCAACTAATGGCGAACACAAACAAGGCACAGGCGATCAGGCGTTTGTTGACCAGCCGCGTCTCTTTTTCGTGATCTTTGATTGGGATGGGTTCGGGCATTTCTGCAGCCACTCTTTGACAAAAAAATGAGCGCCGATCCTTGGGCGTGACATCAGTCCGTTAAAAAACGAGCTGCACCATACCAAAAACCGGGCGGTCATTTCAGAGGGATTTCCCCAATGGTTGTGATCGTGACGGTTGGAGCTTCAGCTTCCTCCAGGCACTTTCCTGCAGGCAAAACAAAACCCCAACTGCTTTCGCAATTGGGGTTTCGGAATTTAATCTTGACGATGACCTACTC
>NZ_JBWKZE010000024.1:0-78119 GCF_059424205.1 Pseudomonas sp. GW456-12-1-14-TSB6
ATTCTCTACAGGGGGGCGGGCGGGGATTCTCGCCGAGACCCATGGCCGAGTAGAGAGCCGAACTACAAATTCGGAAATGACCTACGCGAAAAGCAGACGACGTCACTTTGCTGGCCTGGAAGCAGGCCGTTTCGCGAAGAGAAAAAGAAGCGTCTCACCCGGTTATCTGAAACGTCCACGGTGGGCGGAACAATTTCAGACAACCAGATGAAAGCGGAACCTGGCCTCAGGAAGACAGGTAGGAAGAGCGGGTCAGACCCAGGCGCAACGCATCGAGGAACTGAGTGCGCTCGCTGGCGCTGATGCGGGCACTGGCGCACTTGTCGCGGTAGTGGGTCATCAGCTCTTCCGGCGACAGGTGCACGTAACGCAGCATGTCTTCGATGGTGTCGTGGGTTTCAATGCCGGCGTGATACACGCTGCCATCGGCGTTCTGGTAGATGTTCACCGAGTCGGTGTCACCGAACAGGTTGTGCATGTCGCCGAGAATTTCCTGATAGGCGCCGACCAGGAACACCCCCAGCAGGTAATCTTCACCTTCGTTCAGCGCATGCACCGGCAGGCTGGTCTCGATGCTCTGCTCGTCGACATACTGGTTGATCTTGCCGTCGGAGTCGCAGGTCAGGTCTTGCAGAACGGCACGACGCAGCGGCTCCTCATCGAGACGGTGCAGCGGGATGATCGGCAGCACCTGATCGATCGCCCAGGTGTCCGGAAGGCTCTGGAACACCGAGAAGTTGCAGATGTACTTGTCGGCCAGCTTGTCGTTGAGTTCGTCCAGCACCTGACGGTGCGAACGCTGACGTGCTTTCAGCGAGTTGTGCAGGCGACGGCATACGGCGAAGTAGCACTGCTCGGCCAGGGCTTTCTCGGCCAGGGTCAGTTTGCCGTCGGCGTACTGGGCGGCCACGTCGCTCATATAGTGGGTGGCGCGCCAGTAGGTTTCGGTGACCATTTCGATGTCGGTCGGGCCTAGCAGGTCAACCAGCCACTGCACGGTTTCCGGCAGGGCTTCCTTGTTCTCGATCAGCGGAATTTCGTCGTTGTGTTTCTCGACGTCGGTCACCTGCACCACCAGCATCGCGTGGTGCGCGGTCAGCGAACGACCGCTTTCGGAGAAGATGTGCGGATGCGGCAGGGCCTGCGCATCGCAGAACTCCTTGAGCATGCCGACCACGACACCGGCGTAGTCGTCCATGTCGTAGTTGATCGAACTGGCGTTGCGCGAGTGGGTACCGTCGTAGTCCACACCCAGACCGCCGCCGACGTCGATGTGATCGACCGGCAGACCGAGGTTGCGCAGCTCGCCGTAGTAACGGATCGCTTCCTTGAAACCGTGCTGGTAGTCGGCCAGGTTGGCGATCTGCGAACCCATGTGGAAGTGCAGCAGACGGATGCCCTGATCCAGGCCCGCCGCGCGGAAACGCTCGACCACCGATAGCAGTTGCGCCGCCGACAGACCGAACTTGGACTTCTCGCCACCGGTGTCCGCCCACTTCGACGACGCCAGCGACGACAGACGCACGCGCAGGCCGACCTGTGGCTTGACCTTGAGCGACGCCGCCTCATCGATCACCAGACCGACTTCGGACTCCTTCTCGATCACGATGAACACGTTGTGGCCGAGCTTCTGGCCCATCAGCGCCAGACGGATGAACTCGCGGTCCTTGTAACCGTTGCAGACGATGGTGCCGCCCTTCGGCGCCAGCGCCAGCACCGCCAGCAGCTCGGGCTTGGAGCCGGCTTCCAGACCGATGGAAACGTTCTGGGTGGCGATGATGTTCTCGATCACCGCTTCCTGCTGGTTGACCTTGATCGGGTACAGCGCGGTGTATTTGCTCTGGTATTCCAGACGCTCGATGTTCGCATCGAAAGCGCCGGTCAGCTGACGGACGCGGTCTTGCAGGATGTCGGGAAAACGCACCAGCAGCGGCAGGGACAAGCCACTCTTGCGCAGCTGGTCGACTTGTTCGAACAGATCGATAGGCGAGCTGCTCGGGCCGTTCGGACGAACTTCGACGCGACCGGCGTCATTGATCGCGAAATACCCGGCCCCCCAATGGCGAATCCCGTAAACACTGCGGCTGTCCGCAACTGTCCATTGGCTGCCATCGTCTTTGCGTGTGCGTCGTACGGACATCGAAGTCCCCTATAAAGAAGTCATAGTGCGTCGCCTGATCGCAGGCCGGCGCAGTCTAAAGAATGAAAATGACGGTTCGTCAGCGCGGCGGTAGACCGCGCTGACAGCGTTGAGTTTAGAAACCGGTCATGAACAGGCTCTGTGAAAACCATGGAAACGACGTCAGGCCCAGGGACTCTGGAGCTGAATCAAGCCGCCGGTGGGTTTCACAGAGGCTGCTAGCCGCCGGACTTCTTCGCTTTGAAGCCGTGCTTGACCAACTCGGCCAGGAGCAGCTCGACATGGTCGCCCTGGATCTCGATGATCCCGTCTTTCAACGCACCGCCGGTGCCGCAACGCTTCTTCAACGTTGTCGCCAGCTCCTTGAGTGCGTCTTCGGCCAGAGGCACGCCGGTGATAGTGGTCACCGTTTTGCCGCCACGCCCCTTGCTCTCGCGGCGCACACGGGCAATGCCGTCGCCGGCGGGGATCACGGTTTGCTTGCAGATACAGGCGTCCACCGGCTTGCTGCATTCCGGGCAATGACGACCTGCGTCGGTGGAAAATACCAGGCCGCCCAGGGCGGCGAAGGATGCGGCTTTTTTGGCCACCGGCAATCCTCTCGGGAGGACAAAGACTGATCGCAGCCTTGGGCAAGGCTATCGACCGCGAAGCCCCACTCAGGCAGGGGCAGCGCTACTGCACCGGTTCTTCAATAAAAGCAGGCCGGTGCAGCTTGAAAAGGTCGCGCAGTGTAACGGCAAAAACGCCGATTGCTAAGTGCCAATCGGCGCCAATTTATGTGTTCTTTGCGACGTTGCTTTGCTGAGCCTTCAGATAACGTTTCAAGGCTGCCAGAGAGTCCGGGCAATAAGGCTTTTGCTCGATTTCCCGCATGACCTGTTCGACCGGAATGAAGCGCGCTTCGAGCACCTCCTCCGGCTGCAGGATCAACGGGCCATCCCACACTGCCGAAAACGCCGAACACCACAGGCGATTGCCGGTGTCTTCGAAGTAGAAATGGTCGTGGGCCGTCAGCTCTACGCCACTCACGCCCAGCTCTTCTTCCAGCTCACGGGCCGCCGACTCGGCGTAGGTCTCGTCTGCCTGCACCATGCCGCCCGCCGCCACGTCCCAGTAACCGGGATAAATGGCTTTGCTCAACGTGCGCCGATGCACGCAGAGTTCACCGGCGGAGTTGAACAGCATGATGTAGGTACCACGGCCGATCAGTCCGCGTTCTCGCAGGTCAGAACGCACCAGGGCGCCGAGCAGGTTGTCCTGCTCGTCCACCCAGGCGATCTGTTCGGCATCCGAGGCGGCGCGGTGGGCCGCCTCTCTGGCGCTCTCGTCCATGACTCAGCCCTGATTGAGCAGTTGACGCAAATCGATCACGGCGGCGTTGGCCCGGGAAATGTAGTTGGCCATGACCAGCGAGTGGTTGGCCAGCACACCGAAACCGCTGCCATTGAGGATCATCGGGCTCCAGATCGGCTCCTGGGAGGCTTCCAGTTCGCGAATGATCTGACGCACGCTGACGGTCGCGTTCTTCTTCGCCAGCACGTCGGCGAAATCGACTTCGATCGCGCGCAGCAAGTGCGACAGCGCCCAGGCCTGGCCACGGGCTTCGTAGAACACGTTGTCGATCTGCATCCATGGGGTCTCGACGACTTCCTCATCGACCTGCGGCACTTCACCCACCGCCGGCACTTCGGTTTTCAGCGCGGTGTTGAGCTTGACCCGGCCAACGCTGGCCGACAAACGTTGCGACAGCGACCCGAGACGGGTGCCGACATCACCCAGCCAGTTGTTCAGGTTGTCGGCGCGGGCGTAGAACAGCGCGTTTTTCTGGGTCGGGTCGGACAGGCGCGCCTGATAACGGCTCAGGGAGTTGATGCCTTCCTGATATTCCGACTCGCTCGACGGCAGGATCCAGCTCTTGTTGTCGAAGTTGAAGCGCGGCTCGGCCTTGGCCAGGTCGGCGTCTTCAGCCGATTGCGACTGCGAGCGGGCGAAGTCCTTGCGCAGGGCACGGGTCAAATCGCGAACCTGCACCAGCACGCCGTATTCCCAGCTCGGCATATTGTCCATCCACAGGCCAGGCGGGAAACGGTCGTTGGAAATGTAGCCGCCCGGCTTGTCGAGCAAAGTGCCGGCAACGGTTTTCAGGGTTTCGACGGTGGTGTAGCCGACCACCATCTGCTTGCCCTCTTTCTCGGCGGCAACCTGAGCGTTCTGCGCCACGGGAAACAATGCCGGCTCCTGGCTCCAGTACCAACCCAGGCCAATGGTCACCAACAGGTAAATGGCAACCAGCGTGGCCAGCGCCCGGCTGAACAACAGCCCGCCGACATAGCTGCGGGCGGCCGACTTGGGCTCGGCGGCACGTTCAGGCGCGCTGCCCGCGCGGTTCTTCCAGTCCAGCATGGCGATATCCTTTCAATCTTGGGTTCAACGGTTCGACCACAACCATACAACAACGTGCCTCGACCGGGCACCCGTCAATATTGACAGGCGCTGCCTCGCCACCCGACACAAGGCCGGGACAGACCGCCCTAAGGGATTCCCCGATAGCGAATTCATCGCCATTGCGCTGCCGATACCCGCAACGGGACAGCACAAAGACCCTGCCATCCCTTCCCCGCGCTCCAGTAAATTCATGGTTGCGCAGATTGGCAAATGCCCGGTAGATGGGGACTTCCCGGACGATCAGGTTCAAATTGAAACCCGGCAGTCAGAAACTGAATGATGCCGTACCGCAGATTATTGACGTACGACACTCATGTAAGGGAAAAGAGGTGCTAGCATAGAGCCACCAGTCGATCTCAGCATGCACCCTAACTAGTAGTCAGGATATGACCGAGCCAGAAGACCCCAGCCGTGAGCGCCTCAAGCACCACTTTGCCCAGCGGGTAATTCATCAGGCACGTCAGATTCTTGAGATATGGCAGCGCCTGCAACGCAGTGAGTGGTCCACTGCCGATCTCGCCGAACTGAGCGAGGCCAATCTGCGCCTGCTGCGTTTTGCCGAGCGTTTCGAACAGCCCGAACACACGCAGCTGGCCCGCCACATCAGCCAGTCGCTGGAAGCGGTGGACGCCAATCGCGGACGCCTGAGCAGCGGCCTGATCACCGATCTCAACCGTCTGATGCAGCGCTTGTCGCGCACCGGGCTGCGCCATGGCGATCAGCTCGATCAGACCTTCCTGCCGCCCCTGCGCAAACCGATCTACGTGATGCTGCAGGATCACGACCGCGCCGAGCGGCTGGCCAAGCAGCTGGAGTTTTTCGGTCTGAGCGCTCAGGCGCTGGACAGTGTGTCGGCGTTTCGCTCCTCGATGGTCGAGCGCCTGCCGGCCGCGATTGTCATGGACGTGGATTTCAGCGGTGCCGGCGTCGGTCTGAAGCTTGCCGCCGAAGCCCAGCAAGGTCTGGAAGAACCGCTGCCGCTGCTGTTCTTCAGCCTGCACGAAACCGACACCCCGACCCGCCTCGCCGCAGTGCGCGCCGGTGGCCAGGAATTTCTCACCGGCACCCTCGAAGCCTCGAGCTTGCTGGAGAAGATCGAAGTCCTGACCTGCGTCGCCCAGTACGAGCCCTATAAAGTGCTGATCATCGACGACTCCCGCGCCCAGGCCCTGCACACCGAGCGCCTGCTCAACAGCGCAGGGATCGTCACCCGCACTCTGATCGAACCGATCCAGGCGATGGCCGAGCTGGCGGACTTCCAGCCGGACCTGATCATCCTCGACATGTACATGCCGGCCTGTACCGGCACCGAGCTGGCCAAGGTCATCCGCCACAACGACCGTTATGTGAGCGTGCCGATCATTTATCTGTCGGCCGAGGACGATCTGGACAAACAGCTCGACGCCATGAGCGAAGGTGGCGACGACTTCCTGACCAAGCCGATCAAGCCGCGCCATCTGATCACCACCGTGCGCAACCGCGCCGCCCGCGCGCGCAACCTGAAGGCACGGATGGTCCGCGACAGCCTCACCGGCCTGTACAACCACACGCACATTCTGCAATTGCTCGAAGACTGCTCGTTCCGCGCCCGCCGCGAGAACAAGCCGTTGAGCTTTGCCATGCTCGACATCGACCACTTCAAACGGGTCAACGACAGCCACGGCCATCCGATGGGCGACCGGGTGATCAAGAGCCTGGCGCTGTTCCTCAAGCAGCGTCTGCGCAAGACCGACTTCATCGGCCGTTACGGCGGCGAAGAATTCGCCATCGTCATGCCCGACACCGATATCGAAGCCGCGCACAGAGTGCTCGACGAAATCCGCCAGCGCTTTGCCGAGATTCACTATCCGGCCCAGCCGCAGGATCTGTGGTGCACCTTCAGCGCCGGCGTGGTGGAGATGCACGACGACTCCGACAGCTTGATGATGGCCAGCCAGGCCGACGAGGCGCTGTACCGCGCCAAGGGCGAAGGACGCAATCGGGTGCAGACTGCTCGCGACTCAAAGCAAAGTGCCACTTTTTCATCGGATTCGACCCAAACGGTCATAACCGTGTAACAGAACCGCAATAAATTCAGGCGCTTACCATTCTGCCGTTGGTAGCCGTCATGCGCCTGAAGTTGCTCACCAATCTCAATACTCTGTTGCTGGTCGCCGTCTGCGTGGCCCTCGGCGCCACGCTGTGGTGGTCGCAAAAAGCCCTGGAGCGCCCGTATCTGTTGATGGAGCGTTACCTGGGACTGTCGCAGCAATTTCAGAATGACGTGGCACGCAACGTCGGGGATTACCTCGCCAGCGGCGACGCCCTGCGCCTGAGCAGCGCCAGCCAGGCCATCGATCAGTTGCAGAAAGAACTCAGCGAGCTGCCGCCCGCGCTGGCCGACACCTTGCGCCCGAGCCTCACCGGCCTCGATGAATTCAGCAAGACCGACCTGCTGGCCGCCGGCAAACTGGCCGGCGATCCGCAGGCCCTGCTGTTGCAGGCCGAACGCGAATTGAGCGCCAGTCTCGACCAACTCAGCACCTACGCCGGCGGCAACGCGACCTACCTGACACCCCTGCTGATTGCCTCTCAACATCTGGGCAAACTGTCGCTGGCCCGGGACAAACTGGTCAGCAGCGGACGCAGTGAACTGGCCGCCGATGTCGAGCGCGAAGTCAGCAACATCCGCGCCCAGGCCCAGACGATCGATGCCCTGCCCTTGCTCGGCGTGGTCGCCAGCAGTGAGTCCGGCAGCGACGACTTCGCCGCGCTGATGGGCATCGAAAGCACCGAAAAAGCCTCTGCCGAAGACGCCGGCGTCGGCCTCAAACGCGAACTCAACAGTTTGCTCGGCCGTTACCCGGCGGAGCTCGCACGCACCCGCGAGCAGATCCAGAAACGCACCGACCTGAGCACCGCAACCCACCAGAAAATCGCCGCCGTGCAACAAGCCATCGCCGGCCTCGAACCGGTGGTACGCGCCCAGCACGGGCAGATCCAGGGCGAAGTACGGCTGATGCAAGGCGTGATGATCGGTCTGATTCTGCTGATCGCACTGCTGATCGATACTCTGCAGCGGCGCCTGGCCCGCACTTTGACCAACCTTGCCCCGGCGCTGTCGACCTGGGCCGAAGGCGACTTTAGTCGCGACATTCATCTGGGCAAGACCAACCGCGAATTGCACGACATCGAAGCCTCGCTCAATCGCCTGCGCGCCTATCTGGTGGATCTGGTCGGGACCATTCGCGGCAATGCCGAGCAAGTGGCCGGCAGCAGCCGCACCCTCGCCGAGCTGAGCAATGACTTGCACAGCGGTGCCGAACATCAGGCCGGCGATACCGCGCTGATCCGTGATTCCCTCGGCGAACTGGAAGCGACCATCCAGCAGGTGGCCGGCGATGCGCGCCAGGCTGCCGATGCCAGCCGCCATGCCGGACTGGCCGTCGAACACGGTCAACAGGTGATCGGCCAGAGCCTCACCGGCCTGCACGCGCTGGTTGGCGAAGTGCAGGGCAATGCGCAAATGATCGAACACCTGGCCGAAGAGTCGGCGACCATCGGCGGCGTGCTGACGGTGATCCGCTCGATTGCCGACCAGACCAACCTGCTGGCGCTCAACGCGGCGATCGAAGCCGCCCGCGCCGGGGAAATGGGCCGTGGGTTTGCCGTGGTGGCCGAGGAAGTGCGCTCGCTGGCGCAACGCACCGCCGGCGCCACCGCCGAAATCCAGACCCTGATCGCCGGCCTGCAAACTGCAGCGAGACAATCGGTCGAGGGCATGCGCGCCCAGGTAGAACATGCCGAGGCCACCGCCAATCAGGCGCAATCGGCGGATGGTGCGCTGGACAGGATTGTCGGCGCGATCCAGACCATCTCCGACACTGCGATCCGCATTGCCGAGATCACCGCGCAACAGAGCGGCGCGGTCAGCGAGATCCGTGATCACAGCGAGCGGATCCATCAGTTGGGCGGGGCCAATCTGCTACGCATCGGTCAGGGCCGCGAGCAAGGCGAGAACCTGCTGTTGCTGGGCGGCCAGCTGCACACCGCCGTGCAGGCGTTCCGCGTGTGACACACAGCGCAGGGCCAAGTCCGCTATCATTCCCGCACCTTTGATTCGCGAGATTGTCATGCGCCGCCTGCTCTGCCTGCTGTTTTTCGTCTTCGCCCTGCCGGCCGGCGCCGCCGGTCTGTTCGACAGCAAACCCAGCGCCACGCTGGGCTCGGTCAACAACAGCGCCGATTTCCTGCCGGTGCGCGAAGCCTTTCAACTGAGCCTGGTCGAGAGCACACCGCAATCGGTCAAACTGCGCTTCGTCGCCTCCGAAGGCTATTACCTCTACCGGCATCGCTTCCAGTTTCGTGCCGAGCCTGCAGAGGTGAAACTCGGCGCCGCACAACTGCCGCAAGGCGAACAGAAACACGACGAGTATTTCGGCGACGTCGAGGTCTACCACGGCATTCTCGATGTAGAACTGCCGCGCAATGATTCCCGAGCGTTCACGCTGGCCGTCACCTATCAGGGCTGTGCCGACAAGGGCTTGTGCTATCCACCGGAAACCGAACGCCTGAGCATCGAGGGCAACGCAGCGGCAAATGACGCGTCGGCTCCCGTGACGGGTTGGGACTGGCGTGATCTGGCGCTGTTCTTCCTGGCGGGCCTGGGCCTGACCTTCACGCCTTGTGTATTACCGATGCTGCCGATCCTGTCCGGCGTGGTGTTGCGCGGGCAGGTCGGCGGTTTGCGTGGCTTCAATCTGTCCCTGGCCTATGTGCTGCCGATGGCGGCGTGCTTCGCGCTGCTCGGAGCCTTGATGGGGTTGTTCGGCGCGCAACTGAATTTGCAGGCACGGCTGCAATCGGCGTGGGTGCTGGTGCCGTTTGCGATGTTCTTTGCGGTGTTCGCGCTGGCGATGTTCGGCGTATTCGAGCTGAAACTGCCGCACTTCATCAGCAGCCGCCTCGACCGGATTGCCGGGCGCACTGAAGGCGGCTCGTTGTGGGGCGCGGCGGTGTTGGGTGTGGTGTCGAGTCTGCTGGTATCGCCGTGCGTTTCCGCACCGCTGGCCGGCGCGCTGCTTTATATAAGCGCCAGCGGCGATGCGCTGGGCGGCGGCCTGAAGCTGTTAATGCTCGGCCTGGGCATGGGCGCGCCGCTGCTGTTGGTGGCCACCGGCGGCGCAGCGTGGCTGCCGAAAAGCGGGCCGTGGATGATGTACGTGAAGAACGGCATCGGCGTGTTGCTGCTCGGGCTGGCGATCGGTTTGCTCAGCCGGGTATTGCCGGGGCAGATCACGTTGCTGCTGATCGGCTTGCTGGCCGGCGGCGTCGGTCTGTTCCTCGGCGCTCTGGAATTCGTCTACAAACCACCACGCAAACGTCTCGGCCAGTTGCTGGGCCTGTTCCTGCTGTTTTATGCGCTGGCCTGTTGGTACGGCGCGTTCAGCGGGCAGACCGACCCGTTGAATCCAATAGCCCCGGCACGCGTTGCCGACAGCGGCTCGACCGCGCAAAACAGCGGCTCGTGGCAGACCGTCAGCACCCCGGCGGAACTGGATCGGGTGCTGCTCGAAGCGAAAACCGCCGGCACCCCGCTGCTGCTCGACTGGTACGCCGACTGGTGCATCAGCTGCAAAGTCATCGAACACGAAGTACTCAATGACGCGACAGTCGTGGATCGGCTCAAGGGCTATCGGCTGATCCGCTTCGATATCACCGCGAGCAATGCCGAGCAGCGCACCCTGCTCGACCGCTACAGCCTGTTCGGCCCACCGGCGCTGATGTTCTTCGGCCAGGACGGGGTGGAACGTCGCGATGTGCGGGTGATCGGTGAGATCAACGCCAGCGACTTCGCCGAACGTGTCGCTAAAGTGAATGACCGGATTTAATCAGTCAGTCACATATTTTGCGCAAACATCGGACATCGTGCTGGCTATTGCAGAGAACTGGACAGTCACAAAGTCTTTGCGGCATAGTCGCCGGGTTCTGACGAAGGCTCACCCATAACAAGGAACACGCAGATGGCAACGCTACTGGTGCTGCACGGCCCCAACCTGAACCTGCTCGGCACCCGGGAACCCGGGACCTACGGGTCGACCACCCTGGCGCAGATCAATCAGGATCTGGAACGCCGCGCCCGTGAAGCCGGCCATCATCTGCTGTATCTGCAAAGCAATGCCGAGTACGAATTGATCGATCGCATCCACGCCGCACGCGGCGAGGGCGTGGACTTCATTCTGATCAACCCGGCAGCATTTACACACACAAGTGTCGCATTACGTGACGCGCTGCTGGGAGTGAGCATCCCATTCATCGAAGTGCATTTGTCCAACGTGCACAAACGCGAACCTTTCCGCCATCACTCTTACTTCTCCGATGTAGCGGTAGGAGTGATCTGCGGCCTTGGCGCCAGCGGTTATCGACTGGCCCTGGAGGCTGCACTAGAGCAGCTTGAACACCAAGCTATACGCCCCTGACCGACCCTTGGGAGTTGATGATTCATGGATATCCGTAAAGTTAAGAAACTGATCGAATTGCTGGAAGAGTCCGGCATCGACGAGCTCGAGATCAAGGAAGGCGAAGAGTCCGTACGCATCAGCCGTCACAGCAAGACCCCGGCGCAGCAGTATTACGCACCGGCTCCGATGCAGGCTCCGGCCGCTGCACCTGCCGCCGCTGCCGCTCCGGTTGCTGCTGCCGCAGCTCCAGCTGCCGCTGCTGCTCCAGCGCTGAACGGCACCGTTGCCCGTTCGCCGATGGTCGGCACCTTCTATCGCAAATCTTCGCCAACCTCGCCGTCCTTCGTTGAAGTCGGCCAGACCGTGAAGAAAGGCGACACCCTGTGCATCGTCGAAGCCATGAAGATGATGAACCACATCGAAGCTGAAACCAGCGGTGTGATCGAGTCCATCCTCGTCGAAGACGGCCAGCCGGTTGAGTACGACCAACCGCTGTTCACCATCGTTTGAACTGCGGAGAGCCTTTGATGACTGCGAAGTTGGAAAAAGTTCTGATCGCTAACCGCGGTGAGATCGCCCTGCGGATTCTGCGTGCCTGCAAAGAGATGGGCATCAAGACCGTCGCCGTTTACTCCAAGGCCGACAAAGAGCTGATGCACCTGGGTCTGGCAGACGAATCCGTCTGCATCGGCCCGGCTTCTGCCGCGCACTCCTACCTGCACATCCCGGCAATCATTGCGGCCGCTGAAGTGACTGGCGCTACCGCCATTCACCCAGGCTACGGTTTCCTCGCGGAAAACGCCGACTTTGCCGAGCAGGTCGAGAACTCCGGCTTCGCCTTCATCGGTCCGAAAGCCGAAACCATTCGCCTGATGGGCGACAAGGTATCGGCCAAGCACGCGATGATCGAAGCGGGCGTGCCAACCGTTCCAGGTTCCGACGGCCCGCTGCCGGAAGACGAGGAAACGGCGCTGCGCATCGGTCGTGAAGTCGGCTATCCGGTGATCATCAAGGCCGCCGGCGGCGGTGGTGGTCGCGGCATGCGCGTGGTGCACAAGGAAGAAGACCTGATCGCCTCGGCGAAACTGACCCGCTCCGAAGCTGGCGCGGCGTTCGGCAACCCGATGGTCTATCTGGAAAAATTCCTGACCAACCCGCGCCACGTCGAAGTGCAGGTTCTGTCCGACGGCCAGGGCAACGCCATCCACCTGGGCGACCGTGACTGCTCGCTGCAGCGCCGTCACCAGAAGGTCCTCGAAGAAGCGCCGGCACCGGGCATCGACGAGCAGGCCCGCAAGGAAGTCCTCGCTCGCTGCGTCAAGGCGTGCATCGACATCGGCTACCGTGGCGCCGGCACCTTCGAGTTCCTGTACGAGAACGGCCGTTTCTACTTCATCGAAATGAACACCCGTGTTCAGGTGGAGCACCCGGTTTCGGAAATGGTCACCGGTATCGACATCGTCAAGGAGATGCTCAGCATCGCCGCTGGCAACAAGCTGTCGTATACCCAGGATGATGTGGTCATCCGCGGTCACTCGCTGGAATGCCGGATCAACGCCGAAGACCCGAAAACCTTCATGCCGAGCCCGGGTACGGTCAAGCATTTCCACGCTCCAGGCGGCAACGGCGTTCGCGTCGATTCGCACCTGTACAGCGGTTATGCCGTTCCGCCGAACTACGACTCGCTGATCGGCAAGCTGATCACTTACGGCGCGACCCGCGACGAAGCCATGGCCCGCATGCGCAATGCCCTGGACGAAATCGTGGTCGACGGGATCAAGACCAACATCCCGCTGCACCGTGATCTGACCCGCGACGAAGGCTTCTGCAAAGGGGGCGTGAACATTCACTACCTCGAGCACAAGCTGGCTGGCGAGAAGCACTAAGCTTCAGCCCGCACCAGACAAGGCCGCCTTCGGGCGGCTTTGTTGTTTCCGAAGGTTTCATCTGCTCACACATTCCCCGCTCCCACAAAACCGTCGCGCTCGCGTAAACTTGCGCGCTTCTCGCAGGCCGCTAGGCTGCAATCAATCTTTTTCACAGGTGCCCGCCATGCCTTGGCTGCAAGTAAGACTCGCCATCAGCCCGGAACAAGCCGAAACCTACGAAGACGCTTTCCTTGAAGTGGGCGCCGTTTCGGTGACCTTCATGGACGCCGAAGATCAGCCGATCTTCGAACCGGAACTCAATACCACCCCGCTGTGGGCGCACACCCACCTGCTGGCCCTGTTCGAGGGCGGCACCGAAGCCGCCCCGGTACTGGCCCACCTGGAACTGCTGACCGGCAGCCCGCTGCCCGAGCATCACAGCGAAGTGATCGAAGACCAGGACTGGGAACGCAGCTGGATGGATGGTTTCCAGCCGATGCGCTTCGGCCAGCGCCTGTGGATCGTGCCGAGCTGGCACGCCGCACCGGAGCCGGACGCGGTCAACCTGCTGCTGGACCCGGGCCTGGCGTTCGGTACCGGTACCCACCCGACCACCGCCCTGTGCCTGGAATGGCTGGACGGCCAGGACCTGAAAGACTGCAACGTGCTGGATTTCGGCTGCGGCTCGGGGATTCTGGCGATTGCCGCCCTGCTGCTCGGCGCGAAAGAAGCGGTCGGCACCGACATTGACGTGCAGGCACTCGAAGCCTCCCGCGACAACGCCGGGCGCAACAACATCGCGGACGAACTGTTCCCGCTGTACCTGCCGGAAGACCTGCCGCAGGTCAAAGCCGACGTACTGGTGGCCAACATTCTGGCCGGTCCGCTGGTTTCCCTGGCGCCGCAACTGTCCGGTCTGGTCAAATCCGGCGGGCGCCTGGCACTGTCCGGGATCCTCGCCGAACAAGGTGACGAAGTCGCTGCCGCCTACGCGCAGGACTTCGATCTCGACCCGATCGCCAATCGCGATGGCTGGGTGCGCATCACCGGCCGTCGGCGCTAGAATGACCGCCTGCTCAATCCGGACCGCCGCATGACCGACAGCTTCGTCACCCAGTGCCCGCATTGCCAAACCAGTTTCCGCGTCAGCCACGCTCAGTTGAGCGTGGCCCGCGGGGTGGTTCGTTGCGGCTCCTGCCTGCAAGTGTTCAATGCCGCCAAGCAATTGCTGGAGCAACACGCAGGCAAGGAAGCAGTCACGCCGGTGGCACCGTTGATCAGCGAGCCGGCGCCCGCCGACGCACCGGCCATCGTCGAAACGCCCGAACCGCGCGCCATCAGCCAGAAGCAATGGAGCGCCGCCGAGCTGGATCTGGACAGCCTGGATCTGGACGAAGAGCTGGCCCGCCTCGAGCAACGGGAAATCCAGCCGACCACCGAGCTTGGCCGCCCACGCGAGGACGCCCTGAGCGCCCGCCGCGACAGCCACGAACCGGAAGATACGTCGTGGCCGGACAGCCTGTTCAGCGAACCGGCAGATGAGCGCTCCCCCGAAGTCGAAGATGAACCCGACGCCGTCGAGCCTGAACCCGTCCGACCGGAACGCACCGAACCCTCGCTGTCGCTGGAGCCGGTGGATCTCGACGACGAACCGCCGATCCCGCAACTGCGCTTGCACGATCCGATCGACCCGAATGCCCGCCGCGAACGTCTGTCAGCCAGCGATGACGTCGACGACGAACTGCCACTGATCGAACCTGCGCGCAAAAAACGCGAACGTGTCGAGTCCAGTGCTCGCGCCGAAGCCTTGCAGGATCTGACCGATGATCCGCTGCAACTGGACTGGCAAAAACGCCGCTCGCCCTGGGGCCGTCGCCTGCTCTGGCTGTTGCTCATCGTGCTGGCCGCCGCCGGCCTGGGCGGACAATACATCGCCTATCACTTCGACGAACTGGCGCGCCAGGATCAATACCGGCCGTGGTTCCAGCAACTCTGCCCGCAAGTCGGCTGCACGGTGCCGTCCAAGGTCGATATCGCCAAGATCAAGAGCAGCAACCTGGTGGTGCGCAGCCACCCGGAATTCAGCGGTGCGCTGGTGGTGGACGCGATCATTTATAACCGCGCGCCGTTCTCGCAGCCGTTTCCGCTGCTGGAGCTGCGCTTCGCTGACCTCAACGGTCACCTGATCGCCAGTCGTCGCTTCAAACCCGGCGAATACCTCAACGGCGACCTCGAAGGCATGGCGGAAATGCCGCCGCAGACCCCGATCCATATCGCTCTGGACATCCTTGACCCAGGCCCGAAAGCGGTGAACTACAGCCTGAGTTTCCACTCACCCGAGTGAAGCGCTTCACCGCTCCCGGATTGACGGCAATTTTCTGACTGCACACCGCACAACCAAACCGGCGGTAATAACAGAATAACTGTTCAGATTTTGTTCAATTCAGCCTTTATCCAGTCATCGAGAGCGGGTATCATGCCAACCCTTTTTCGAACTCTCATGATCCGGCCCCACTTCAGGGAAGTCCTATGTCGGCGGTACGCATCGGCCCATATACATTGCAGAACGGCTTGATCCTCGCCCCGATGGCGGGTGTCACCGACCAGCCCTTTCGTCAGCTGTGCAAGCGTCTGGGCGCAGGGCTTGTAGTCTCGGAAATGGTCACCAGTGACATGAGCCTGTGGAACACCCGCAAGTCGCGCATGCGCATGATCCACGAAGGTGATCCCGAGCCACGCTCGGTGCAAATCGCCGGTGGCGATGCGCAGATGCTGGCGGATGCGGCCCGGGCCAACGTCGAGCTGGGCGCACAGATTATTGATATCAACATGGGTTGCCCGGCGAAGAAGGTCTGCAACAAGGCCGCCGGCTCCGCGCTGTTGAAGGATGAGGCACTGGTTACCGAGATCCTGCATGCCGTCGTGGCGGCGGTTGATGTGCCGGTGACCCTGAAGATCCGCACCGGATGGGATCGCGACAACAAGAACGGCCTGACCGTGGCGAAGATCGCCGAACAGGCCGGGATCACGGCGCTGGCGGTGCATGGCCGCACCCGCGCCGACCTGTACACCGGCGAAGCCGAGTACGACACCATTGCCGCGATCAAGCAGGCGGTGTCGATTCCGGTCTTTGCCAACGGCGACATCGTATCGCCGGAAAAGGCCCGCTACGTGCTCGACGCGACCGGTGCCGATGGCCTGTTGATCGGCCGGGCTGCCCAGGGGCGGCCATGGATTTTTCGCGAGATCGAACACTTCCTGCGTACCGGCGAAAAACTGCCGGCGCCGGAGCTGATCGAGGTGGAACGCATTCTGCTTGAGCATCTGGCCGCCCTTCACGCCTTCTATGGGGACGTGATGGGTGTGCGAATTGCCCGCAAGCATGTGGGCTGGTATCTCGCAACCTTGCCGGGCGCCAGGGAATTTCGCGCCCACTTCAATCGTTTGGATGGTACGGAAACACAATGCGCCAACGTTCGGGAGTTCTTCGCCGAACGTTACAAGAGCCTGACAGGGGACGGAGAAGGGGTGGCCGCATGACGATGATGACCGAGACTTTAGTGAGTGGAACAACACCCGTGAGCGACAACGTGAATTTGAAACAGCACCTCAATACCCCGAGCGAAGAAGGCCAGACCCTTCGCGGGAGTGTCGAGAAGGCGCTGCACAATTATTTCGCCCACCTTGAGGGCGCGTCCGTCACGGACGTGTACAACCTGGTGCTCTCCGAAGTCGAGGCTCCCCTGCTCGAAAGCGTGATGAACTACGTCAAGGGCAACCAGACCAAGGCCAGCGAGCTGCTCGGACTGAACCGCGGCACGCTGCGCAAGAAACTCAAGCAGTACGATCTGCTGTAAGCATTCAATCAAACCAGAAAGGCGCCCGCGTAAAACCGGTCGCCTTTTTTGCTGACTTCCCTTGCTTTTGATGGAAATTGAGATGACCGACCAGACTACCCGCCTGCCGATCCGCCGCGCCTTGATCAGTGTTTCCGACAAGACCGGGATCCTCGAATTCGCCAGGGAGCTGGAAGCCCTGGGCGTGGAAATCCTTTCCACCGGCGGGACCTTCAAACTGCTGCAGGACAACGGCGTGGCCGCAGTGGAAGTCGCGGATTACACCGGTTTCGCAGAGATGATGGACGGTCGGGTGAAAACCCTGCACCCGAAAATCCACGGCGGGATCCTCGGTCGTCGCGGTATCGACGACGCGATCATGAACGAGCACGGCATCAAGCCGATCGATCTGGTGGCGGTCAACCTGTACCCGTTCGAAGCCACCATCAGCAAGCCGGGCTGCGACCTGCCGACCGCCATCGAGAACATCGACATCGGCGGCCCGACCATGGTCCGTTCGGCGGCGAAAAACCACAAAGACGTGGCCATCGTGGTGAATGCCAGCGACTACGCCACCGTCCTGGAAAACCTCAAGGCCGGTGGCCTGACCTACGCTCAGCGTTTCGACCTGATGCTCAAGGCGTTCGAACACACCGCCGCCTACGACGGCATGATCGCCAACTACATGGGCACCGTGAACCAGGCTGCCGAAACCCTGAGCACTGAAGGTCGCAGCGAATTCCCGCGCACCTTCAACAGCCAGTTCATCAAGGCTCAGGAAATGCGTTACGGCGAGAACCCGCACCAGAGCGCGGCGTTCTACGTTGAAGCCAAGCCTGCCGAAGTCGGCATCGCCACCGCCACCCAGTTGCAAGGCAAGGAACTGTCGTACAACAACGTGGCCGACACCGACGCCGCGCTGGAATGCGTGAAGAGCTTCGTCAAACCGGCCTGCGTGATCGTCAAGCACGCCAACCCGTGCGGCGTGGCCGTGAGCCCGGACGCCGAAGGCGGCATCCGTCAGGCCTACGAACTGGCCTACGCCACTGACACCGAATCGGCGTTCGGCGGCATCATCGCCTTCAACCGTGAACTGGATGCCGAGACCGCCAAGGCGATCGTCGAGCGTCAGTTCGTTGAAGTGATCATCGCACCAAGCGTCAGCGAAGAAGCCCGCGCCATCGTTGCTGCCAAAGCCAACGTACGCCTGCTGGCCTGCGGCGAGTGGTCGGCCGATCGCGTTCCGGCCTGGGACTACAAGCGCGTCAACGGCGGCCTGCTGGTACAGAGCCGCGACATCGGCATGATCGGCGCCGACGACCTGAAAGTGGTGACCAAACGCGCCCCGACCGAACAGGAAGTCCACGACCTGATCTTCGCCTGGAAAGTGGCCAAATTCGTCAAATCCAATGCCATCGTCTACGCCAAGAACCGTCAGACCATCGGTGTCGGCGCCGGCCAGATGAGCCGCGTGAACTCGGCGCGTATCGCCGCAATCAAGGCTGAGCACGCTGGTCTGCAAGTGGCCGGTTCGGTAATGGCATCCGATGCATTCTTCCCGTTCCGCGACGGTCTGGACAACGCGGCCAAGGTCGGTATCACGGCAGTGATCCAGCCGGGTGGCTCGATGCGTGATGCTGAAGTGATTGCTGCTGCTGATGAGGCCGGCATCGCGATGGTGTTCACGGGAATGCGTCATTTCCGTCACTGATACACGGCAGCTACAAGCCTCAAGCTGCAAGCTGCAAGAAAGAGCAGTCAGGTATCGCTCCTTCTTGCAGTTGCAGCCTCATTAATTCAGAGCCATAAGCTGTAATCGAGAGTCACACACTCGCTCTTGCTTGCAGCTTGTAGCTTGCAGCTTTCTCCGAAGGAGTCTCTCTTTGAACGTTTTGATCATTGGCAGCGGTGGCCGCGAACACGCCCTGGCCTGGAAAGTGGCTCAGGATCCGCGAGTGCAGAAGGTTTTCGTCGCACCGGGCAACGCCGGCACCGCGATTGAAGCCAAGTGCGAGAACGTCGCCATCGATGTGCTGGCCCTCGAGCAGCTCGCTGACTTCGCCGAGAAAAACGTTTCCCTGACTATCGTCGGTCCGGAAGTGCCATTGGTGGCCGGCGTCGTCGACCTGTTCCGCTCCCGTGGCCTGAACTGCTTCGGTCCGACCGCCGGCGCCGCGCAGCTGGAAGGCTCGAAAGCCTTCACCAAGGATTTCCTGGCACGCCACAAGATCCCGACCGCCGACTACCAGAACTTCACCGAGATCGAGCCGGCCCTGGCTTATCTGCGTGAAAAAGGCGCACCGATCGTGATCAAGGCCGACGGCCTGGCCGCCGGTAAAGGCGTGATTGTTGCCATGACCCTGGCCGAAGCCGAAGACGCCGTGCGCGACATGCTCGCCGGCAATTCCTTTGGCGACGCCGGTTCACGCGTTGTCATCGAAGAATTCCTCGACGGCGAAGAAGCCAGCTTCATCGTCATGGTCGACGGCAAGAACGTTCTGCCGATGGCCACCAGCCAGGACCACAAACGCGTCGGCGACGGCGACAGCGGTCCGAACACCGGCGGCATGGGTGCTTACTCCCCTGCACCGGTGGTCACCGCCGACGTGCACCAGCGCGTGATGGACCAGGTGATCTGGCCGACCGTGCGCGGCATGGCCGACGAAGGCAACGTCTACACCGGTTTCCTGTACGCCGGTCTGATGATCGACAAGGCCGGCAATCCGAAGGTCATCGAGTTCAACTGCCGCTTCGGCGACCCGGAAACCCAACCGGTGATGCTGCGTCTGCAATCGAGCCTGGTATTGTTGGTCGAAGCCGCCCTGGCTCAGGCGCTGGACAAGGTTGAAGCGCAGTGGGATCCACGTCCGAGCGTCGGCATCGTGCTGGCCGCCGGCGGTTACCCGGGCGACTACGCCAAGGGCGCGCCGATCAACGGTCTGGACGCCGCCGCCGCACTGGAAGGCAAGGTCTTCCACGCCGGTACTGCGCTCAAGGACGGCAACGTCGTGACGGCCGGCGGTCGGGTGCTGTGCGCCACCGCCATGGGCGCCAGCGTCGGCGCCGCCCAGGAGCAGGCCTACAAACTGGCCAAGGCCATCGACTGGGAAGGCTGCTTCTACCGCACCGACATTGGCTACCGCGCCATTGCCCGTGAACGCGGTGAGTCTCAGTAATAAGCTACGCTGTGTTTCCGGCAGGGGCTCATCGCCCTTGCCGGACTGTTCCGACGCTGCGCATCGTTATATTCTGGCATCAACCTACGAAGGGATTTCGCCGTGCGCTGGCTCAGGATTGCCATAGGTTTCACCGTCACGCTGTTGACCTTGCTCTGCATGCTCCCGGCCCAGGCCGCGCAAGGCAGTGGCTGGTCGGTATTGCTTGACGATCAGGGCAACCTCCAGCTGAGCGACATCCGCTCCGCCCGCTACACCAATCAATTCAGCCCTATCGAGCTTGACCGCCTCACCGCGGCCGAACCCGATGGCGCCTTGTGGCTGCGCTTCAGGCTGGCGCCCGGCAAGCACGAACAAGTGCTGCGGATCTTCGCCCCCGACCTGTCGCACCTCAATCTGTATGTCCTCGACGGCGATCGCCTGATCGAGCAGCGCGACACCGGCACCACCCAGCCCCAGGTGGAACGACCGCTGCCCAGCAGCGATTTCATGCTGCCGCTGCCGCAAAGCGACAAACCCCTCGACGTCTACCTGCGACTGGTCTCCGATCACCAGTTGCGCCCGTACATCACCCTGCAATCGGCAGTGATGGCCGCGGCCAATCACAACCAGACGCTGATCTACGGCCTGCTGTTCGGCTGCCTTGCAATGCTGATCCTGCACAACCTGATCCGCTACGCCTACACCCGCTCGCGCAGCAGCCTGTGGCTGGCCATCTGTGAAGTGCTGCTGGGCCTGAGCCTGTTGCTGCTGCTCAACCTCGCCGGTCCGTGGCTGCCGAACTGGCACGCGATCCAGACCCCCGGCGCCTACCTGGCCCTGCTGCTGACCGCACCGGCCGGCCTGATGTTCGCCTACCGCTTTTTCGCCCCGCTCGGCCCGCATCCGCTGAACAAGCTGCTGATCGGCGACATTCTGTTCATCGTGATCTGCAGCCTGTTGCTGTTGTTCGTCAACACCCTGCCGCTGAACATCATTACCTATGCACTCGTCGCCCTGGCCGGCCTGAGCATGTTGCTGGTGGGTTCCTATCACTGGCAGAAAGGCTACCGCCCTGCCCGGCTGTTCGTCGCGGCGATGGTGGTGTTCAACATCGGCACGCTGATCATCCTCCCGGCCTTGCTGGGGCTGACCCTGGTGGCGCCGCAAGGCCTGATCATGACCCTGATGGGTTTCATCTGCATCAGTGGCCTGCTGATGAGCATCGCCCTCGGCGAACGTCAGCGCAGCATCACCGAAAGCCGTTTCAGCATCAGCCGTGACCTCGCCGCGAGCAACGCCGAGATCAATGCCAAGGCCGAATTCCTGGCCAAGATCAGCCACGAAATCCGCACGCCGATGAACGGCGTACTGGGCATGACCGAACTGCTGCTCGGCACGCCGCTGTCGGTCAAGCAACGCGACTACGTGCAGACCATCCACAGCGCCGGCAACGAACTGCTGACCCTGATCAACGAGATCCTCGACATCTCGCGGCTCGAGTCCGGGCAGATCGAACTGGACGATGTGCAGTTCGACCTCAACGCGCTGATCGACGATTGCCTGAGCATCTACCGCGCCAAGGCCGAACAGCAGAACGTCGAGCTGATCAGTTTCATCCAGCCGCAAGTGCCACGGGTCATCAGTGGTGATCCGACGCGCCTGCGCCAGACACTGCTGAGCCTGCTGGAAAACGCCCTGAAGAAAACCGAGGAAGGCGAAGTGCTGGTGGTGGTCGCCCTCGACGAACGCAGCGCCGGCCCACGCCTGCGCATTGCCGTGCAGGACAGCGGCCAGCCGATGGATCAGGAAGAGCGCGACGCGCTGATGCACGCCGAGTTGCACAGCAAGCATTTCCTGTCGGCCAACCGTCTGGGCGGCAACCTCGGGCTGGTGATCGCCCGCCAATTGATCCGTCTGATGCAGGGCGAGTTCGGCATCAAGAGCGGCGCCAGCCAGGGCAGTACGTTGTGGCTGACCCTGCCGCTGGACCCGGATCGCCTGGAGCACCCGACCTCGGACCTCGACAGCCCGCTGCAAGGCGCACGCGTGCTGGTGGTCGACGACAACGACACCTGCCGCAAGGTGCTGGTGCAGCAATGCAGCGCCTGGGGCCTGAACGTCAGCGCCGTGCCGTCGGGCAAGGAAGCGCTGGCCCTGCTGCGCACCAAGGCGCACCTGCGCGACTATTTCGACGTGGTTCTGCTGGACCAGAACATGCCCGGCATGACCGGCATGCAACTGGCCGCCAAGATCAAGGAAGACCCGAGCCTGAACCACGACATCCTGCTGATCATGCTCACCGGCATCAGCAATGCGCCAAGCAAGATCATTGCGCGCAATTCGGGGATCAAGCGCATCCTCGCCAAACCGGTGGCCGGCTACACGCTCAAGACCACGCTCGCCGACGAGCTCAACCAGCGCAACCGTGGCCAGGTGGTGTTCCAGCCGCAGCCGGCCAGCCCCGCAGCGCCGGTCAAGGTGCCGAGCGACTTCCGCATTCTGGTGGCCGAAGACAACACGATTTCCACCAAGGTCATCCGCGGCATGCTCGGCAAACTCAATCTGCAACCGGATACCGCCAGCAATGGCGAAGAAGCCTTGCAGGCGATGAAAGCCCAGCGCTACGACCTCGTGTTGATGGACTGCGAAATGCCGATCCTCGACGGCTTCTCCGCCACCCAGCAACTGCGGGCCTGGGAAGTCGGCAATCAGCGCATCCGCACGCCGATCGTGGCGCTGACCGCGCACATCCTCGCCGAACACAAGGAGCGCGCGCGCCAGGCCGGGATGGACGGGCACATGGCCAAACCGGTGGAGCTGTCGCAACTGCGTGAGCTGATCGAGCACTGGGTGGCCCAGCGTGATCAGCAGAACCGAGCGACGACGCAACCGTCGTGAGCCGACAGACACGATAGCGCCTGTTAGACTCCCCCGACTTTCCCCGCCAGCGAGCCCGCGCCATGCTCCACGTGTTATTCAGTGTTTACCTGAAGATGCTGGTGCTCTACAGCCCGTTCTTCGTGTTGTCCTGCTTCATCAGCCTGACCCGCGGTTATTCGCGCAAGGAACAACGCCGCCTGGCCTGGAAAGTGGCGGTTGCCACGCTGGTCTCGAGCGTGTTGCTGTATCTGTTCGGGCGGGTGATTTTCGATGTGTTCGGCATCACGGTGGATGCCTTCCGAATCGGTGCCGGCAGTGTGCTGTTCATTTCGGCGCTGGGCATGGCGCAGGGCAAGTCGGCCGTGCAGACCGACAACGTGCAGCAGGACGTGACGATCGTTCCGCTGACCATTCCGCTGACCGTCGGCCCCGGCACCATCGGTGCGCTATTGGTGATGGGCGTCAGCCAGCCACACTGGGACGACAAGCTGTTCGCGATCATGAGCATCGCCCTCGCCAGCTTCACGGTTGGCGTGGTGTTGTACCTGTCAAACCGCATCGAACGCATTCTCGGCGATCAGGGTTTGCAGATCGTCAGCCGCCTGATGGGGCTGTTCGTGTGCGCACTGGCAGCGCAGATCATTTTTACCGGGGTCAAAGGCTATCTGGTGCCTTGAACCCTGAAACGAAAAGACCGCCGACGGTAACGTCGGCGGTCTTTTTTCGTCAGTGCTCCCAATCCATCAACCGACAGGCTCGACGGTTTTCTTGCTTGCCTGATCGATCAAGCCTTTCAGCGTCACACTATCGCCTCCATCCTTGCGCGCCTTGAGCCAGCGCACCAGTGTCGACACCTGGCACGGACGCAGGCCTGTGACCTCCAGCACGGCATCACCACGCAAAGCCAGATCCTGCGCATCCGCATGGCGTACCAACACGCAATGTCCACTGTCCGGGTCGATCACAATCAGATGATCCTCGACTATCGCCACCTCCAGCCTCTGTGGATCGTCCAGCGTCAGGATCAAGCGGCTCATGACCTGCGGGCGGACACCCAGCGGATAACGACAGTCAACCACCAATGAGTCGAGTTTGCGCATGAGCGCCTCGGCCAGTACCCATTTCATCGAGCCACGCCCCACCCGCAGGACGAGCGTACGCACGTCGTCCGGAATCAGCGGCAGAGGATCGTACGCATCCACCTGCCCTTCGAGTACCAGCACGTCGCCCGTGCGCTCGACATAATCCAGTGGTTTGATCTGGCGCATGCTCGGATAGCCCTGAACGACTCGCTCCAGCGGCTCATGCAACACCAGATCGGTATGCCGTCGGGCGCCCAGCAGCTCGAAATCCACCGGGAGATCCACGGCAGGGATCCGGATCACCCGCGCACTGTCAGCGATATACCACTGCAAACTGGCATCCTGGGTCGCGAGCGAAATGAACGGGCGGTGGTCTTCGGTTTCCAGCAAGGCCTGCAGGTCGCTGATCAAATGCTCGCCATGGGCTGCCAGCCAATCGTGCTGTACTCCGCTGATCAATGGTGGCTCCAGGTACTGCAGTTGCAGCACCACCCCTTCCTGCGTTGTGCCCAAAAGGCCAGCACCGACAATCCGCACGTCGGTAAATCGCCACGCCGTCCATTGGCGCTCCGGCCTGGGCAGCATCCGGGCGTGCAACAATTGCGTCCCCTCTGCGAACGCCTGCTCAAGTTGCTGCGTATCGATAAAGGTCTGGCGCCAGATCTCGCCCCCCTCGGGTTCGAACAACCATGCCGACTGATTGTCCGGCGTCATACCGAGCAACCGAATCTGCGTCTGTGGCGCGTCACACAACAACACCCGGTTATCCACGTACCAGGCATGCAACCGCGCATCGCCGGTAGCGTTGGCAACCCCGACAATCGAGAATTGCTCGACAGCGTGCTGCCGGGCTACGGCTTCGAGCGCCAGCCACCAATGCCTGCGCCCCTTGAGCCATGGCTCGGCCAGACCCGCAAAACGCACGTTACCGTCAGTGCCGATTTCGAACGACAATCCGTCCTCGGTCCGTGCCTGATAACCGTTGTGCTCAGCCGTCACCTGCTTCAGGCGCTCGGGCTGCACCCAATCGTGCGACCATTGGCCCTGTCCCTGCGTCATGGTCAACTGAACCCGACACAACTTCTGGAATCGGCGGTCGTAGATGACAAATACATCGCTGTCATCGGCCAGCGGCAGCAACATCAATTCCTTCAGATTCTGGATCGAGTCCGGCCATCCGCGGTCACGGTGACGGCGCGGTACCGGGCGTATGATCAGATTGTCGCGGGTGCGAACCCAAGCCATGTCCCGGGCGTTCTCTTCAATCTTCCAGCAAATCGAAACGTAAGACGCGAGCTGCCAGTCAACCGTGGCATACCCTCTGTCAGTCAGAACCGGTTTGTGTTCCACCCAATCACCGAGCAACGGCGCCCAGTCAGTCAAAACCTTACGGTCATCGAGCAAGGCCTCGAAAGTCGGCTCGAGTTCACGGGTGATCGAGCTCAGCCACAGTTCACCCTTGTGGATCAGATAGTTCAGGCGCTCGATTGTGCCGTCCTGACGGGCATACTCCTGCACCACATGGACAACCCCCTGTTCATCGGCCTCCACACTGCGAATCGTGCTGAGACCCTCGAACCGGAACATCAAGCGATAGCGGTGGCTGAGCAGCCCTGTGTCGGCATCGACCTGGCAAATGTCGTATTCATTCGGATCATGGAAGAACACCGTGTCGCCAGTCACCAGCGACAACTGTTTGTCTTCGCTGAAGAACTCATCGTTGCGGATATACAGAATCCGATCCTCCGCGGCGTCGTACCAGGCATTGGTATAACGGGGTGCTTCGATGTTCTCGAATGGAATCAGGTAGTCGTGGATCGGTGTATAGCGCAACGCCAGTCGATGAGCCCGCGCCAGCGCATGCAGATGATCCTGCAGGATCTGGTCGTCCAGCCCTTTGGGCGCCTGCTCCTCGAGCAATTGCAACTCAAGCTGTTTGGTGCCTGCGATTCTGAAGATTCGGCCATTTTCGATCATCAGGGATATTTCCGGCGTGTTGACCGCCGTGACCTTGAACTGGCAACCCTTGATACTGAACTGCCCGTCGCTGCCGAACACAATATCCTTCTCGACGGCCCACGGTGCGGCAATGATCCAGCGGTCCTTCTGATTACCCAATGACGTCAGCTCGACGTTGACACCAGGGTTGAGCACCAGTGTGCATGTGTTTCCTCCACCCTGAATCCGGTAGCTGATCTGCTCATGCCAGGTTTTCGGAATCACCGGCACGATCAACTTTCGCGCCTGGGCGTCGAGTGTGACGCTGATCTGGGTCGGCCGGTAATCGGGATACATCCGATGGACGATGTAGTGGCTGGGAAACGAATAGAACGAAAAAAGAAAGAGCCACTGACCGTCCGCTTTTTTCTTTTCCAGACGCCGGGCAATATCAAAGCCCTTGTCGTGGCGCTGCGATGCAAATGGCAGGATCTGATACTCGTATCGGTAGCAGGTCATTGGCGTACACGGCAGGACAATGGCTTGCCCGGCCGGTGGTGCGAACTTCATTTCGGTCGGGTAGCCCAGTTCATTGCTCAGATGAATGGCTCGTGAGTAGTCGACCTCGAATTCCGGCACGCCGAAATGATCGCGCAATGGATACAGGCGGGTGCTGTCGAGCGAGAGCTTTCCGGTGCCCAGATCCACTGCATTGAAAATCAGAGACGGTCGTGGCAACCAGGCACCTTGCTCGCCGCTGTAGCGATATCCAGCCCCGTGATGAGCGTCCTCAAGCTCCGCAAAAAACAGTCCGACCGCTTTCGCTTCTTCGGCGATCGTTGCGAAGTTCTGCGCCAGCGCCGCCACGCCCACCGCCAGGCCACCCAGGATCACCCCCGCGCCCCCCAGCACCGCTGCCGCCGTTCCTGCTCCGGCAAGTGCGGCACCCAGTCCCGCACCGGTCAGGGCCAGGCTGCTGGCGTCAAAGGCCAACTGAGTAGAATAGGTAACCGTTTCGACATCGTTGCGGGCCGTCGCCACCTGATAAATATCGAATCCGACATTGGCCAGGCCCAGCACGGCACCGATACCCTCGTTGGCCACATGTCCGGCCACGGTACCGAAGGTGCTGCCGCTCAATGGCTCGAGAGCTTCGCCGACCACCTTTGCACTGGTGCGGGCGATCAGTTTTTCATCGCGCAACGCGGCTTGCACCAGGCTGATCAGACCTGCCACATCAACTGCGTTGCCATGCACCAGTTGCGCGTAATTGACGTAGGCGTGCCACTGCACAGCAGTGGTCATTGTGCGGTCTGCGCCTTCGCGCCCGCGCAATGCACTCATCAACGCCTGCACCGCAAAACCGGCATTCAGCGTATGCACTGCCGCAGCCTCGGTGGCGTCTGCCCCGATGTTCACCCTACGTTTGCCACCGAGCGCCGAGAACAGTTCCGTCAGATAGTTCCTGATCCGCAGCAGGCGATCATCCTGGCTGAGGACCGTGGCGACCACCTCGCCACTTTTCGGATCAATCATACTCACCCGATAGCTGCCCTCTGACGTCACTTCCAGCGAGTCGAACAACGGCACCAGAGGCGACACCGAGTCATGGCCCTCCTGCAAGCGTGAAGTGACGTCGGCAATCTGCTCGGCCCACCAGTCATTGTCCGCAGACAGCAAAGCTTTGCCCAGGCGCGGATTTTCCACCAGAGATTGGCCGTGAGCACTGTTCAGCCGCTGGCGGATGGATCTGAATGGCGTGTCCGGTAACGGCTCCTCCTTGAACAACTGATTCACCTTGGTGCCATTCGACAGGTCCACATCGGCAACTTTCTCACCCTGCACATCGAACAGATCGAACAACGGTCGGTCTGGTTTCCCGTACAGCGCGTAATGACGGGCTATGCCTGCAAGCCTGAAAAACCGATTCAGGGCCGTTTTGAAGGTCACCTGGTTGTCAAATTCGAACAGGCCGAAGTTCGGATCGTAGAAGTGGTAAATGTGTGCCACACCGTTGAAACTCCGCGCCACCAGCATCGAGTGGTTGTCCGAGTTGAGCATCAGGGTTCGGGTACCGGCGGACTCCTCGAGGGTAGCGACCACCCTGTCCATATCGACCCGCCCGAGCGCCGTGCCCACCTCTGCGACTTTCACCCCACGCAATTCCTCCAGCGCCCCCAGAAAGGCCCTCGAATCTGAGTGCTCCGGCTGCAGCACCGCCAGGTAAAACCGCTCGCGCAATTGTCGGGTCGAGCCCTCGCCCTGGGTGAGGGCAGCACTCATCGCCAATGCCAGTGGAAAACAGCGCCCCGCAGCCCTGTCACCCGGCCCGTGCATCAACAAATCCTGAGGCACCAGTTTTACGGTGCCAGCGTCGAACTGATCGAGCACCTGCTCCACCTTCAACTGGACCTGTTCGCGATGTTCCTGAATGGCCAGCCGTTGGATCTGTGCCACCTGACGCCCCCAGTCGGCCAGCGTCACAGCCTTGGCCAACGCGTCCTTCTTCAGACTCAGCGCATTGACCGAAAGCAACGAAAAGCCATCGTCGACACTCGCCATGGCCGTTACAAAGGCTGGCGCCAGGCGCCGATAGAGTTGCTGTTCGATCGCCGCATAGCGCCCGGACGTCCCACGCTCACTCAGGCTGTTGGTCAAATTGTCCATTGCACCGTTCAGTGCAGAAAAACTTTGATCATCCAGCGATTCGGCTCCCAGCAAAGCGCCTATCGTCAAACGCTGCAACGGACTGAGGTGCGCAAGCTGCCAGGTCCCCTTGCCAAGACCGATCAACAGTTCATCCAGCGCGAGCCCCTGAGTAGACTGAGTGCTCAAGGATGCGGGGGGCCGGAGGCGAATGTCCTGATTGCGGATGGCCTGACGATGCTCGAAGTTGAGCGGCAGCCTGTCGGCGAACACAACCTTGCCGTCCTGGCAGCTCATCATCGCCTTGGAAAAAGACTGTCCAAGGCGCTCGGCCATGCGTTGCAACAAGTCGGTATTGAGCACATGACGCCCCTCGATAACTGGCCAGCCCAGCTCGAATTCGAGGGTCGTGTGTTTCAGCAACTCGTCGATGTCGCCTGCATAGCGGGTTTTGTATTGGCCGTCATGCCAACGTTGTTTTTCATTTTTTACCCACTGATCGAGATCGCTTTCGTTGTCTTTCCAGGAGTGATCCTGTTCCTCCTCGCTCGAACGAGTGACCACACCTCCCGGTTCGATGCCCACCTCATTATGTAAAGCGGCGGCCTCACTGGGCGTGAAATGAGCCCGCTCATAGTCCTGCATACCCCGGCGCATAGCCCCTGGACCGGTCAGGAAAATCGTTACCTCTTTTTTCGGACGGATACCGTCGCTGTGATACTCGGCGATAGAGACCGCCAACCGATACATTGCCGACTCTTGCATGTTAGGCAATGCGCTTAAAGGCCCGAGTCGGCGCTCGATCTCGACAATCGCCAGCTCGTAGTTGGCATCGGTGTCTCCTGGTGCTGAACCTTTGGCCGCTGCGGCCATGTCTACCGAGTCGATCACTGCATAGTTAAAGCCCAGGCACTCCTTCACTGACTGCAGCATCGGCGCACCCGGATGAGCCATCAGATAAGCGTTGGTCACTGAACCCATTTCAGCCACGGCACGCAGCATGTAGGGGCGTGCCAACAGGTCGCTCGGTGCCTGGAAGACTTGACTCAAATCCGGCGCGCTTTTGGCAAAAGACTCCAGCGCTGCACGATGTTCCTCGGGGATGTAGTGGCCATAATTCTTGTAACGACTGCGCAATGCCTGACGTCCGGGCATCCAGTGTGGGTTGTGATCCAACAGCAGTTGAGTGATGCCAAGCTCGGCATTCGTGCCGAGCTTGCTGATATCCACCCCCCCCAACACCTTCAACAACGGCGGAAGATTGTCGACGTCCGAATATATTCCGCCTTCTGGCTCCAGTACCTCTAGCCGCACAACATCGGAACCGGCGGCCAGATTGCCGCGCAAGCGCATTTCCCGATCGTAAATGTCTTGCAATTGCATAGGTTGCGAGGCGCCGGCCAAATCGCGCAACTGCAAATCGCCACCTGCCACCGCCTGCAGGCTCTGCAAATTGCGCTCTTTAAGAGATTGCAGATCCTTTTCCTGCTGACCATACGCTTTGCTCAACAATTGCACCCTGGCAGTGTCGGCAGACATACCGCTTTCAACGGCCTCATTGACATGAGCAAACATTTGCTGTTTCAGAACAATGGCTCGAGTTACATATGCCTCTCCGAGCCTCTCTTCCGTGGTGCTGTCAACTCCACCATGCTGCATTGCATGCACTTTGGCGGCTTCGACAATAAGGCGAGTAGTCTGATGGACAAGCATTGCATCACTGTCATACCAGAGATTGATTTTATACCCCTGCCCGACCAGTACTTGCTTCCAGAGATTAATGTAATCGCGTTGAATCTCGCCAATGCCTCCACCCAACCACACAAAGTGCAAAATCTTCGGCACTTGCGTCGCCGGTGCATTAACTTTCTCGACACTGGAAAGAATATTAGACTGAAAGTTTGCAAGCTTTTCTTTTATTTGTGAAAGTGTCAGGGGCGAATCCGAATCGGAATGGTTTGCCTCCTCTTGCTCCGTTTCGCGGCGCACGCGGTGCTTTTCCAGATCCTCCAGATCCTCCAGAGCCTGTTTGAACAGCGCCAGCGGATTTCGCAGCCGCGATGATTCAAGCAAAGCGCTGCAGGCAAAATAATAACGAATGGCAACATCATATTGCCGGGTGTTTTTGTACGGCAGCAGTGCTTGTTCAAGATCACTCAACTTGAACAAATTGACAAAATCCAAATATCCAACACTTGCAGCTTTAACTTTCGAATCTTGCATAAACAACCTTCCTTGAAATATTCAATGACCTGCACAAAAAAAACCATCGAACACAGAAAAACCTCGCCAGAAACATCCAGCTCATGGCAAATAAAAATCAATCCTCACAACTTCAGAACGGAAAACTAGTACAAAAAAATCTCACAAACAAACAGGAAGCCATTCAAAGAATTTCTACAGAAATATCCAACAACACCCATAGAGAAAATTTAACAATCATCAAGTACGAACACCTGCAACCCAGACAAAAACAGACAGGGCCGCGAACTTTTATTCGAGGCCCTGTTATTTATATCTATAAGCGGCTGCAACAACTGGCAACCACACCGTGATCAACTGACCGGCTTCTCACCATACCAACGCGGCGTATACACCCACTCTCCGCCCTCGGCGCGAGGGAAGGTGCAGGTGGTGGACGAACCAATCAGCACCATCGTACGCATGTCCACCTGCTCCGGTGTCAATGCGCCAAGGGTCGTCACCCGCAGCGTCTGCCCCGGACGACCAATATCACGGCCCAGCACCACCGGTGTTTGCGGCACACGGTGGTGCGCGACAATTTCCAGCGCGCGCCCCAACTGCCACGGACGGGCACGGGAGATCGGGTTGTAGAACGCCAATGCCAGATCCGCTTCGGCGGCCAGATCCAGACGTTTTTCGATGATCGACCACGGTTTGAGGTTGTCCGACAGCGACATCACGCAGAAGTCGTGGCCCAGGGGTGCACCGGCCTGAGCAGCGGTAGCAAGTGAAGCGGATACACCCGGCAGGATTTCCAGATCGACGCTGTGCCACGCCGGATCCGTCGACTCGTGCAACGCTTCGAGCACCGCCGCCGCCATGGCGAACACGCCCGGATCGCCGGACGAAACCACAATCACCGAACGACCCTGAGCGGCCAGCCTGAAGGCGTGACGGGCACGCTGCATTTCTTCGCGGTTGTCGGTGCAATGCTGCACCTGATCGTCGCGGAACGGGCCGGCCATGCGCACGTAGGTTTCATAACCCAGAACATCGGTGGCGCGGGCCAGTTCGGCTTTCACCGCCGGCACCATCAGCTCTGCCGCGCCCGGGCCGAGGCCGATGACGGCCAGACGTCCGCGTGGACGGCCGACCTGCGAAACATCCAGCGGCTGTTCGGCCACGGCGATGGCAATGTCGCGGGATGTTGTGATGATTCGAGCGTCGGGGACTGCATCGCGAACCAGCTCACCGATGTCACTCACCGGCGCCACAAAGCGCAACGGCACAGCCAGTTCAAGCGCGGCTTCACGCAACGCCGGACTGGCCATCTGAGTATCAGCCGCCACCAGACAGGCCAGCGATTGAATCGCTACACCGGCCTGCTGCAACGCATCGCGAATCGCATCCGGCAGACCGGCCACATCGGCAGCGACCGCCACCGCCACACTGCGTGGATAAATCAGCAACTCACTGGCGCTCGCCGCGCGGGCATCGCTGCCCACATGAATCGAGCGCTGCGCCTGTGGATCTTCCGGCAGTTGCGCCTGCTCAAGCCACGGCGCGGCACCGTCGATGCGCACGCTGTGGCCGGCGAGCAGATCGGACACGAAGCGTTTGCCCTGCTCCAGATCGCCAAGGGCATAACCGCCGGGAGGATTGAGCAGGCAAGTGCCGAAACGCAACTCGCCGCTGGTGGTGATCGCCGCTGCCACTTCAAGTGCAGCCGCAATCTCGCGGGCCATGACATTCACCCCGCCCAGGCCACCGAGCAGCGGCACCACGGCGCTGCCGTCTTCCGCCACGGCGAGCACCGGTGGTTCGGCGCCTTTCTCCAGCAACAGCGGCGCCAGCGTGCGGATGACAATGCCTGCCGCGCACAGGGCAATGATCGGCGTGTCCTGTTGATACAGCTCGCGCAGGGTTGCGCCGAACTCGCTGTAAGTCAGGTCGGCGCCTTCGACGCGCCCATTGAGCCCGTGAATCTTTGCGCCCGGATAGACCTGCTGAAGGCGACGGGCCGTGGCCAGCGCGCCCTGGCCGAGAATGACGATGGCCGGTGTGGAATGAGTCATCAGCCTTGCCACCGTTCGCCGGGCACAATGATCAGCGAGAAGTACGGCGACGACATCGGCTCGACCTCATCCAGTGGCACGATTTTCTGATTGACCATGGTCGCCCGCTCGACGTACAGCGCACGCTCGGCCAGGCCCAGCTCTGCCAACACGTCGCGCACTTTTGGAAAGTTGCGCCCCAGCTTCATGATCACCGCAGCGTCGGCATCGGCCAGACGGCGCTTGAGTTCATCGTGAGGCAGCACACCGGACAGCACCGACAGGCTCTGATTGCGATACACCAGCGGCGCGCCCAGCACCGAAGCGCCACCAAGCATCGAACAAACGCCCGGCACCACTTCGGCTTCGTAACGGCTGGCGAGGCGATCGTGCAGGTACATGTAGGAGCCGTAGAAGAACGGGTCACCTTCGCAGATCACTGCCACGTCGCGGCCGGCATCCAGATGCGCCGCCACTTCCTCTGCCGCGTCATCGTAGAAATCGCTGATCACTTGCTCGTAGGACAGCGGCGCCGGCAGCACTTCGGTGGTCACCGGGTACACCAGCGGCAGCAGGTTCTGCGCGTCCTGCAGGTGCGCTTCGATGATGCCGAAGGCGTTGCCCTTCTTGCCCTTGGCCACGAAGTACGCCACTACCGGCGATTCGCGCAGCAGGCGCAGGGCCTTGACGGTAATCAGTTCCGGATCACCGGGGCCGACGCCCAGGCCAATCAAACGTCCTTGAGCCTGCATCATTCGATCTCCGTGGCGAGAGCATTGACCGCAGCGGCGGCCATGGCGCTGCCGCCGAGGCGGCCCTGCATGATCACGAACGGCACGCCACGGCTGTTGGCGGCCAGTTCGGCCTTGGATTCGGCGGCGCCGACGAAGCCCACCGGGAAGCCGAGGATCAGCGCCGGTTTCGGGGCGCCGGCGTCGAGCATTTCCAGCAGATAGAACAGCGCTGTCGGCGCGTTGCCGATCACCACCACGCTGCCTTCCAGATGCGGACGCCACAGTTCCAGCGCGGCAGCGGAGCGGGTGTTGCCCAACTCACGCGCCAGCTCCGGCACGCTGTCATCGCGCAGGGTGCAGATCACTTGGTTGTTGGCCGGCAGGCGCGCACGGGTCACGCCCTCGGAAACCATCCGCGCATCGCACAGGATCGGCGCACCGGCGGCCAGCGCATCGCGCCCGGCCTTGCCGGCGCCTTCGGAGAATTGCAGCCCGTCGATGGCCTCGACCATGCCGCAGGCGTGGATCACCCGCACGGCGAGTTTTTCCAGGTCGGCCGGGATGCGAGCCAGGTTGGCCTCGCTGCGAATGATCGCGAAGGAGTTGCGATAGATCTCCTGACCGTCGCGGATGTAATCAAGCATCAAGGGGGCTCCGTGAGCGGGCGGCGAGCAGGGTCGCGGCCGCTTCGATAGTAAGGTTGTGAGCGTGCAGCGCGCCGAAACCGGGCAGCGCTGCATCGCGAAAATAGAGGTCGTAATGACCGGGGCCGACTGCCAGCAAAGTCACCACAGCCCGATGCGCGGCGGCGCAAGAGCGAGGGCAGCCGGACAGGTGCACATCCACGGCATGTGGCAACAGCGTAGCCAGCCGGCGGGCATCGTGTTTGGTGTCGGCCAGGCCTTTGCCGCAGCCTTTGGAGCCGGTGCAGGCGATCAGTTGCGCCAAGGGATCTTCGACATGGGTCAGCAGGTTCAGCTTGCTCAATTCGTCGAGCACTTGAACCGCATCGGCTTCCCGCACATCGGGCAACAACAGACTCTGCCAAGGGGTGAAACGCAGGGTGCCATCACCGAAGGTTCTGGCCAGTTGCGCGGCACCACGCAGCATGTCCGGATCAAGGCGGCCGAGCGCCGGTGCGGCACCGACATAGACCTGACCAGCCGATGGCTGAGGATGGATGCCGAGGTGCAAACCTTCCGGTCCGGCTTCGCGCTGCCAATCAGCGGCTGACTTCAGATTGATCCGCTGACCGAGCTTTTCCAGGAACACCGGCGCCGGGCATTCATCCAGTAGATGGCGCATTCGCGTCTGCTCCGGACGGGCCAGTTCGAGGAACAACTCCAGCACCGCGACCACCAGCGCATGTCCGTGCGCAAGCGCCACAGCCGCCAGCGGTCGATCCGTCGGACAACCCGCCAGGCCGAACGCCAGCAGCGTGTCGCCGCGATCTTCGAATGCCGACAACCACAGGTCATGGGGATGTTCGAGCATCGCCAGCGCTTCACCGCCATCCAGTTGCACGGCGAACTTGGGGCTCAACTCATGGAAGCGCGGATGGCTTTGCAGGGTCTCGAGGATCTGCCCGGCCAATGGACGGGTATCGAAGCGCATCTGTCGGTCAATGCCGGCGGCGGGGCTGAGCATCAGGTTGCGCACATCGTCGCCCGCTGCGGTTCGCGGCCCGAGACCGGCGGCCAGCAGGCTGTCGATCAGCGCGGCGGACTGCTCGCCAATCCCGCGTATCTGCAGATTGCCCCGATTGGTCGCCTCGATCGCCCCGCCGGCAAACCCCTCGGCGGCATTGGCCACCGCATCGGCCTGATCGGCGGTGATCGAACCGCCATCGAGCTTGATCCGGCAGATACCGCCATCCAGCGCCTGGACGATACGCAGCAACCCCGGGCAGGCCGAGGGGCGTATGGCGTTGGACATCGGACGTTCGTTCAAGGGCTGGCAGCTCTGTGGGAAAGGCGCTTCGCGGGCGAAGGCGCGGTATTATGCCTGCTTTGTCCGACGGCATGAAAAGTCTGCCCGTCGGAACGGCGCGTTTGCGGACACTTTTTTGAGGGCTACAGATGTCACCCTGGCTGACAGTAGTAGGAATCGGTGAAGACGGCTTCAAGGGCCTGGGCAAGAATGCCCGGCGCGCCTTGATGGGCGCTTCGCGGATCATCGGCGGTCAGCGTCAACTGGAGCTGTTGCCGGTGTGCATCCGTGGCGAGCGCCAGTTGTGGCCGAGCCCGTTCTCCCTGGCCCCGGTTCTTGAGCGTCGCGGTGAAGCCGTGTGCGTGCTGGCCAGCGGTGATCCGATGTTCTACGGCGTTGGCGCAAGTCTGGCGCGGCAGGTGCCGGGGGCCGAAATGCTGATTTTGCCGGCGCCGTCTTCGTGCTCGCTGGCGGCCGCCCGACTAGGCTGGCCGTTGCAGGACGTCAGCGTGTTATCGCTGGTGGCTCGCCCTCTTGCGGCCCTCAATGCGCAACTGTTCAGCGGCGTGCGCCTGTTGCTGCTGAGCAATGACGGCCAGAGCCCGGCGGCGGTTGCCACGTTGCTGCGTGAACGCGGATTCGGCGCCAGTCGCCTGAGCGTCCTGGAGCATCTGGGCGGCAGCGCCGAACGCCGGATCGACAGCACCGCCAACGACTGGAACGATCCGCTCATTGCCGACCTCAACGTGATCGCCATCGAGTGCCTGGCCGATCCGCAGACACCACGCCTGTCGCGTCTCGCCGGCCTGCCGGACTCGGCCTTCGAGCACGACGGCCAACTGACCAAGCGCGACGTGCGCGCCATCACCCTCGCCCGTCTCGCCCCGACCCCGGGCGAACTGCTGTGGGACGTCGGCGCCGGCAGCGGTTCGATCGGCATCGAGTGGATGCGCGCTCACCCGAGCTGCCGCGCACTGGCCATCGAGGCTGACGACGGTCGCCAGCAATTGATTGAACACAACCGCGATGCGTTGGGCGTTCCTGGCCTGCAACTGATTCGC
This sequence comes from Pseudomonas sp. GW456-12-1-14-TSB6, assembly GCF_059424205.1. Classification (NCBI taxonomy): domain Bacteria; kingdom Pseudomonadati; phylum Pseudomonadota; class Gammaproteobacteria; order Pseudomonadales; family Pseudomonadaceae; genus Pseudomonas; species Pseudomonas sp. GW456-12-1-14-TSB6. The sequence goes on from NZ_JBWKZE010000024.1 coordinate 36,399, forward strand.
GGCAGCGCCCCGCAGGCGCTCGCCGGGCTGGAACGACCGGATGCGATTTTCATCGGCGGCGGCGTGACCCGCGAAGGGGTGCTCGACACCTGCTGGGAACACCTCAAACCCGGAGGCCGACTGGTGGCCAACGCCGTGACCCTGCAAAGTGAAATGACCTTGATGAGCTGGCGCGAACGCCACGGCGGCGAACTGACCCGCATCCACATCGCCCAGGCGCAACCGCTGGGCGAGTTCGACACCTGGCGCCAGGCCTTGCCGATCACCCTGCTCGATCTGGTCAAACCCCTCGATGCGTGACGAAACCGCTGAACAACCCGCGCCCCTGCGCAGCGGCCTGACTACCGGCAGCTGTGCCACGGCCACCAGCCTCGCCGCTGCCCGCCTGCTGCTCGGCGGCGTGGTGGCGGATGCCGTGCAGATCGTGTTGCCCAAGGGCAAGCAGGTGCAGATGCGTCTGGAGTTCTGCCGGCTGACCGAAGACGGCGCCGAAGCCGGAACCATCAAGGATGCGGGCGATGATCCGGACGTGACTCACGGCGCCCTGCTTTATTCGCGAGTGCGGCTGATGGCCGAGCCGGGAATCCGCTTCATTGCCGGCAAAGGCGTCGGCACCGTCACTCGGCCGGGGCTGGTGCTGGGCGTCGGCGAACCGGCGATCAACCCGGTGCCGCGCAAGATGATCAGCGATCACCTGACTTTGCTGGCCGAAGAAACCGGCTATCGCGGCGGCTTCGAGGTGACGGTCAATGTCGAGGGCGGCGAAGCCCTGGCGCTGAAAACCATGAACCCGCGTCTGGGCATTCTCGGCGGCCTGTCGATCCTCGGCACCAGCGGCATCGTCCGGCCGTTTTCCTGTGCGGCGTACATTGCCTCGATCCATCAAGGCATCGACGTGGCGAAAACCAACGGTTACCTGCACATCGCCGCCTGCACCGGCAACGCCAGTGAAGACACCATGCGCCAGGTCTACAACCTGCCGGAAATCGCCCTGATCGAAATGGGCGACTTCGTCGGCGCCGTGCTCAAGCACCTGCGCAAAGTGCCTGTGGATAAACTCAGCCTGTGCGGCGGCTTCGGCAAGATCAGCAAACTGGCGGCCGGGCACATGGACCTGCACTCGCGCCATTCGAGCATCGACTTGCCGCAACTGGCCGAATGGGCGGCGGCGATTGGTGCCGACGACGATTTGCAGCAAGCCATTCGCGGGGCGAACACCAGTCAGCAGGCATTGGCGATGGCCAGTGCGGCGGGCGTTGCGCTGGGCGATGAAGTCTGCCGCCATGCTTTGGAATTCGCCCGTAGCGTGGTGCCGGCGCGGGTGCAGGTCGAGGTGTTTGCGATTGATCGTCAGGGCGGCATCGTTGGCCATGCGGGAGCCTTTGAATGAAGCGAATCTTGTTGCTCGGCGGCGTGACTGAAGCGCTGGCCATCGCGCGCACGTTGGGACCGGAACACATTTACAGCCTGGCCGGCGTCGGCCGGGTGCCGACCGATCTGACGTGTCAGGTGCGCGTCGGCGGCTACGGTGGCGCCGAAGGTCTGGCGCAGTTCATTCGCGACGAAGGCATCACACTTTTACTCGACGCGACCCATCCCTACGCCGCGCAAATCAGCCGGAACGCAACCACCGCCGCGCAACTTACCGGCATCCCCTGCTGGGCCCTGCGCCGCCCCGCGTGGCAACCGCAACCGGGCGATGACTGGCGCGAAGTAGCCGACTGGGCCGAACTGATCACCGCCCTCGAACCCTTCCGCCGCCCCCTGTTCACCCTTGGCCGCGAACCGCTGCAACACCTCGACGAAATCCCTGTGCACCAGTTCTGGACCCTGCGCGCCCTCGACGTCTACCCCGGCAACGAACGCTGCGAAGTCATCGGCGCCCGTGGACCGTTTCTGCTGGAGGATGAACGGGCGTTGTTCGAGCGGCGGCAGATCGACGTGCTGATCAGCAAGAACAGCGGCAGCACCGCCACCGAGCCGAAACTGGACGTGGCGCGGGAGCTTGGGGTGCCGGTAATGGTGTTGAAGCGGCCGGTGTTGGTGGAGGTTAATCGGGAGTTTGCGACGGTTGATGACGTCATCTCGGCTCTTGAAAAACCTTGATCGGGACGGAGCTTTTCCTCTCGCGATAGCTTCAGTTGTTGATGCAAGTCCCATGCAATGCAAATTCGAGCCGCTACACTCTCTTGAAAGATCGCTGCGACACCAAACCGCACGACGCTTTTTTACTTATCGGCCCTGATCAGGCTAAATAGCTGCGCCTGATCGCCCACCCTACGGATCTGTCCCATGAACCGACACCGGCTCGCATTTGCCTGGATCGCCTGCTTTGCAGTGCTGTTCAACATGCTCGCCATGCCGTTGACGGGAGCGATGGCGCAGGCGGCGCAAACGCCGGCCGAGCAGTTGCTGTGGAGCAGTTTCTGCACCGGCAGCGGGACGAAGATGGTGGCGATCGACATCGGCAGCCTCGATCAGAAAGCGCCGCAGAGTGGTGACAATCATTCGACCATGCAGCATTGCTGGTGCTGTTCCGGATCGGCGCCGGTGGTGGCGTTGCCGGGGCATTCGCCGCAGCTGTATTTCGCTCAATACGAAAGCAATCGCAGCGTGGCCCCCGCCTTGCTGCAAACTCCGACACCGCGCCAACAATGGCCGAGCCTCAATCCCCGCGCCTCTCCTCTGGTCTGATTTGTTCCCGCATTTGACCTGCGTTTCAAATCGTTCTGGAGAACTGCCATGTTGAACAAACTCATCGTCATCGCTGCGCTGTTGCTGCCGGCGTGCTTCGCCCATGCCCACGAATACAAGGCCGGCGAGCTGGAAATCGCCCACCCGTGGTCGCAGGAACTGCCGCCGAACGCGCCGACCGTTGCCGCGTATTTCATCATTCACAACGCCGGCAAGACAGCTGACCGCCTGCTCAGCGTCGACTCCCCAATCGCCCCGACGGCCGAACTGCACGAGCACGTGATGCAGGGTGATCTGATGAAGATGCAACAGGTGTCGAACGTGGCCATTCCGGCCGGTGGAAACGTGACCTTCGCGCCGATGGCCTATCACGTGATGCTGATGAATCCGACCGACCGCAGTCTGCTGACCGACGGCAAACGCTTTCCCCTGACAATGCACTTTGAAAAGGCCGGTGACGTGACCGTCGAAGTCGCCGTGCAGAAGAAGCCACCGGAAGCCACGCAAGCCCACGCGCACGCCCAGTAACCGTTCCGGCAGACTCCGTCCATGCGCCCCCTGAGCGCCAGGACCTCCCTGCAACGCCGTCAGACTGAACACCTGACCCGCGGCAGCTGGATCGCCCTGTTCGCCATGTTGATGATTTTCATCGGCCCGCTGATTTCCCAGTCGATGCCGATGGATCAGCACGCCTCGACCTCCATGCCGATGAACATGGACATGTCGATGGACATGGCGGGGATGGATCACTCCGGGCACACCGCGCAACCCACCGCCGAACACTGTCCGCCGCAATCCTCGCACCATGTGCTATGGGAAAAATGCGGTTATTGCAGCCTGCTGTTCAACTGCCCGGCGCTGACCGGCGGCGGCAGCTTCGCCACCTTCAGTATTCCACTGGTCAACACCTTCACCCCACCCTCCCCGCGTCTGGGCCATGCCCGGCAGACCTTCTTCCCCGGCGCCCGCACCCGCGCCCCGCCCGTCGCAGCGTAAACCCCCACCGCTGATTGCACACGGTTGAGAAGACAGCTTCAGGCTGCCGGCCGTGTCGTTTACGACTGTTTGATGGAAATTGTCATGTCCAGGTTTTCTGCTGTGCCACGCCCGGGTTCTGCCCCGGCGTCCTTTGCCCTGAACGAATCCCGCGTTCGTTTCAGGCACGCTACCGCCGTCCTTTGCGGCGTCCTGCTGTCCCCGCTGGTCCACGCCGACGAACACGCCGGCCATGCTGACGAACTGAGTCCGACGGTGATCACCGCCATCGCCCCGAGCTCGCCGCTGACCATCGTCACCAACCCGAAAGACCCGCGCCAACCGGTGCCGGCCAGCGACGGCGGCGACTACCTGAAGACCATTCCCGGCTTCGCCCTGGTGCGCAACGGCGGCACCAACGGTGATCCGGTGCTGCGCGGCATGTTCGGTTCGCGCCTGAACATCCTCACCAACGGCAGCATGATGCTCGGCGCCTGCCCCGGCCGGATGGACGCGCCGACCTCGTACATCTCGCCCGAGACCTACGACAAACTCACCGTGATCAAAGGCCCGCAAACCGTGCTCTACGGACCGGGCGCGTCGGCCGGCACGATCCTGTTCGACCGTGAACCGGAAAGCTTCGGCGAGCTCGGCACCCGCGTGAACGCCAGCGTGCTGGCCGGCTCCCACGGACGCTTCGACAAAGTCGTCGATGCAGCGGCCGGCGGCTCGCTCGGCTATGTGCGGGTGATCGGCAACACCGCGCATTCCGACGACTACCGCGACGGCAACAACGACAGCGTTGCCTCGCGCTATGACAAGTGGAACGGCGACGTGGCGGTGGGCTGGACCCCGGACGCCGACACCCTGATCGAACTCACCGCCGGCAAGGGCGACGGCGAAGCACGCTACGCCGGGCGCGGCATGGACGGCTCGCAATTCCTGCGCGAAAGCCTCGGTCTGCGTTTTGAGAAATCCAACATCAGCGACGTGCTGGAGAAGCTCGAAGCGCAGGTCTACTACAACTACGCCGACCACGTGATGGACAACTACACCCTGCGCACGCCGTCCGGCACCGGGATGATGGCGGGACCGATGGCGTCCAACGTCGACCGCCGTACCCTCGGCGCGCGGATCAAGGCGACCTGGCGCTGGGCCGATATCCAGCTGATCACCGGCCTCGACGCGCAAACCAATGAACACCGGCAGCGCAGCGGCATGGGCATCGATACCTACAAGGATCAGCCGTTCACCAAGGACGCCGACTTCCATAACTACGGCGTGTTCAGCGAAATGACCTGGTACGCCGACGATCGCGACCGACTGATTACCGGCGCCCGGGTCGACCGTGCCTCGGCCAGGGATTATCGCCAGACCACCGGCTCGGGAATGATGTCCCGGCCGAACCCGACCGCTGGCGATACCCGCGCCGACACCCTGCCGAGCGGTTTCATCCGTTTCGAGCACGACCTGGCCGACAGCCCGACCACGCTCTACGCTGGCCTCGGCCACGCGCAGCGGTTCCCGGATTACTGGGAGCTGTTTTCGCCCAAGTCCGGCCCGGCCGGCTCGGTCAATGCGTTCGATTCGATCAAGCCGGAAAAGACCACTCAGCTCGACTTCGGCGTGAACTACAAGGACGCCGACCTCGAAGCCTGGGCCTCGGGCTACATCGGCGTGGTGCGCGATTACATCCTGTTCGACTACACCCCGACGATGATGGGCATGAGCACTTCCCGCGCCGAGAACATCGACGCGCGGATCATGGGCGGTGAACTCGGTGCCGCTTACAAACTCACCGACAACTGGAAAGCCGATGCGACCCTGGCCTACGCCTGGGGCAAGAACAGCAGCGACGGCAAGGCCCTGCCGCAGATGCCGCCGCTGGATGCGCGCTTCGGCCTGACCTACAGCGAAGACAACTGGAGCGCCGGCGCACTGTGGAGGGTGGTCGCCGCGCAAAACCGTATCGACCAGAACAAGGGCAACGTGGTCGGCAAGGATTACGACAAGAGTTCAGGCTTCGGCGTGTTCTCGCTCAACGGTGCCTACCGGATCAACAAACACTGGAAGGTCAGTACCGGCGTCGACAACCTGTTCGGCAAGGCTTACGCCGAACACCTGAACCTGGCGGGCAACGCCGGGTTCGGCTACCCGGCCAACGACCCGCAAGCGATCAATGAACCGGGGCGCACGCTCTGGACCAAGGTGGACATGAGTTTCTAACCCTCAAGGGCGCTCGCTCCCTTCAGGGAGCGGGCGGCAACAGACAACGAGAAGATCCAAGCCAAGCGGAGCACACGTGATGAAACAGCCCAAACCGAATTTCTACAACCTGGCCTGGCGTTGGCATTTTTATGCCGGATTGTTCGTCGCGCCATTCATGGTGATGCTGGCCCTGACCGGCATCATTTACCTGTTCAAGCCGCAGCTCGATTCGCTGATGTACAGCAGCCTGCTGAACGTCCCCGCCGGGCATCACACGGTACCGGCCGACGACTTGCTGCAAAAGGTCAAAAGCGCTTATCCACAGGGCCAGGTCACTCAGTACCTGCCACCGGCGAATGCCGAGCGCAGCGCGCAGTTTGTCGTGGCCAATGCAGGCCATGAGCTGAACGTATTCGTCGATCCGTACCACGGCGACATCCTCGGCGAGCAGGATGCCAGGCAGAACCTGCAAGCCATCGCCCGGGCGATCCATGGCGAACTGATGATCGGCACCGTCGGTGACCGACTGATCGAAATGGCCGCCGGCTGGGGCGTGGTGCTGGTGGTGTCCGGGGTTTTCCTGTGGTGGCCGCGAGGTCAGGCAGCCGGGATTCTGTGGCCACGTTTGAGCAGGCGCGGCCGCGTGCTGTGGCGTGACCTGCATGCCGTGACCGGATTCTGGGGCGCGGCCTTGCTGTTGGTGATGCTGCTCAGCGGCATGACCTGGACCGGCTTCTGGGGCAAGCAATACGCCCAGGTGTGGAACGTGTTCCCGGCCGCAATGTGGGACAACGTGCCGACCTCCGACGTCGAGGCCGGCAGCCTCAACAACGCCGCGCGCCAGACCGTACCGTGGGCAATGGAAAATACGCCGATGCCGATGTCCGGCGACCACGCCGAACACATGGCCCACGGCGGCATGCAACACGGCCCCGCCGCGCCGACCATCCGCCTGCAGGACGTGCAGAACATCGCGATCGAGCGCAAGGTCGAGCCGGGCTACAGCATCACAATGCCGACCACCGCCACCGGCGTGTTCACCATCGCCGTGTTCGCCGACGACCCACGCAACGACGCGACCCTGCACATCGATCAGTACAGCGGCAAAGTCCTCGCCGATGTGCGCTTCGAGCAATATGGCGCTGTTGCCCGGGCTACCGAGATCGGCGTGATGCTCCACGAAGGCAAGATGTTCGGCACCTTCAACCAGATCATCGTGTTGCTGATCTGCCTGATGATTCTGCTCAGCGCCGTCAGCGGTGTGGTGATCTGGTGGAAGCGTCGGCCCCAGGGCAAATTCGGCGTGCCGCCGCTGCGCCACGATCTGCCGAAATGGAAAACCGGGGTGGCGATCATGCTGGTGCTGGCGGTGGTGTTTCCGCTGGTAGGGGCTTCGCTGGTAGTGGTGTGGTTGCTGGATCGGCTGCTGTTGTCGCGTCTGGGCCGGCAAACTGAATCTGCCTCAACTTCATCATGAAACAGGCGAGATGCGCGGTTTAGACAGATCTTTAAACTGCCGGGGCTTAAACTCCGGCATTTTTTAGTGTTACTGTATAACGCAAATTTGCTGCTCTGCCCGCGGCCATGCATTGTCATGAGCCGGCGGGCTTTTCTTTTGAAGAAGTGATTCACCGCCCCGATGAACAAGTACCTCTTGTCCAGCCTCTGTCTGTTCGCCCTGAACAACAGCGCCCACGCCGACAACGCCCCGCTGACGCTGCCCACCGGCACCATCACCGCCCCGGCCAATGACGACCAGACCGTCAGCCTGACCACGCCGACCAGCGCCGGCTCGCGCCTGAACCTCAGTGCGATGGAAACCCCGGCCAGTGTCGAAAGCCTGAGCGGTGAACAGGTCCGCGCCCGTGGCGATCGCAGCGTGCAGGACGCGGTGTCGCGCAGCACCGGCATCAGCCGCACCGGCACGCCAGGCGATGGCGGCACTTCGTTGCAGGCCCGGGGTTTTACCGGGCAGAGTTCGGTGATGCAGTTGTATGACGGCAACCGCATGTACACCGGCATGGGCACGGTGACGTTCCCGGTCGACACCTGGTCGGTGGAGCGCGTCGATGTGCTGCGCGGCCCGGCCTCGGTGCTGTACGGCGAAGGTGCAACGGGCGCGGTGGTCAACGTGATTCCGAAGAAGCCGTTCGAAGGCGAAATCGAAAACCATGTGCGGGTCGGCTACGGCTCGCTCGACCGCCAGCAACAGGCGTTCGACAGCGGCGGCTCGCTGACCGACACCCTGAGCTATCGCCTCAACCTCAACCGCCTGCGCGGCAACGGCTGGGTCGATCGCGGCGACTCGTCCAGCGACTTCATCAGCGCCGCCCTGCGCTGGCAGGCGACCGACGACCTGACCTTCACCCTCGCCCACGATTACGGCGATCAGCGCCCGCAAAACTACTTCGGCACGCCACTGATCAACGGCCAGTTGAAAGACAGCCTGCGCAACAAGAACTACAACGTGCGCGACGACAAGCAGCACTACAACGATCAATGGACGCGCCTGACCTCGGATTGGCAGATCAACGAGGCGGTCAGCGCCAGCAACGAGCTGTATTACCTCAAGGCCCAACGCCGCTGGCAGAACGCAGAGAACTACAACTTCGACGCTGACCGTCAGCAACTCAGCCGCAGCGGTTACTTCGGTATCGGCCATAAACAGGAACAGCTCGGCGACCGCCAGACCTTCACCTTCAAGCACTCGCTGTTCGGCCTCGACAGCCAGACCGTGACCGGCGTCGACTACAACCGTATTCGCTTCCAGCTCGACAGCAACTCGCCGTTCAACGACGTATTGCCGAACGGCCAGCCGCTGGATCGGTATCACCCGCAAACCGGTTATTTCGAGAGCGCCGATCCGTATCGCGATCAGTTCGACAGCACCACCAGACAGATGTCGCTGTTCGCCGAAAACCGCACGCAATTGAGCGAGCGCTGGTCGCTGGTGACCGGTGTACGCCGCGACTACGTACATGTGGATCGCAACAACCTGGTCGATGGCAGCCAGAGCGACAAGACCCTGACCGGCAACAACTGGAAGGCCGGCCTGGTGTTCGCGTTGACGCAAGACACCTCGTTCTACGGCCAGGTTGCCACCAGCACCGATGGCATCGGCGGTTTGATTTCCCTGAGCCCGAGCCAGCAGCAATATGATCTCTCCACCGCGCGGCAAACCGAGATCGGCCTGAAGCAGCTGTTCTGGGATCAGCGTGGCGAGTTCACGCTGGCGGCGTATCGCATCGTGAAGAAGAAACTGCTGACCGACGATCCGGGCAACCCGACGCTCAAGCAGCAGGTCGGCCAGCAATCGTCGAACGGCCTGGAAGCCAGCCTCGATCTGCAACTGCCGCACGCCTGGCAACTGCAAGCCAACGCCGCCATCGTCAAAGCCAAGTACGACGATTTTGAAGAAGTGGTCGACGGCGTGCCCGTGTCGCGCAACGGCAATCGCCCGGTGGACGTGCCACGCCGCACTGCCAATCTGTGGCTGAGCAAGGCGCTGACCGATGACCTGAAAGCCGGTGCCGGTGTGCGCTACGTCGATGCACGCTACGCCGACATGGCCAACCGCAACGAGCTGCCGAGCTACACCGTGGTCGATGCAACGCTGTCGTGGAAAGCCCTGCGCAACACCACGCTGGGATTGCAGGTGAACAATCTGTTTGACCGGACGTACGCGCAAAGCCAATACAATGAGGGCCAGCAGTGGATTCTGGGTGAGCCTCGTTCGTTCTTTGTCACGGCTGACTACACCTTCTAGAACAGGAACGAAATGACCTCACTGTCCCTCACCGATCTCGCCTGGACACCTTTGGGCCACGGCCACTGTCATCACCAGTTCCAGCTGCGTGACGCCTCGCTGCAAGTGGCCGCCGGTGAGTTCGTCGGGCTGATCGGGCCCAACGGCAGCGGCAAGACCAGCCTGTTGCGCTGCGCCTACCGTTTCAGTCAGCCGGAGCACGGTGAGGTCAGACTCGACCACCACAACGTGTGGAAACAATCCTCACGCTGGTGCGCGCAACGCATCGCCGTGGTCTTGCAGGAGTTCCCCGACGCCTTCGGCCTGACCGTCGAAGAGGTGGTCGCCATGGGCCGCACGCCGCACAAAGGCCTGTTCGATGGCGACACGCTGGAAGACCGCCAGCTCGCCACTCAGGCCCTCAAATCCGTGGGCCTCGATGGCTTCGAAGACCACGCATTCGCCACGCTGTCCGGCGGTGAAAAACAGCGGGTGATTCTCGCCCGGGCCCTGACCCAGCAACCGCAACTGCTGATCCTCGACGAGCCGACCAACCACCTCGATCCGCGCTATCAGCTGGAGCTGCTGCAACTGGTCAAACGTTTGCAGATCGGCACGCTGGCGAGCATCCATGACCTGAACCTCGCCGCCGCGTTCTGCGACCGTTTGTATGTGATCAACCACGGTCGCATCGTAGCCAGCGGCACGCCGCAAGAAGTCCTCACTGTTGAATTGCTGCGCGACGTGTTCGGCGTCGAAGCATTGATCGATCCACACCCCCTCCACGGCTACCCGCGAATCACCTGGATAACCCGACCATGACTGTGCGCTCCCTGCTTTGCCTCGCTCTGCTGCTGGGCACCACCCACGCCTTCGCCGAAGCCACCCAGTACCCGCTGACCATCCAGAGCTGCAACCGCGAAGTGACCTTCAAGGAGGCACCGAAACACGCGGTCAGCCACGACATCAACATGACCCAGATGATGCTAGCCCTCGGCCTCAAGTCGAAGATGGCCGGCTACAGCGGCGTCAGTGGCTGGAAGTCGGTGACGCCTGAAATGCAGAGCCTGCTCGACGGTTTGCCGGAGCTGGCGGCCAAGTACCCGTCGGTGGAAACGTTGCTCAACGCCAACGTCGATTTCTTCTTCGCCGGCTGGGATTACGGCATGCGCGTCGGCGGCGATCTCACGCCGCAGACCCTGCAACCGCTGGGCATCAATGTGTATGAACTGACCGAGTCCTGCGCCTTCGTGATGAAGCGCCCGGCCGCCACGCTGGACGACACTTACAACGACCTGCGCAACCTCGGAAAGATTTTCGACGTGCAGGATCGCGCCAACGCGCTGATCGCCGACATGCAAAGTCAGGTCGCCGCCGTTCGCAAAGACCTGCCCGCCGAGAAACCACGGGTGTTCCTGTACGACAGCGGCGAAGACCGCGCCATGACCTCCGGCCGCCTCGGCATGCCGCAAGCGCTGATCGACGCCGCCGGCGGGCGCAACGTTCTCGATGACGTCGAAGCGAGCTGGACCCGGGTCAACTGGGAAACCGTGGTCGAGCGTAATCCACAGGTGATCGTGATCGTCGACTACAGCGAAATCACCGCCGAGCAGAAGATTGAATTCCTGCTGAAGAACAAGGCGCTGCAATCGGTGGACGCGATCAAGAACCAGCGCTTCATCGTCATCCCCTACGTGCAGGCCACGCCGGGGATCGACAACGTGCTGGCGGTGGAAACCCTGGCCAAAGGTTTCCACGGCGAATGATCGATCGTCGCTATGCGCTGCTGCTGATCGCCCTCGGTGCCGTGCTGCTGGTGTCGTGCGTGGTGTCGCTGGGTTTCGGCCCGGCGCGGGTGCCGGTGGACGTGGTGTGGCGGATTCTGCTGCACAAACTGTTCGGCCTCGGCGTACCGGACTGGAGCGCCGGCCAGGAACACATCGTCTGGCTGATTCGTGTGCCGCGCATGTTGCTCGGTGCATTGGTCGGTGCCGGGCTGGCGCTGATCGGCGCGGTACTGCAAGCGGTGACGCGCAATCCGCTGGCCGATCCGCACCTGCTCGGCGTCACCTCCGGCGCCACCCTCGGCGCGGTGATCGTGGTGCTGCACGTCGGCGAAATCGTCGGCCTGCTGACCTTGCCGATTGCGGCGTTCATCGGCGCGTTGTCGAGCATGTTTCTGGTGCTGGGCATCGCCAACCGGCAGGGTCGGCTGGACAGTGATCGCCTGCTGCTGTGCGGCGTGGCCGTTTCGTTCGTGATGATGGCGATCGCCAACCTGCTGTTGTTCATGGGCGATCACCGCGCCAGTTCAGCGGTGATGTTCTGGATGCTCGGCGGCCTCGGTCTGGCGCGCTGGGAGTTGTTGGCGGTGCCGGCGCTCAGTGTGTTGCTCGGACTGATTCTGCTGATCGGCATGGCCCGCCCGCTGAACGCCTTGATGGCCGGCGAGCAGACCGCCGTCACCCTCGGCCTGAATGCCCGGGCGGTGCGCCTGCGGGTGTTCGTGATCGCTTCGCTGATGACCGGAGTGCTGGTGTCGATCAGTGGCTCCATCGGTTTTGTCGGGCTGATGGTGCCGCACATTGCCCGGCGCATGATCGGTGCCGAGCATCGGCGTCTGCTGCCGGTGTGCCTGTTGCTCGGCAGCGTTTTCCTCGTCTGGGTGGATGTCGCCGCCCGCACACTGATCGCCCCCGAAGACCTGCCCATCGGTGTTGCCACCGCGGCCCTCGGCGGACTGTTCTTCATCGCTCTGATGCGCCGCCGCTGACTATGCAAGCGCGCGGCGACGCATTCACCGCGTCAACGGGTGCAGAGCATCAGAGTTCGTCTCTGGGCCGGACAACTCCCGGGTTCATTGGCTGTTGGCGTAAGGTTTTCCAACCGGTTCCCATACCTCCCGTCTGCTTCCAGTAATGTCCGGGCACCAGCACCCTGAACTCGCCCAGTTCCACCAGCTTTGAAATGAACTGGCCGGGACTCAGCTTGCTGACCCATCGACCCTTTTCAAACACCACCGGCTTCGTCAACAGCAGATGCCGCTCGGCATCCGAATAGACCGGCGTGTATTTGAGCAGTGCTCCGTCGGGGGTCGAATAGTAGTAATCCCGTATCGCAAAACCCTTGTTTTTCAGTTCATGGGTATGCGCATGAACCTGATCCGGCGAGGCGAAATTCGCGTGTACCGCATCAGGGTCAGGCACAAGCGTCGTGTTGGCCGACAAATGAAACTGATGAGCCGCCACAAGCTTGTAGCCATCAGGAAAACTCGGTACCGGATGAGTCCAACTGGTGTCGGCGTCCCTGGCGGTACGAAATATTCGCACCAGCGGACTTTGTTCATAGGCGGAATAAGCAACAGGCTCCAGCGGGACATGCCGATCGGCCCCGGCCTTCGCAAGGATTGCGCCTTCGTATCCGTTTTCGGTGTCAGGTTCGTCGTCCATACGTTCGCACGCATGGAGGGCAGCATCGTCGGCATGCTGAAAAACAGGCCCCAGTGCCGGCGCAGGGTTGGCTCGCCATCTCTCATCGACAGACACATCGACCATCCGTGGCCGCCAGTCATCGCCCACCGAACCATGACGCGACCAGTGCGCACTGGTTTCAATGACTTCCAGCTTACCGGCTCGGGACATGCGTCGAACGTAATCGGAAAAAATGAAAGTCCCCTTGGCGATGTCACGCTCATCCTGCGCAGCCTGATCCGCCGATGCAAACATGTTGGGCCGTAGTTCGATCTGTCCGTGTCTGTCGTAAAACACCCCAGGCTCAAAAGCATCAAGCGTCAGTTTCAATAGCGCGCCGTCGGTACAGGATATGTAAATGCTTTTGTAACCCTGGTGGGTAAAGGCCTGCACGCGTGCGTGGTACATATCGTTCGGTGAAATAAAGAAATGCCTGATGTCATCATCCCGCGCGCCTATGGGTGGATAGGCTGCACGAATATAAACGGCCTCCAGAGAAAATCCTGCGAGCAACCGTCCTTGTACAAATACCCGATCCAGTGCCAGCGACGAGCGTTGTACCTCGATTGGCAGAGTGGCAATGAACGAGCCATCCCCTGAGCGCAGAATGAATCCAAAGGTCTGGTCACGTCTGCTTGCCTCTGATTCATGGGTGTATCGGGCAGCGTCGTCCGCCTGGATAAACAAAGGACTGCACACCGGGTCACTCGCGGCCTTGTGATAGTCCGACGGGGGGAGCAGATCGGTGGAAAACGGAACCCAACGCATCACCAGACGAGGAAGCCCCCACAGGTCACCGCCGACAATGACCCGCAAATTGCCTGCCTTGGCCAGGGAATCGATCCAGACACCGGGCTTCAATTCACCCGTGTGGATGAACTGTCTGATTTTTTTTCCATCCAGATCGGCAGGCAATCCCTTGTAGTCTGTCAGCACATTGGCCACACCGGCGCGAATGCGGTCGAGGAGCCCGGACCGGTAGCAGATCACCGAACCGTCAGGGCTCAACAGGTACTCATCGAGTGCGGTCGGCGAGGCTCTGGTGAACGCCGTATACAGCGTGTCGACCGACAACATGTTCAAGTAAACCTGTTTTTCGACCGACGACAACAAAAGCGGCATGCCCCTGGCAACACGTGATCGGTAGCGCGCCATGACCCGGCAGCCAGAGGGAAACAATCCGGTCTTCTCGCTTTGGTCCGGGTAAATCTCCGCGATATCGAAGTCCTCCCGCGAGACCTCAAGCGGCGCAGTAGCCATATACAGGCCATCGGACCTTTTCAGAATCAGGCCACCAAAGGGCTTGATCGCCGAACCGGTTATGAGGGATCGCATATAGACCACCGCATCGTCAGGGCTTTGAAATACCGGACTGAGCCAGCGGCGCTCAAGATTCATCCTGGGTTTCCAGGTTGTATTGACCCTCCCTGCCCTGTCCCAACACGCACTCGTGCGCAGGACATAGAGTTCGCCGCTGTTGGCAACGAGCCGGACAAACTCTTCGGGGAGCATCCTGCGTCGCGCCAGCTTCTGGTTGATTGCAGCCAGACTGAGTTCGGGATCACTACTTTTGAACAGTCGACTGGCGTCGCTGCGCTCATACCTCAGCAAGGCGCCGTCCTGCGTCGACATATACAAAGCCCCCTGGATCGGATCCACCACTGGACGGCGATTGGGATCGTAAGTCGCAAGGGAAAGGTCTTGCGGCGGGATGAAGTACTGCGCCAGCCAGGAAAGAGAGCGGCTCGACGGATGTTTCACCCGCTGACGCGAATAAAACAATGCGTGGCGACCGAAGCCCTCCGGGAACTGGAACCACGGCGCTCCACTTCGCCAGGCGAACATGCTTGCCAGCTGGAAGACGTTGTCTTTGTGCTCATCGACGGGAAACAACTCCGTGGCGACGTACTCCTCACGATCCACGTGTTTGAGGATAAAGCCGAACCACGCCCGCTCAGTGTCATACAAACGTGCTTCACGGGCATATCGATACACGCTGGCGTCATCTGCGGACGCACACACTGCGCCGAAGGCGACGGTCCCGGGGCGTTTCCATGCCTGGGGTACATCGGGCGAACGCCAGGCAGGCGTTATGTCGCCTCTCGGCCCCCACAGGTCACTGTCGAGCAAGACAGTCAACCGACCGGCTGATGCCTGCAATCGAATGAACGCTTCCGGCAGGATGGCTCTGGTTTCCAGCGCTTTCGCCAGGGGACCCGGATTCCCGGTGGTGCCCAGACGTTGTTGAAAATCCCTGGCATCCTGCGTGGTAGAGGGTTCGAACCTGACAAGACCATCCTGCCCCGCAGAAACATAGAGAGGGATATCCTCCATGAAAACCTGCCTGCTTTCGTCGACACTGACCATTTGCAGGCTCATGGCGAAACTGTTTCGTGTCCACTTTGCTGGCTGGGCATCTGTCGGCTGGTCCATCGGCTCACCCTCAAAGGGCAAATGGCTCGGTACAACGGGGCGGGCATCGCTATCGATAGGGTTGCCGGGAGTGTCCTGCGACGTTCCTGGAACTGAGGCGACATCGACGGAGTCGAGTTCTGAAAGCGCCACATGGGACACGTAACGGGCATGCAGCAGATGGCTATCGGGAAGAACCGGACGCCCCTTGTTATCCTTGGGATACAAGTCGCCTCGGCTGAGCGTGGCGATGTCACCTTCAAGCGGTTCGGTCACCACAAAACGACGATTGTCGCGTTGCAGGACATAACCCGCATATTGCCGGTCACGCCGCGGGTCAATCTGCTCGTGGGCATATCGAACGGCATCATCGGCGGTTAAAAACTCCTGGCTCAGTAACGGCCAGGGAAAGTTTGCGAATGGTTTCCAGTCGTCATCCACCAAACCGAGTCGCGCCCATAGTGCGCTTCCGCGCAACACCTGCAGACGCCCGGCCAGCATGACTACCGAAACGTATTCACGGGGAAGTAGCGCCCCGTTACGAAGTCTGGCCTGCAGGCCTGCGTCGTGAATCGTCCCGTCAGAGCTCTCGACACTCATTCCTGCTTCGATCCGACTGCCACTGAAGGTGTATTTCAGCATCGAGGCATCCAATGCCAGCATGTACAGCGACAGTGACTGGCCCGGCGCAGACAACTGTTGCCACCGGGTGTTGCAAGCAATGGCAAGGGCCATTTCCTGCGGCGTGAAAAAATTCTCGTAGAGCCAGTGTTGAGTGGGAGGAAACATTCCAGGGTCCGGGCGAGAGCCATAGTAAAAGCCCTCCAGCACATAGCCGCGGGGTAACCTCGGTTGACCGTCGCTCCCGGCAGGAAACAACCTGTGCGGATCCCATGCCGCCAATCCGGCGGGCCTTGCATGAGTCGCTACATAGTGTTTGCCCGAATGGCTTCGAAGTACGAGCCCGCTGGTCTTGGCATCCCTGGACTTGAGCGCGGCAAGAACAGCGCGTTCTGCATTGGCGCAAACGCGGGTCATGAGCGGCAGCTCCGTCACCTCTCCTCCGGAAAAAGCCTTCCCGGCTTTCCAGTCAGACGGCACGCGACCGACGGAGTAGCCCCAGTCTGCATTCGAAACAATGACCCTCAGATCACCTACGGCAGCAAACTTGTTGATGGTACTGACGATGTCATATGTCCCCACCGGATTGCCGGGCGGCGAACCGGCCTGGCGCCAAAGGGAGTAACTCCACTCTTCTTTCGAACCGCTGGGCGAATATTTAAGCAGAACGCCATCGGGCCCGGACAGGTAAGCGCTGGGAAAAAAACCTCGCGCTGCAACATCAGCCACAAAGTCCAGATAGGAAAAAAAATTGATGAACAGCCTCAGGTGGAATTCATCCACCCCGGGATTGGCGTTGCGTACCTCCTTATAAAGGGGGGCATGGTTATGCAGATTTGCAACACATCGATAACCTTGCGGCTGTACGTAACTTCCCCTCGCGTCGACTTCGATAATGGTGCCGAAATCAAAACGGTCGACACTGCCAGATACCGGTTCTGTAGCGACAAACAGGCCATCCGGCCTGAGCATGATTACGCTGCCATATTCCCTGTCCGGCTTGACTGGAATCTGCGTGTGAGCCCAGTAAGCGGCATCTTCTTCCGTCACAAAAGCCGGGCTCAACCGCGGCAGGCGGGGCTTCCCAAAGGCACTTGCTGCGCGGCCGGTCCGGCCAGGTACTTCATTCATGATCAAATCCTGCGGTTAAGAATCGACATATCGAATGAATGAGTGTTGGCGCAGCCGCGCTTCGATCCGCAGTACATGTTTATCGTTTATGTATCCATCTGTACCGCACTCGCACAAGAGAGCAGCACCATTTGTGCGCAGACACTTCGCACTCACGATGCTCACCTGCCTGTTTTTGGTGCAGCTTGCGCCTCCCGCCTGGGGCATCCCCCTCGGGACACCGTCATTCCCCGCTTGGGCACAGCCCTTGCAAAACAGCCTTCAGTCGTTCGCATCTGCCAACCATAAAAAACTTTAACGTTCATGGAGATCGCACAATGAAGCGTCGCAGTTTGATCAAGGCTTTCACACTCACGGCATCCATTGCCGCGATGGGCATGACCTGGACCGTACAGGCCGCCGAGACCATCAAGGTCGGGATTCTGCATTCGTTGTCCGGCACCATGGCGATCTCCGAAACATCGCTCAAGGACATGGCGTTGATGACCATCGACGAGATCAACGCCAAGGGCGGGGTGAACGGCAAGATGCTGGAACCGGTGGTGGTCGACCCGGCGTCGAACTGGCCGCTGTTCGCGGAAAAGGGCCGGCAGTTGCTGACCCAGGACAAGGTTGCGGTGGTGTTCGGTTGCTGGACCTCGGTGTCGCGCAAATCGGTGCTGCCGGTGTTCGAAGAGCTCAACGGCCTGCTGTTCTACCCGGTGCAATACGAAGGCGAAGAGATGTCGCCGAACGTGTTCTACACCGGCGCCGCGCCGAACCAGCAAGCGATCCCGGCGGTTGAATACCTGATGAGTGAAGAAGGCGGCAGCGCCAAGCGCTACTTCCTGCTCGGCACCGACTACGTCTACCCGCGCACCACCAACAAGATCCTGCGTTCGTTCCTGCATTCCAAAGGCGTCGCGGACAAAGACATCGAAGAGGTCTACACCCCGTTCGGCCACAGCGACTATCAAACCATCGTCGCCAACATCAAAAAATTCTCGGCCGGCGGCAAGACCGCTGTGATCTCGACCGTCAACGGCGACTCCAACGTGCCGTTCTACAAAGAGTTGGCCAACCAGGGCCTGAAGGCCACCGACGTACCGGTGGTGGCGTTCTCGGTAGGCGAAGAAGAACTGCGCGGCATCGACACCAAGCCGCTGGTGGGCAACCTCGCGGCGTGGAACTACTTCGAGTCGGTGGAGAACCCGGTGAACAAGAAGTTCGTCGATGACTGGAAAGCCTACGCGAAGAAACACAACCTGCCGGGCGCCGACAAGGCCGTGACCAACGACCCGATGGAAGCCACGTACGTCGGCATCCACATGTGGGCGCAGGCGGCGGAGAAAGCCAAATCCACCGACGTCGACAAGGTCCGCGAAGCCCTCGGCGGCCAGACCTTCGCCGCGCCGTCCGGCTACACCCTGACCATGGACAAGACCAATCACCACCTGCACAAACCGGTGATGATCGGCGAGATCCAGAGCGATGGTCAGTTCAACGTGGTGTGGCAGACCGAAGGGCCGATCCGTGCGCAGCCGTGGAGCCCGTTCATTCCGGGTAATGACAAGAAGCCGGAGTATGCGGTGAAGAGCAACTGAGTTAACCCGCTCAACCTGATCGTTCCCACGTCGAGGCGTCGAACCGTCTGCGTGGGAATGCCTCAATGGACGCTCTGCGTCCGCTTTTGGGACGCGGAGCGTCCCGGACTGCATTCCCACGCGGAGCGTGGGAACGATCACTACGCAAGGCCATTTCATATGCTCACTGCCCTTTACCGCTTGATCCTGGCCGTCGCACTTTTGCTGCCGATGGCCACCCATGCAGGCGACGCCGAAGACTTCGTCGCCGCCAATCCCACGCAACAGGCCAAACTGCTGGAAGCCTGGGCCGCGCAGCCCGATCCGGCGCGTGTCGAACTGATCAACGCCCTGCAACAAGGCGAGTTGACCGTCGACGGCCAACCCAAGACCCTGCGCCTGAACAACCGCCTGCGGGGTCTGATCGACACCGCACTGGCCAGCCACCAATTGCTCGCCGCCGACGCCAAAACCCGTCTGAGCGCCGCGCAGCAATTGCAGAAAAGCGCCAAACCGGCGCAGCTGAAATTCCTCGACCGGCAACTGGCTGGCGAAACCGATGAAAGCGTCCACGCCGCCCTGAGCCTGGCGCTGGCCAACCTGCAACTGGTCGACACCGACCCGGCGGTGCGCCTCGCGGCCGTGCGTCTGCTCGGTGAAACCGGCGACCCGCTGGCCCGTACCCGCCTCGAAGGCTTGCTCGAACCCGGCGTCGAAACCGATGCCAACGTGCGCACCGCCGCCGAAACCAGCCTCGCCCAGGTCAAGCGCAAACTGCTGGTTGGCGAACTGCTCGGCCAGGCGTTCAGTGGCATGTCCCTCGGTTCGATTCTGCTGCTTGCCGCGCTCGGCCTGGCGATCACCTTCGGTCTGCTCGGTGTAATCAACATGGCCCACGGCGAGATGCTGATGCTCGGCGCCTACTCGACCTACGTCGTGCAGTTGATGTTCCAGCGCTACGCGCCGAATGCCATCGAGTTCTATCCGCTGATCGCGCTGCCGGTGGCGTTCTTCGTCACCGCCGCCATCGGCATGGCCCTGGAGCGCACGGTGATCCGTCACCTCTACGGTCGACCACTGGAAACCCTGCTCGCCACCTGGGGCATCAGCCTGATGCTGATTCAACTGGTGCGTCTGGTGTTCGGTGCGCAGAACGTTGAAGTGGCGAACCCGGCATGGCTGTCCGGCGGGGTTCAGGTGTTGCCGAATCTGGTGCTGCCGTACAACCGCATCGTGATCATTGCCTTTGCATTGTTCGTGGTGCTGCTGACCTGGCTGCTGCTGAACAAGACCCGCCTCGGTCTGAACGTGCGTGCCGTCACCCAGAACCGCAACATGGCCGCCTGCTGCGGCGTACCCACCGGGCGCGTCGACATGCTCGCCTTCGGCCTCGGCTCGGGCATCGCCGGGCTCGGTGGCGTGGCCCTGAGCCAGATCGGCAACGTCGGCCCGGACCTCGGCCAGAGCTACATCATCGACTCGTTCCTGGTGGTGGTGCTCGGCGGCGTCGGCCAACTGGCCGGCAGCGTGTTCGCCGCATTCGGCCTGGGCATCGCCAACAAGATTCTCGAACCGCAGATCGGTGCGGTACTCGGCAAGATCCTGATCCTCGCGCTGATCATTCTGTTCATCCAGAAACGTCCGCAAGGCCTCTTCGCACTGAAAGGACGGGTGATCGACTGATGAACCAGCCTCTACTAGTCACGGCCACACAAAAGGCCGGCCCGAAAGTCACCCTCGCCATCGGGGCGGTGGTGCTCGCCTTGCTGATCGCTCTGCCGCTGCTGTCGCTGTTGCCGGCGCACAGTGCACTGCACGTTTCTGCTTACACCCTGACGCTGGTCGGCAAGATTCTCTGCTACGCCATCGTCGCCCTGGCACTGGATCTGGTCTGGGGTTACGCCGGTCTCCTGTCTCTGGGCCACGGTCTGTTCTTTGCACTCGGCGGTTATGCGATGGGCATGTACCTGATGCGTCAGGCCGCCGGTGATGGTCTGCCGGCGTTCATGACCTTCCTGTCGTGGACCGAGTTGCCGTGGTACTGGAGCGGCACCGGCAACTTCCTTTGGGCGATGTGCCTGGTGGTGTTGGCGCCGGGTCTGCTGGCGCTGGTGTTCGGTTTCTTCGCCTTCCGCTCGCGGATCAAGGGCGTGTATTTCTCGATCATGACCCAGGCCCTGACCTTCGCCGGGATGCTGCTGTTTTTCCGCAACGAGACCGGCTTCGGCGGCAACAACGGCTTCACCAATTTCCGCACGATTCTCGGTTTCGGCATCACCGAACCCGGCACTCGCGCGGTGCTGTTTCTAGCCACTGTTCTGTTGCTGGTGGCGAGCCTGTTCATCGGCTGGCGGCTGGCCCGCAGCAAGTTCGGCCGGGTGCTGACCGCGTTGCGCGATGCGGAAAATCGCCTGATGTTCTGCGGCTACGATCCGCGCGGTTTCAAGCTGTTCGTCTGGGTCTTGAGCGCGGTGTTGTGTGGTCTGGCCGGTGCGTTGTACGTGCCGCAGGTTGGGATCATCAACCCGAGCGAAATGTCGCCGACCAACTCGATCGAAGCCGCCGTGTGGGTGGCCCTTGGCGGGCGCGGCACCCTGATCGGCCCGCTGCTCGGCGCCGGCGTGGTCAACGGCATGAAGAGCTGGTTCACCGTGGCCTTCCCCGAATACTGGCTGTTCTTCCTCGGCGCGCTGTTCATCGTCGTGACGTTGTACCTGCCCAAGGGTGTGATCGGTCTGCTGAAGAAACGAGGTGAATCATGAGAGTCACGGCAAGCGCTGAATTCATGCTGGAACCGGCCTTTTTCCCGGTGGAGCCCAACAAGGACGAAGGCACCAGCCGCGACTCGATCGGCCTCGGGCAACGCGTCGGTCCGGGCCTCGACACCCGCCACGGCACGATCCTGACCCTGGAAGACATCAGCGTCAGCTTCGACGGCTTCCGCGCGCTGAACAATCTGAACCTGTACATCGGCGTCGGCGAACTGCGCTGCGTCATCGGCCCCAACGGCGCGGGCAAAACCACGCTGATGGACGTGATCACCGGCAAGACCCGGCCGAGCCACGGCAAGGCGTGGTTCGGTGAAACCCTCGACCTGACCCAGATGAGCGAAGTGCAGATCGCCCAGGCCGGCATCGGTCGCAAGTTCCAGAAACCGACGGTGTTCGAAGCATTGAGCGTGTTCGAGAACCTGGAGCTGGCGCAGAAAACCGACAAGTCGGTGTGGGCCAGCCTGCGGGCGAAGTTGAGCGGCGAGCAGAAAGACCGGATCAGCGAAGTGCTCGACACCATTCGCCTGACCAACTCGGTCAATCGCCCGGCGGGGCTGCTGTCCCACGGACAGAAACAGTTTCTGGAAATCGGCATGTTGCTGATGCAGGACCCGCAATTGCTGCTGCTCGATGAACCGGTGGCCGGCATGACCGACGCCGAAACCGAGTTCACCGCCGAGCTGTTCAAGTCGCTGGCAGGCAAGCATTCGCTGATGGTGGTGGAACACGACATGGGGTTCGTCGGCTCGATTGCCGACCACGTCACCGTGTTGCATCAAGGCAGCGTGCTGGCCGAGGGATCGCTGGAACAGGTGCAGGACAACGAGCGCGTGATCGAGGTTTACCTCGGCCGTTAACCTGCGAACAAACACCCAACACCAGATCGTTCCCACGTCGAGGCGTCGAACCGTCCGCGTGGGAATGCCGCCATGGACGCTCCGCGTCCGCCGTTATGTGACGCGGAGCGTCACGGGATGCATTCCCACGCAGAGCGTGGGAACGATCACCGGGGAGGATTTGAACATGCTGCAAGTCGACAAGCTGCACCAGTACTACGGCGGTAGCCACATCCTGCGCGGCCTGAGTTTTGACGTGAAGGTCGGCGAAGTGACCTGCCTGCTCGGGCGTAACGGTGTGGGCAAGACCACGCTGCTCAAATGCCTGATGGGCCTGTTGCCGGCCAAGGAAGGCGCGGTGAACTGGGAAGGCCAACCGATCACCACGTTCAAGCCGCATCAACGGGTGCACGCGGGGATCGCCTACGTGCCGCAGGGCCGGGAGATCTTCGGCCGACTGACCGTGGAAGAGAACCTGCTGATGGGGCTGTCGCGTTTTCCCGGCAGCGAAGCCAAAGAGGTGCCGGCGTTCATCTACGAGCTGTTCCCGGTGCTGCTGCAAATGAAACAGCGGCGCGGCGGCGACCTGTCCGGCGGACAGCAACAGCAGCTCGCGATTGGCCGCGCACTGGCCAGCCGCCCGCGGCTGCTGATCCTCGACGAGCCCACCGAAGGCATCCAGCCGTCGGTGATCAAGGAAATCGGCGCAGTGATCAAGAAACTCGCCGCCCGTGGCGACATGGCGATTCTGCTGGTGGAGCAGTTCTACGATTTCGCCGCCGAACTGGCCGATCAGTACCTGGTGATGTCCCGGGGCGAGATCGTGCAGCAGGGCCGTGGCGAAAATATGGAAGCCGAAGGTGTACGCGGGCTGGTGACTATTTGAGGTTACGGTCTAATCTGTAGCGTCCTAACGATAATCAGAAAACATGAACTTACCTGTTGCGACTGCCCTGTTTACCCCGAGCTGGCACGCCGAGCTTGAGCTGGCCTACGCCCGCTTCGGCGATTGCACGCGGCCGACCCGCCGCCGGCACCTCGGCCCGTTGCGGGTGCAAAAACATCTGTACGCCGAAGGGCCCGAGGTCTGCCAGCACATCATCGTCCACCCGCCGGGCGGGATTGCCGGCGGTGACCGACTGGACATCAGCGCCCGCGTCGAACAGGGCGCCTGGGCACAGATCACCAGCCCCGGCGCGGCCAAGTGGTATCGCGCGGCGGGGCCCGCTTATCAGTCGCTGAACCTGCATGTCGCCGATGGCGCGACACTGGAATGGCTACCTCAGGAGACCATCGTCTACAGCGCCGCCCAGGCGGAACTCTCGACCTCGATTGAGCTTGAAGGCGATGCGCGGCTGTTCTACTGGGACGTGGTAGCCCTCGGGCGGCCGGCCAGTGGCGAGCGTTTCGACCTCGGGCATTTCCAGGCACATCTGGATATTCGCCGTGATGGCCGGTTGTTGTGGCATGAGCGCCAGCGCATCGTCGGCGATGACGGCTTGCTCGATTCGCCGATCGGGCTGGATGGCAATCCGGTGTTTGCGACGTTGCTGGTCACCGGCGAAATCGATGCCGAACTGCTGGAGCGCTGCCGCTCGCTGGGCCACGACGTGCGCGGAGATCTGACGCAGTTGCCCGGTCTTTTGGTCGCCCGTTGCCTGGCCAGCGAAGCGTTGCTGGCGCGGGCCTGGATGATTGATCTGTGGCGATTGCTCAGACCTGCGCTGCTCGGCCGCGAAGCCCTGCCCCCCCGAATCTGGAACACCTGATTTTCTTCAACTGCCGACAATGGATTTCAAACGATGGACCTGACCCCACGCGAAAAAGACAAGCTGCTGATCTTCACTGCCGGCCTCGTTGCCGAGCGGCGACTGGCCCGTGGCGTGAAGCTCAACTACCCGGAAGCCATGGCCTACATCTCGGCGGCGCTGCTCGAAGGCGCCCGTGACGGCCAGACCGTGGCCGAGCTGATGCACTACGGCACCACCCTGCTGACCCGCGATCAGGTGATGGAAGGCATCCCGGAAATGATCCCGGAGATCCAGGTCGAGGCGACGTTTCCCGACGGCACCAAACTGGTCACCGTCCACCAACCGATCGTCTGAGGCCGTGCCATGACCTACACCATCCGCGATGCCCTGCACGCCGACCTGCCGGCGATCCGCGACATCTACAACGACGCCGTGCTCAACACCACGGCGATCTGGAATGAGTCCGCCGTCGACCTCGGCAACCGTCAGGCCTGGTTCAGCGCCCGTCAGGCTCAGGGTTATCCGATACTGGTGATCGTCGACGCCGACAACACCACCCTCGGCTACGCTTCGTTCGGTGACTGGCGGCCGTTCGATGGTTTCCGCCACACCGTCGAGCACTCGGTCTACGTGCGCAGCGACCAGCGCGGCAACGGCCTCGGCCCGCAACTGATGACCGCGCTGATCGAACGCGCGAAAACCTGCGACAAGCACGTCATGGTCGCCGCCATCGAAAGCGGCAACGCCGCGTCGATCCGCCTGCACGAGCGCGCCGGTTTCATCACCACCGGGCAGATGCCGCAAGTCGGTACCAAGTTCGGCCGCTGGCTCGATCTGACCTTCATGCAACTGACCCTCAATCCTGGCGCGGAGCCGCCGACCGCCAACAAGGAGTGACACCGATGAACCCCGCCCAACTGCGACGCGTCAACGCTGAAAGTTTTGCGCACTATCGTCAGGGCCTGATCGACCTGCTGCTCGACGCCGTGGGGTATGGCGCCAGCGTCGGCTTCATGGCCGACCTTGATGCCACGCAGGCCCGCGCCTATTTCGACGATGTGCAGGACAACCTGAACAAGGGCAACGTGTTGCTGTGGGTGGTGGTCAAGGACGAACAGGTGCAGGCCAGCGTCCAGTTGAGCCTGTGCCAGAAAGCCAACGGCCTGAACCGTGCCGAGGTGCAGAAACTGCTGGTGCGTGAACACGCCCGGCGGCGCGGCCTCGGCCAGCAGTTGATGCAAGCGCTGGAACAGACCGCGCGTCAGTACAAGCGCGGCATGCTTTACCTCGATACCGAGGCCGGCTCCCCCGCCGAAGATTTCTACAAGGCTCTGGGCTACACCCGCGCCGGGGAAATTCCCGATTACGCCTGCGACCCGAACGGCACCTATCGCCCGACGGCCCTCTATTACAAAGTCCTGCAAGGAGCGAACTGAATGATTCCCGGCGAGTACAAAATCCAGCCCGGCGATATCGAACTCAACGTCGGTCGTCGCACCGTCACCCTGAAGGTGGCGAACAGCGGCGACCGGCCGATCCAGGTCGGCTCGCACTACCATTTTTTCGAGACCAACGACGCCCTGACCTTCGACCGCGCCGCCAGCCGTGGCATGCGCCTGAACATTCCCGCGGGCACCGCGGTGCGCTTCGAGCCGGGCCAGAGCCGCGAGGTAGAGCTGGTGGATTACGCCGGGCACCGGCGGGTGTTCGGGTTTGCCGGGCGGGTCATGGGTGACCTCTGAAAGCAGCTCAGAGCTGCAAGCCGCGAGCTGCAAGTAAAAGGCAGTTTCGTGGCGCTCACACTTTTGCTTTTACTTGAAGCTCGCAGCTTGAAGCTTGCAGCTCAGTTCCGAGGAACGAGGAAATGAAACTAAGCCGTCAAGCCTACGCCGACATGTTCGGCCCCACCGTCGGCGACAAGGTGCGCCTGGCCGACACCGAGCTGTGGATCGAGGTCGAACAGGACTTCACCACCTACGGCGAAGAAGTGAAATTCGGCGGCGGCAAAGTGATCCGCGACGGCCAGGGCCAGAGCCAGTTGCTGGCGGCCGAAGTGGTCGACACCGTCATTACCAACGCGCTGATCATCGACCACTGGGGCATCGTCAAGGCTGACGTCGGCCTCAAGGACGGACGCATCGCTGCCATCGGCAAGGCCGGCAACCCGGACGTGCAGCCCGGCGTGACCATCGCCATCGGCGCCAGCAGCGAAGTGATTGCCGGCGAAGGCATGATCCTCACGGCCGGCGGCATCGACACCCACATCCACTTCATCTGCCCGCAGCAGATCGAAGAAGCGCTGATGAGCGGCGTCACCACCATGATCGGCGGCGGCACGGGACCTGCCACCGGCACCAATGCCACGACCTGCACTTCGGGGCCGTGGCACCTGGCGCGAATGCTTCAGGCAGCGGATGCGTTCCCGATGAACATCGGCCTCACCGGCAAGGGCAACGCCAGCCTGCCGGAGCCTCTGATCGAACAGGTCAAGGCCGGCGCCATCGGCCTCAAGCTGCATGAAGACTGGGGCACCACCCCGGCGAGCATCGACAACTGCCTGAGCGTCGCCGACCAGTACGACGTGCAGGTGGCGATCCACACTGACACCCTCAACGAGTCCGGTTTCGTCGAAACCACCCTCGGCGCGTTCAAGGGTCGCACCATCCACACTTACCACACCGAAGGTGCCGGTGGCGGCCATGCGCCGGACATCATCAAAGCCTGCGGTTTCGCCAACGTGCTGCCGAGCTCGACCAACCCGACCCGGCCGTTCACCCGCAACACCATCGACGAACACCTCGACATGCTGATGGTCTGCCACCACCTCGACCCGAGCATTGCCGAAGACGTGGCGTTCGCCGAGAGTCGCATCCGCCGCGAAACCATTGCCGCCGAAGACATCCTGCATGACCTCGGCGCGTTCTCGATGATCAGCTCCGACAGCCAGGCCATGGGCCGCGTCGGCGAAGTCATCACGCGCACCTGGCAGACCGCCGACAAGATGAAAAAGCAGCGCGGCCCGCTGCCTCAGGACGGCGAAGGCAACGACAACTTCCGCGCCAAACGCTACATCGCCAAGTACACGATCAACCCGGCAATCACCCATGGCATCAGCCATGAAGTGGGTTCGGTGGAAGTCGGCAAATGGGCCGATCTGGTGCTCTGGCGTCCGGCATTTTTCGGCGTGAAGCCAACGTTGATCCTCAAGGGCGGCGCCATCGCCGCGAGCCTGATGGGTGACGCCAACGCCTCGATCCCGACCCCGCAGCCGGTGCACTACCGCCCGATGTTTGCCAGTTACGGTGGCTCGTTGCACGCCACCAGCCTGACCTTCATCAGCCAGGCGGCGCAGGAATCCGGATTGCCCGAAGCGTTGGGCCTGAAGAAGAAAATCGCGGTGGTCAAAGGTTGCCGCGACGTGCAGAAAACCGACCTGATCCACAACGATTACCTGCCCAACATCGACGTCGACCCGCAGACCTATCAGGTCAAGGCCGACGGCGTGTTGCTCTGGTGTGAACCGGCGGAAACCCTGCCGATGGCGCAGCGTTACTTTCTGTTCTGAGACAAAGCCCCGGTCGTCGAAGCGTTCGACGACGGGGGCTGGCAGTGCCTCAGCGGATTGAGGTGTCCATCAAATAACGCGAAGGGCCTGGCTGCTCGTCGTCGAGCGCGACCACCACCGGCTCGCCGGTTTCCAGGCGCGACAGGGCAATCAGTTGCTGATTGCGCTCAATGCTGCGTTCAACTTCAAGCATCTGTACCGCCTCCTGGTAAGCCGTGCTGGTCACGTCGTCATATTGATCCTCAAGGCGTTGCAGCTTTTCATCTGCGCTGCGCTTGAGCGCGCCGAGTTCGTCCGGGTACTTCTCGTTCAAGTACTGCACCCAGTAATCGCGGCTGATCAGTTCTTCATAGAAACGCTCGCCTCTTTCCGCCTTCACGACCGCATCACGCGCGGTCGCCAGCTCCTCCCCTCTGAGCGGTCGGGCGAAGCGCATATGGCCAGGTTGCCCCGGCAATTGCAGGCCATCCTGCCAGCCGGAGGTCAGGCCGATCCGATACTGCAAGCGCACTTCCGCAGGATCCGCATCACGGCCCATGCTGCGCGCGGCCAGCTTTTCCACCTCGCCCAGGCGGAACAGCTGACGCGACAGGTCGAGCAAGGCACGCCCCTTGACCGCCAGGCCCGGAGGCAGGTAGCGCAAGGCGTTGTACTCGAACACCTTGACTTCGATTTCACTGAACGCCAGGGTGCGTCCATCGACGCAGGTCGTGTGTGTGGTGGCCATGGAAAACAGCGTATCGCGCAGTTCCTGACTGTTATTGGCCGCCTCGACAACCTCCCACACCCGGCGTGTCAGATCAGCGCGAAACACCCGGAACTCCTCGGTGTCCGGCATCCGTGAAAGCAGATGGAAGAACGCTCCGTTATCAGGCTCCGCTGCCAGCCGCTGCCACATGGCCCGACAGCGTACGGCATCCTCTTGCGGAAGGTTTTCAATCCACGGCGTCGCTTGCAGTTCGAGGACACTTTCGGCGAGTGTCGGCACCACTTCATCCGGTTCCAGATCACTTTCGCTTCCCGTGTCTTCACCCTCACTCTCGGTGGTGCTGTCCATGTCATCGATCATTCGATCGATCTCGGCATACGTCAGACCCAGCACATCGTCACGTCCATGGGCATCGGCGTATTCACGCAGACGGATCAGGCTTTGCTGCGAGATTTCGAAGTTATCCGACAGATTGCTGCCGGCAATCAGTGCAGCATGGGTGCCGTCATACAACCCGGACGGAATCGAGGTTATTTCATTGCTGCTCAAGTCGACCGCCTGCAAACGCGGGGCTCGCAGCAGCCCCTCCGGCCACACAGTCAGCAGGTTGTCACGCAGGTCCAGCCGTTCCAGTCGCTGCAGACGGTCAACGCGCAGGGTACGCAGGCCGTTATGGCTGAGATCCAGCCACCGCAGTTGCGGCAGGCCCTCGAGCGTTTGATCCAGCGCTTCGGAATCCACGAGACCGGTGAGCGACAGTTCCAGTCGTTCCAGTTGCAGCATGTGCCCGACAGGCTCAGGGATAGCCGGCAAGTGATTGCCGCTCAGATTGAGCCTGCGCAATTGTGTGAAGGCCCGAAGGAAAGCATTGGAGCCATTGGTGGTGAGCTTGACTCCCGAGAGGTTCAGGGTGCCCACCGCCGCGAATGTTTGGTCCAGTGCGGGCAGGTCGCCGACCTGCAGACCGTCAAGGTTGAGTTCTCGGTCAGACACGCCATTCCAGTCGACGGTACTTTCACGCCAGCATTCCATGATGCGCCGGGCGGCGAGCTGGCGGGTGCGCGACGACACGACCCAATCCATGCCTCGGGTTTCATGGGTGAACAGCCAATCGTTCAGCCGCCGCGTCAGCGCCTCGAATGCCTGCTCCCATGCATTGATGCGTGCACCGATCTGCACCTCGGTCAGCCCTGCGCCCCGCATTCGCTCAATCGTCTGCTGTGTCTGCGCCTCTTCGAACGACGGGCACAGGCGCTGGATGCGCGAGCCCCACCCGCCGGGCCCCACGTCTGCCGGACTCGGCGCAAGCGGCAGCAACCGCCGGGCGATCACCGAGCCACTTTCGGCGGGCGGCGTACGATGGCGCGGCTCCTCCAGTGCAAAGCGTTGCAACGACCCCGGCAACAGGCCTCTGGCGTCTTCGATACGCTGACGCGCGGTTGCCAGCGCCACTTCGGCCTGCGCATTCAGCGGGGTCCCGGCGAGGCTGGTATCGAGCAACAAGTCATCACGCCCCAGCAACACCTGCGGCAACGAGGTCAACCGGCTGTCGCTGAGATCCAGCCAGGTCAGGTCCGGCAGCAACTCCGCCCCCACCGGCCATTCGCGCAGGGCCGTTGCACTCAGGTCCAGGGCCTTCAGGCGATTCATACCGCGCACGTCAATACTGCTCAGCGGGTTGCCATGCAGGTTCAGGGTTTCGAGTGCCGGCAGATCGCTTGAATCGATCGGCAGTTCCGCCAGGCCACAATGGCTCAGATCGAGGGTATCGACCCCGCGAAAGGTCCGAATGAAACGGCGCAACTGCTCGACCGGGGCCTGCAATCCGGGCAGCTGCAGACTTCTGACATGGTTGAACCCGTCAGCCGAGAGCGTCGGCAGGCTGTCCAGCGGCGAGCCTGGAATATCCAGCACCGTGGCGTCATTGGGCAGGCTGACATACAAGTTGTAGAACACGCTTTCGGTGCGCGCGCCGTAGCGCTGGAACAACCCGCTGCGCCAACTGGCTTTCAGCGCCTCGGCCACCTCCGCGCGTGCAGCACCACCATTGGAAGCCGTTGGATCGGAACCGATCCACTCCTCAAGCCGGTCGAGTTCACTGAACTGCTCGCTCAAGGTTTCGATCGCGGCGAACCGGCTGCCGACATCCGTCCATTGCGCCTTGAACCCCGTATTCAAGACATCCAGAAGACTCCTTTCCATGCCGACAAAACGCTTGAGCTCACCGCGACAATAGTCTGCGACCATTTCGTCCAGATCGATGAGGTGCCGAGGCTGACTCCGAACGAATTCGTAGATCGGCTTGAACACCCGGCGCGGGAACTTCGACCAGTCCAGTGACAGCCCGGACAACAATCGTTGATGGCCTTCATAGATCTCCATTGGCAGGGTTTCGATCGCGGTCGATCGCAGGTTCAGGCGCTCCAGTCGAGGCAACTCCAGAACTCCTCTCGGCCATTGGTGCATTTGCGGACTTCCGAGTTCGAGCCTGCGCAATTGGCGCATGCCGCCGACGTCGAGGGTCATGGGCACCACCGGGCTCATGCCCCCGGAGGTACAGCGCAGCTCCAGCTCTTCAAGCCGGGTCAGCTCCCGAAGTCGCGACGCCACCTGTCCGGTAATCGGTGTGGAGAGTTTCAGGCGGGTCATCTGGCGCAGCGTCTTCAACGTCGCGAGCACTTTGTCGAACTCCGCAATGCTCGAGGTCAGGGACAGTTTCTCAACATTGGGAAACGCCGAAAGCGTATCGCTGACCACCGGCGCGTGCAGCGTCAGCTCTCTGACATGCGTAAAGTCTGCGGTCAATGACGGCAGCGGCACTTCACCGATCAACGTCAGGCGAGCCGCCAGCGGATCATGTTCGGCCAACGGCGCATTTCGCCAGCACTCCTTGATGTTCTGCACCACGCTGACGAACTCGTCAGGGGTCGTGCGCAGACGCAGGTTCTGCGACGTCAGCCATTGCTCAAGGGTTGTTTCCAGCTCTCGCCACTCGCTCAACCGGTTGTTGAGCAAATGAAAGATCTGCTGATCGCTCTTGCCCAGACGCCATTGTTCAAGAATGAAGCCGCGAGCCTGCACGTCGGTCAACTGCGGGTAGACGCTCTGGACATGAGCCGTCAACGCCGGACTGGGCCCTGGCCCATCACCGCTGGCGGGATAGCCAAGCAGTTTGGAAGCAATGCGTTGCGGCGGCTTGAACCATGGTTGTTCGGCGCTGCGTGCACGCAGAATCCGGGCCGATTCACTGCGCTCGGTGAACGCCCGTTCGATGATCGCAGCTTGCAGATCGACGCTCTGCCCGACATTCGGCAGCCCCAATGCATGACGCGCCTGATCGGGCAAGGCGTGCATCAGCGAGGCGTAAAAGTTGTCGCCCCGATGGGGAATACTGTTGAGCGGTTCGCCACGCTCATTGGCCGCCTGCCAGGCATCTGCGTACTTGACCAGATACTTGCGTGTGCTGGCCGTTTCGCTGCCGATGGCATCCAGCATCGGACCGTTGATACTGCCTTCACGTATTTCCAGACGCAGGTCATCGGACCAGCCTGGCAAGCGGCCCAGCGTCTGCAAGGCCAGATGGCGGCTGTCAGGCGAGGCCATGGTTTCACTGCGCAACCCGGCCAGTCCCCGGTTCAGGCGCTCTGCCTGGCCATACCAGCGACCGAGCTCCTGCACGTGCAACGGAACCGGCGCTGCGCTGTCCAGACGTACCAGTTCTGCGGCATTGGCGTGGCCCACCGCGGCCATCGCCGCACGATCGCTCAGCCCCGGAATCACTCGTTGCAGCTTTGCCGCCCGGGAATCGACAGGCTCGATCCCCTTGAGAAGACGGTCGAACAGCGCGGGCTGTTGCGCGCTGGCAAAATCGGCAATCTGAATGGACAACTCCTTCGCCCTTGCTGCCCGAACGCGCGCGGGCTCGCCACCCAACAGACGAACCGTCTCCGCCTCGTCCAGTGTCGCGAGTATTCGGGTCGGCAACGCACCGTTCAGCACTTCGGCCCGGCTGACCCGGATCGGCGCCTTGCCGCCGCGCTGCGTCCCGTAACGGATGGCACGCCCCGAGAGATCAGAACTGTCGTAGATCTGCAGCTGGCGCCCGAATGGCCAGCGGGGCATGTCGGGAAGCAGCGGCAACAGGTGCATGAATCGACTGTCCACCGCCTGCTTCCCTGTGGCCTGTTCGACAATCAATCCGGCATCGCGCTCGGCGTTGAACAATTGCATGGCGTGCGCCAGTTCCGGCGGCGGCAAGGCGTTGTCCAGGTGCATCTTGCGCAACGCGTTGTCGCTGATACCGGCGACATCGGCCATCGCCAGTAATTGCTCGTCAGCAAACATGTCAGTGCTGTGGCCAATGCGCCGCAACAGCGTCAGCCGGTCCCAGTCCTGCGGGCGCTCCAGGGTATGTCGCCAGGCGCCGGCGCCGTTGTGCGTCAGGAGCGGCTGATAGGCTTGCGAATCGTCCGGATGCTGAATGCGCCAGGCTTTGCACGACTCATCGTAAGTCTGCTGATAGGTTTTGCCGTCGAGGCGGATGTAGTTTTTTTCTCCCGCCGCGTACTGCCCCAGCGCATTCGGTGCAACATTCGTTTGCAGTGCGACCGGACTTTCGTAGCCATTCAGACCAGGCTTCCACAAGCGGGTCGTACCGTCGGGCATTTCCACCTGGTGCAGGTTCTCGATGACCGGTGTCGATCTGGCGGCAGTCAGCCGAGCGAGGCCTTTCCCGGCACCCGCCATCAAGGCAATCAACGCAATGTTTTGCGCGACATCGATCAGATGGGCCTTGGCGGCCTTGCGATCACCTTCACTCCACTCGTTGGCGCATTCAAGGGTTTCTTCGAGCAGTTGCGCGGCCATCACCACCATCATCACTTCACCCAGCACCGGCACGAACATCGAGACGCCCATCAGCACCAGCATGCCGATGTTCAACAACGCGGCGAGTTTTTCCGAACGCACCCTTGCGTCGACATCCGCCGTAGGCACCGCGTGGCTGCGGGCATCGGCGAGCAAACGGTCGCGATGCTGCTCGAACTGGTAACGCCACAGGTCGATATTGTCCGGCCAGAGCCCGCCTCCCTTGCGGGGAAGGGCAACCGGGTTCAGATAGGGATCGGTGTTCGGCACCTGTGCGACCGGCGGTGCGGGCGGTAATTCGCGAACTCCGGTCAGCGCCGCGTTGATCGGGTTGAGCGCCTTGAGCAGTTCGTTGAGCAGCGATCCGTAGGGCGCCACCCTTTGTGTGAGCGTACGGTCCGGTGTGTCGTCGGTGAATTGGCCAAAGTAGTGCGGTCGGTCGGCATACGCGACGAACTGGCTGAAAAACCGTTGGTAGCTATTGGGTTCTGCAGGATGAGCCTGAGTGGCGTCGGATGCGGTGAACCGCTGCTTGAACATCGCTGCGATTTCCCGCCCCTTGTAGCGTTTGAGCGGATGGTAGGGATCGCCCGGGATGTACAGGATCGAGTCGTCACTGGAACGATATTTCTCGCAGATCGTGAACATCACGCAGCCGGTCATGCGGCGGCCCATCAGGCCCAGATCGCGAAACCAGATCTGCCGATGGCCCTGGCGCGGCGCCAGTTCACCGTTCAGGATCGAACGAATCGAAGCGTAGTCCTCGTGTCCGATATCACCTTTGACCAACGCCAGTTCGGCCGCCGCATGCAAAGCGCTTTTATGCGCGTCGATGAATTTGTCGCGCAGCTCCTGTTCGGCGACCGCGTCCCGGGGGTGCAGGAAATCCTTGAGGTAAGCCTGATACTTCGCACCGATGTCCAGGCAACGGCACAGACTAGTGAACTGCTCGACCGTCAGCGGTGTGCTCAATGGCGCAAGCGTGCCGGGTGTCGAGGTTTCACGGCGAAATCCCGACGTTTCATGGAAGGCGCCCCTTTTACATTCACGGTCTTCGAAGTTGTGCAGCGCCGCTTGCAGCAAAGGCAGTTTCAAGACTTCGAAGAAGCCGATGTCGATGGCAAAAATCCCCACCTCCACCGGTTTGTTCAGCACCAGCCAGGTCTTGTTGACGTCCAGCGTCACGTTGAACCGGTCCTTGAGGGCCTTGGTGAGCAGCGGCGCGGCGAAACTGTCGATGTCCTGGAAGGTCGACATGGCCTTATCCAGGGATGTCTGGGCGGCAAGGCTGGCGGTTACGGCATCTCCTACAGCCTTGCGTTGATCGCGGGATGCGCGTCGATACCAGTCCGGCGTGGCGGAATCGGCATTTTTCAGGGCCTCGCGCTGGTTTGGCGATGCATTGATCAACCACTGAGGGCTGGACTGCTCAAGAAAATCAGCGTGCAGGCTTTGCGTCACGACCGGCACCCGCGGCGTTGCTGCGGGGTCCGGCGAAGGTGGGGCGACAGGCAATTCGGACATGGTTTCGCTCCTTGAAATGGAGCAAAAGCAGACCATGACGACAATTTGCGACTGCGGTACATAAATCTCGCAACACAGCGTCTTGTCAGCGGAAATTACAAGCCCGAGCGGCGCTTTCATTCCCGCGCAAAGAGACTAATATTCGAACGCCCCGCCTTGAATTTCCAGGAACCCGGACATGCGTTTATCCGAATTTATCCGGCAACATGCAGATCGCATCGTCGAGGAGTGGGAACAGTTCGCCAGGACCATCACCCCGGCAGCCGAGACCATGGACAGGGCAGCGCTGCGCGATCATGCCAGAGAGATTCTGCTGGCCGCCGCCCGCGACATGGACACCGCACAGACCGCCAGCGAGCAGATCGCCAAAGCCAAGGGCGAAGGCCCGGAGAAGACCCCGAGCCTGGACGAGGCCGGTGCCAGCCACGGTGAGTTGCGCCACACAGTGGGCTTCGACCTGGTGCAGATGACGTCCGAGTTCCGCCATTTGCGCGCCTGTGTGATCCGCCTCTGGGTCGACAGTCTGGAATCGCCGGACATGGCGTACTTCCAGGACATGATCCGTTTCAACGAAGCCATTGATGAAGCCCTGGCCGAATCGACGGCTGCCTACGCCGAGCAGGTCGATCATTCCCGGGACATTTTTCTCGCGATACTCGGCCATGACCTGCGCGCGCCTTTGCAAGCGGTGACCATGTCGATCGAACTGCTGATGCGCAAGACCGCGTTACAGGACGATGCCCTTCAGTGCGCCCTCAACATCAAGCAGGGTTCGCGGCACATGGCGGCGATGGTCAGCGACCTGCTGGAACTGGTGCGCAGCCGCCTGGGCAAGAGCCTGCCGATCGAACCGGCGCCGATGGACCTGGCCGACGCGGCCCGCGCGGCCATCGCCGAAGCCTGCGCCGGCAATCCGGAAAGTGATCCGACACTGAAAACCGAGGGTGACACCCGTGGCAACTGGGACGCCGGACGGATCGATCAACTGCTGCAGAATCTGATCGGCAATGCCTTGCAGCATGGGTCTGATCCGCGCGAAGTGATCGTGACGTTGAAGGGAGAAGCCAGGCACGTGCTGCTGACCGTGCACAACTGCGGCAACCCCATTCCCGCAGAAGCCATCGGCACGATTTTCGATCCATTGGTGCGCAGTGCCGACGAAGAACTCGGCCAGCCGTCGACCAGCCTCGGTCTGGGCTTGTTCATCATCAAGGAAGTGGTGACCGCCCACGGCGGGGCGATCGAAGTCAGTTCAAGCGAAGCCGACGGAACGCTGTTCAGCGTGACGCTGCCCAGACAGGTTTGAAACGCTACTCGACCACCAGCCGCGCCAGACGCTGACGGAGCATGCGGTTCTCGGATCGCAACTCCTGCACTTCTTCCAGCAGGTCCAGCGCCAGGGCGACGCCTTCCCATTCCAGCTCCAGGTCGCGCCGCAGCTTGGCGGCGCGTTTGGCCAGGGTCAGTTCGTAGTCGGTGAAGCGCCATTCCCTGGGCTGGGTGCCCTGAGGTTCGAGGATGCCGTGTTCGACGATTTCGATCACGTAGACGTCCGACAGGTCGGCCGCCTCACAGAATTCTGCCATGTCCAGTTGAACGATCAGGGGGCTGCTCATGATGGGCTACTCCGTCGTCAGTATCAGAAGTTCTCGCGCGGGTTGAAGGCGGCCTTCTTCGCCAGTTCCTGCCACAGCGCCTTGACGTCATCGCCGTTGGCTTTGGGCATCACGGCCTTTAGCTGGACGAACAGATAACCGCGCTCGCCCGCCTTGTTCTGCAGACCGTGGCCCTTGGCACGCATGCGTTGGCCGTTCTGGCTGCCGGCCGGGACCTTGAGGTTGATCTTGCCGGTCAGGGTCGGCACGGCCACTTCGGCGCCCAGCGCCAGCTCCCAGGGAGCGAGCGGCAAGGTGATGATCAGATTTTCGCCTTCAACGTCGAATTTCGGGTGTGGCGCGAAACGGATGGTCAGGTACAGATCGCCATTGGCGCCGCCACCGATGCCCGGTGCGCCCTGGCCCTTGAGGCGGATGCGCTCGCCGTCGGCCACACCGGCCGGGATCTTCACGTTCAGGCTCTTGCTGGTGTTGCTGACGTGCTGGCCCGAACCGTTGTATTGCGGCACCTGGAAGCTGATCTTTTTCGATTCGTTCGAAAGCGTCTCTTCCAGAAAGATCGGCAGTTCCAGTTCCACGTCTTGCCCTCGCCGTCCGGCGCTGCGGGATTGCCGGCCAGCGCCGCCACCGAAACCGGGGCCGCGATTGCCGAAGATCGAACTGAAGAAGTCCGAGAAGTCGCCGGTGTCGCCACTGCCGCCACGGCTTTGCCAGCCCGGCGGGCCCTGAAACGGCTGACCGTGCTGGCCATAACGACGCAGTTCGTCGTATTCGGCGCGCTTGTCGGCGCTTTTCAGCGCTTCATAGGCTTCCGAGGCGTCCTTGAACTTGGCCTCGGCGTCCTTTTCCTTGCTGACATCGGGGTGGTATTTGCGCGCCAGCTTGCGATAGGCAGCCTTGATTGCCTTGTCGTCAGCCGTCGGCTCCACGCCGAGTATCTTGTAATAGTCTTTGAAGTCCATCGAAGGAATCACCATCCGTTATCGATTTCGCGCCGATGCCAGCATGCGCCTATTCGCGCGTGCCGGGTTGACCGATCTCAAGTTTGTGACCGGGTGGCGCAGCAGAAGTTTATCGGCAGTGGACGGCGGTTCTTGCGACCGCCGGTATGTCTGCCGGCCCATGCCAGCAAGTTTGGGGCAAACCGCCGAGTTTCAAGCAAGCTTAGTCGTGAAATAGCAGATGACCGGCCTTCGAATATGTCGCGCACTGACATACACTGCGCGGCCGTTTTTTTGACCGGAACCGAAAGACCATGAAAGACGCCTCTCCAGCCCGTGCCTGCGGCATCGACTTCGGCACGTCCAACTCCACCGTCGGCTGGCTGCGCCCCGGCATGGAAACGATGATCGCGCTGGAAGACGACAAGATCACCCTGCCGTCGGTGGTCTTTTTCAATATCGAAGAGCGCCGTCCGGTATACGGCCGTCTGGCGCTGCACGAGTACCTGGAAGGCTACGAAGGCCGGCTGATGCGCTCGCTCAAGAGCCTGCTGGGTTCCAAGCTGATCAAACACGACACCAGCGTCCTCGGCACCGCGATGCCGTTCAAGGACTTGCTCGGGCTGTTCATCGGCCAGCTCAAGAGCCGCGCCGAAGCGACCGCCGGTCGTGAGTTCGAGCAAGTGGTGCTGGGCCGTCCGGTGTTCTTCGTCGACGACGATCCGCTGGCCGATCAGGAAGCCGAGGACACCTTGGTGGAAGTGGCACGTAAGCTCGGCTTCAAGGACGTTTCGTTCCAGTACGAACCGATTGCCGCAGCGTTCGACTATGAGTCGACCATCGAAAAAGAAGAACTGGTACTGATCGTCGACATCGGCGGTGGTACCTCGGACTTCTCGCTGGTGCGCCTGTCGCCCGAGCGTCGCGGTGTGGATAACCGTCACGACGACATCCTCGCCACCGGCGGCGTGCACATCGGCGGGACCGACTTCGACAAACAGTTGAGTCTGCAAGGCCTGATGCCGCTGTTCGGCTACGGCAGCCGCATGAAGAGCGGCGCGTTCATGCCAACCAGCCACCACATGAACCTGGCGACCTGGCACACCATCAACTCGGTGTACTCGCAGAAATCGACCCTGGCCCTGGGCAGCATGCGTTACGACATCGAGGACACCGGCGGCATCGATCGTCTGTTCAAGCTGATCGAACAGCGCGCCGGGCACTGGCTGGCGATGGAAGTGGAAGAAACCAAGATCCACCTGACCCATAACGACAGCCGTCATGTGCCGCTGGATCGCATCGAGTCGGGCCTGAGCGTTGAATTGACCCGGGCGCTGTTCGAGTCGGCCATCGAGTCGCAGCTCGAGCGCGTGCGCGCCAGCGTCACCCAGTTGCTGGCCGACGCCAATGTGGCGGTGGGTCAGGTCGATACGGTGTTCTTCACCGGTGGTTCCAGCGGCATCCCGGCACTGCGCAACAGCGTCTCGGCGATGCTGCCGAACGCGCGGCATGTTGAAGGCAACATCTTCGGCAGCATTGGTAGCGGTCTGGCGATTGAAGCCATGAAGCGCTACGGCGTTTAACGCCAGCCTCAAGTTGCAAGCTTCAAGCTACAAGTAAAAGCAAAGGCAAGAGCGACCACCGCTCTTGCCTTTTTCTTGCGGCTTGCAGCTCAAAACTCGCAGCTGCTTTTAAACCATCCCGCCCAGCTTCAGCTCACTCTTCAGATACGCGTAATAAATCGGCCCCGCCACCACCCCCGGCAGGCCGAACGCGGCCTCGAACACCAGCATCGCCAGCAGCAACTCCCAGGACTTGGCACTGATCTGCCCGCCGACGATGCGCGCGTTGAGAAAGTATTCGAGCTTGTGGATAAAGATCAGGTAACCCAGCGCCGCAATCGCCACCCAGATCGACAGCGACAGGCCGACGATAGTGATCAGCGTGTTCGACATCAGGTTGCCGATCACCGGCAGCAGGCCGAGCAGGAAGGTCAGCACGATCAGGGTCTTGGTCAGCGGCAGCTTGATCCCGAACAGCGGCAGGATCACGGCCAGGAAGATCCCGGTGAAGAAGGTGTTGAGCAGGGAAATCTTGATCTGCGCGAACACGATATTGCGAAACGCCTGGACCAGCAGGTGCAGACGGTCGAACAAAGCAGCCGCCAGCGGCTTGCGCTTGGTGACGTCCGGCACACGCTGCAAGGCGATGATCGCGCCCAGCACCATGCCGATCAGCAAGGTCACGAACATGTGCGCCGCGTCCTTGCCCACCAGTTGCAGTTCGGACAAATGCTTGCTCGCCCATTCACCGATGGCCACCCGGAACTCGGCGGCACTGGCCGGCAGGTAGGCGTCGATAAACGGCGGCAACTGCCCCCGCGCACGGTCGACCACGCCCATGAATTTGTCGAGGGAAGCGCCAGGGTTTTCCGCCTCGTGCAGCAGGAAACTGATGGCGCCAGCGAAGATCAGCGTCAGCACACTCACCACCAGCGTGCCCAGCAGCGCCACCGCCAGCCAGCGCGCACGCCGGCCTTCGATCAGCCGTTGCAGCTGCGGGGTGAGCATGTTGACCAGTTCGAACACCAGCAACCCGGCCAGCAGACTGGGCAGCAAACGCAATGGCAACACCAGCAACAGACCGCCGAAAATGATGATGCAACTGACCCAGAACACAACATGACGCTCAGAAAACGTTGGCATACAGCCTCAAAACGAACGGCGTAAAAGGATTGGCAGTCTGCCAGCGATCCTTGGGGAGCACTAGGGATATGCGGTGTTTGGGGTTTGGTGTCTGACTTGCGGCCCAGCCCTCACCCTAGCCCTCCCGAAACGTCGGACCGCCCGTAGGGAGAGGGAACTGACCGAGTAGATTTAGAGAACTCCCGTAACCTGAAAGACCTGGTCGATTCCGGATTCAGCGCCGCACGTTCAGGTCGGCGCAAAAACCAGCCATCCCCGAATCGGTCCCCTCTCCCTCTGGGAGAGGGTTAGGGTGAGGGCCTGGATCCCAAGCCGGACACCTCTGCCAGTCACCACTCAAACCCGCTTTATTTTTTCTTCAGGCAATCACTCATGAAGGTCTTGCGCGCATCACCCGTCAGCGCCTTGGTCTTGGCATCGGCATTACAGGTTTTCATCTTTTCCTGCTGCGGGGTCAGAGCCTTGGCGTCGTTGGCCGCTGGGGCTGCCTTGAGGCAGGTGCTCATGAAGGCTTTGCGCTCGTCGCCCTTGAGGCTCTTGGCCGTGGCGTCGGCGTTGCAGGTGGTCATCTTGTTCTGTTGCGCCGTGGCGGCGAAACCCTGGGAGCACAGCAGCAGACCGATCATCAACAAAGGGACACGCAACATCTTCATGGAGTTTTCTCCTTGGCGCCGCCTCGATGGAGGTGGCCTCTGCTGGAGTGTAGTCAAAGCTTGTTACACCTTCCTAGCCTCAAGATGGCTGCGCCGATACTGCTCCGGGGTACATCCGGCCTGCCGGGCAAACATGGCGATGAAGGCCGAGCCGCTGCTGTAGCCGAGATCGAAAGCGATTTCCTGCACGCTGCGCGCAGACTCCAGCGCCTCGATGGCCGCGAGATAACGCAGCCGCTGGCGCCATTCGCCGAAACTCATCCCCAACTCCCGCACGAATTGCCGGGCCAGGGTGCGCTCGCTGACATGCACCTGCGCCGCCCAGTGCGCCAGCGGCTGATTGTTGCCGGGCTCGGCCTGCAGGGTTTCGAGAATGGTCAGCAAACCGGGGCTGCTGGCGTAAGGCAAATAGCATTGATGAACCGGGGCCTGGCGCAGTTGATCCACCAACACCTGGGCCAGGCGCTGGTCGGCTTCGAACGCGGGGATCTTCACATCACGGGCGGCAAAGTCCTTGAGGATCGCCTTGAGAATGTCGCTGATCGCGAGAGTGCAGGCCTGCGCCGGCAAATCGGAACAGACCTCCGGCGCCAGGCACACCGCCCGATAATTGACCGGCTGATGACTGTAGAAACTGTGCTCGACCTGCGGCGGCACCCACACCGCGTACTGCGGCGGCGACATGAAGCGGCTGCCATCGACATCCATATGCAGCACGCCGTGGGCCGCGTATTCCAACGTGCCCCACGGATGGCGATGCGGCGCGGCGTATTCGTGGGCATTGAAATCGGCATAGCGGAAATACACTGCCGACGGCAGTTCGCTGAAATCCAGCAGATCGATGTGTTTACTGTTCATGCTGTCCGGAATCAGGGGCGGGTTGTCCGGTTCGCAGTATAGGCCTGCATCCAGACAGGGGATAATCGCCGTTCATCAACGTACTGGTTTCTCCTCCCATGCAATACG
>NZ_JBWKZE010000024.1:78218-103090 GCF_059424205.1 Pseudomonas sp. GW456-12-1-14-TSB6
GCGTGCCTGCTGGCCTCGATGCTCGCGCCGCTGGCGTGGATGCAGGCCGTGCAGCGTCTGGGCCCGAGCCGGACCACGCTGTTCTTTAACCTGCTGCCGTTGATCACCGCGCTGATTGCTGCGGTGGTATTGAAGGAACAACTGGCGATGTATCACCTGGTCGGTGGTTTGCTGACACTGGGTGGGGTAATTCTTTCCGAGCGCTGGACCACCGTCCTCGGTCGCTCCCGCACTCCAAGCGCAGCCTAGACTCCTGCGGCTTTCAACCGTGCCGCATGCTCGACAAACAGCCGCACCGGATCCGCGCCTTTGCCGACCAGTCCCAGTGACTGGTTGACGATGTCGAAGTGATCCATCGGGTAGTCATCGCCGATGACCGTGCCCAGGTGCGAGCTGTATCGGCCGACCATGCCGTCGCACTGCCCCGGCTCGCGCACGAAGGTTTTGGCGAACAACCGACAGCTGCGGTTGGTGCCATCGAACAGGTTGCCACCGCGATCGGTCTTGCCCGGCTGCAAGGTGCCGGACCACGAGTAATAACGCACGCCGTTGACCTCTTCCGGTCCCTGCCCGCCCCATGTATCAGGCAGGCCCTGTGGATAACGCTGATTGAACAGCGCCACGCCTTCGGTGGTCAGCGAGTTGTGCGAGGCATGGATATCCACCGGCAGTTTCGGCCCGTGGTAGCCGGTCTCCAGCAGCGCCATCAGCCAGCCGACAAAACGCAACAGCGCCTCGAGGATTCGGCCCTTGGCGCTGTCCGCCGGATAGTGTTTCGCCAGATAGTCGGCCAGTTCCGAACCGTGATTGGGCCCGGCAACCGACGTCACCGACGCCACCAGATCCGGTCGCTTGGCCGCCGCGTAACGTGCCGTCAGCGAACCCTGGCTATGGCCGAACAGATTGACCTTGGCCGCGCCGGTCTTGCGCAGGATTTCATCGATGCGCGTCAGCAACTGCTCGCCGCGCACTTCGGTGGAATTGAGCGGCGACACCTGCACCGCAATCACCGTCGCACCACCCCGGCGCAACGCTTTGATGATCCCGTACCAGTAGGGGTACAGCACCAGACGGATGAAACCGAGCATTCCCGGCACCAGCACCAGTGGATAACGTGTGGCCGAATCTTGCGACATGGGCAAACATCCTTGTGGTCGGTGAGTGGATGCAAGGCGTGCAAAACGCCCGCCAAGCATCCTCCTCGATGATGACAACTCCACGACCAGCCTACTTCAGCCCCACCACCCCCGCCACAATCAGCCCCACCGACAGCAACTTCACCAGCGTCAGACTCTCGCCCAGCAGGGCGAAACCGAGAAACACCGTGCCGAGCGAGCCGATGGCGGTCCAGATCGGATAGGCGATGCTCACCGGCAACTCGCGCATCGCCAGGGTCAGGAAATAAATCCCGCCCACCGCCGCGACCACGGTGATCAGCGACGGCCAGAGCCGGGTGAAACCCTCGGCGTACTTCATGCCCATGGCGAATGTGACCTCGAACCCGGCCGCGATCAGCAGAAACAGCCAGGCCACCTAGAACTCCCGGGCCAGGTCGAGCAAGCGCTGCTCGGCCTCGGCCACCGACACCGCGAAGGTGCGCTCGGCGGATTCCTCGCCCTCGGCGGCGACCACCGTGACATCGTTGATGCCGATGAAGCCCAGCGCGGTGCGCAGCCATGGATCGGCGTGGTTCAGCGCCTCCAGCTCTCCGCCCGGGCCGAAACCGAAACCGCCGCGACTGGTGACGATCAGCGCCTTCTTACCGTGCAACAGCGGCGTGTACTGGGCGATGCCGTTGTCCAGGGTGTGGTCGAACGTCAGGCCCAACCGCACGATCTGATCGACCCAGGCCTTGAGGCCGCTGGGTACGTTGAAGTTGTACATCGGCGTGGAAATCAGCAGCAGGTCGTGATCGAACAGCTCGCCCACCAGTTGATCGCTGAGCGCCAGATCGGCTTGCATCGTCAGCGGCCGAGCCTCGGGTT
This sequence comes from Pseudomonas sp. GW456-12-1-14-TSB6, assembly GCF_059424205.1. Classification (NCBI taxonomy): domain Bacteria; kingdom Pseudomonadati; phylum Pseudomonadota; class Gammaproteobacteria; order Pseudomonadales; family Pseudomonadaceae; genus Pseudomonas; species Pseudomonas sp. GW456-12-1-14-TSB6. The sequence goes on from NZ_JBWKZE010000024.1 coordinate 80,204, forward strand.
CCGGGTAGAACGCCGCCGCGACAAACGCTTCATTCACCGCCGGAATCAATGCCCGCCCGACTTCACGGCGGGTAACCTGCGCCTGTGGATGACGAACTTGCCAGGCGCTGAGAAAGGTTTCTGCCAGACGCCGCGAATGAGAACGCTCACCGCGTGGGCTGGCATGGATCGCAAGAATCTTGCTCATCTGAATCTCCTTGGGACTAGACTTGAGTGACTGTGTGGCGCCAGATTGCAGGCATCACATCACCGCCTCAAATGAGCAAAAATCAGTCTGGATGAATTGATTTCATCCGTGGAGCTTTCATGTTTGCTGCCTTGCCCCTAACCGCCCTGCGCGCGTTCGAATCCGCCTCACGTCTGTTGAGTTTCAAGGCGGCCGCCGAAGAACTGGCGGTGACGCCCACGGCGATTTCCCATCAGATCCGCGCGCTGGAGGACTGGCTCGGCGTGGCGCTGTTCGAACGCCTGCCGCGCCAGGTGCGCCTGACCGAGGGCGGCGAGCGGCTGTTTCGCAGCCTGCACGGCGCGTTTCTGGAAGTGGCGCAAAGCGTCGACACCCTGCGCCCGCAACGCAGCGGCAGCAGCCTGACGCTGTCGACCACCGCCGCGTTTGCTGCGCTATGGCTGGTGCCGCGACTGGGGCGGTTTTATGCGAAGCATCCGAACATCAATGTGCGGCTGGATACGCATTGCGAAGTGATCGACCTGCATCAGGACGCCAGCGTCGATCTGGTGTTGCGCTACAGCCTCGACGATTACCCGAACCTCTATGGGTTGTGCCTGTTCGATGAATCGTTCGGCGTGTACGGCTCGCCGGAACAGGTGGCGCTGGCCGCCCGTCGCACCCCGGCGCTGATCAGCGTGCATTGGCACAATTCGAAGCTCTACGCCCACGGCTGGGAGGCCTGGTGCGCGCAGTCGGGCGAGAACTGGCTGAATCAGCACCCGGCCGTCCGCGAATACGACGAAGAGCATTACGCCCTGCAAGCGGCCATTGCCGGACAGGGGCTGGTGCTGGCGAGCAACATTCTGGTGTCGCAGAGCGTCGCCAGTGGTCTGCTGGTGCCGTACAAGGGTGAAGTGCAGGTCGACGGCGCCGGATACAGCGCACTTTGCGTACCGGGCCGTGAACGGCATCCACCGGTGAAGGCGTTTTTTGCCTGGCTGCGCGAGGAAGCATTGCTTTCGGGACATGCCCCGCGCTGAATCCGACAAAACTTTTTGCCGCGTTCATCACTCACAACCAGGTAACGATCACGTCAGCAGAACGTGACGCCAATCGGATTAGCCTCCAGGAGACTGAAATGAGTGATCTGCATTTGTCTGATGTTCAAACCCTGCGCGAGCGCGCACGCCAGCACGTGGAAAATGGCGCGGTGACCGAAAGCTACAGCGCCAACCGCGAAGAAGTGCTGCGCCTGCTCAACGAATCGCTGGCCACTGAACTGGTCTGCGTCCTGCGCTACAAGCGCCACTACTTCATGGCCAACGGCCTGAAAGCCAACGTCGCCGCCAACGAGTTCCTGGAACATGCCACCCAGGAAGCCGAACACGCCGACCGTCTCGCCGAACGCATCGTGCAACTGGGCGGCGAGCCCGAGTTCAACCCGGACTTGCTGTCGAAGATGTCCCACGCGCAATACGTGGCCGGCAACACCTTGAAGGAAATGGTCTACGAGGACCTGGTGGCCGAGCGGATCGCCATCGACAGCTACCGCGAGATCATCCAGTACATCGGTGAAAAGGACCCGACCACCCGCCGGATCTTCGAAGACATCCTGGCTCAGGAAGAAGAGCATGCCGATGACATGGCCGACATACTGAAAGACCTCTAATCCCCGCTACCCCCGCTGACCGATCGTTCCCACGCTCTGCGTGGGAATGCATCCCGGGACGCTCCGCGTCCCAAGAGCGTCTATGGCGGCGTTCCCACGCAGACGGTTCGACGCCTCGACGTGGGAACGATCGGGTTGCTGCGATTACTTGGTGGGTTTGACGGTCACCGGTGCCTTGCCCGCCTTCATCTGCTCCAGCAACGGCGCGCACTGGTTCGGCTCGCCGCCGCTCGGCGCCACCAGCGCCAGCAGCCCCGCCGCCGGCGCGGCGATCACGCCCAACGCCACCATCCCCGCCCCGCGCAACATCAACGGCACCGCTTTGACCCCGGCATCCGGCTTGATGAACTTGCCACGCACGTACAACGGCGAACGCAGGGAAATCAAACGCCAGCCCTTGGATTCCGGCGTCACCGTCAGGTCCAGTTGCTCGGTGGCCATGTTCGCCGTGCCATCGATGTAGATGATTGCGTTCTCGGTATCGAACACAAACAGCCGCGTGCTCGCCAGGCCAGTCTTGATGTCGAAGTCCGCCGCCGCGCAGTTGATCTTCACTTCCTTGTCGCCAAAGATCTTGCCGACCACGTAGTTGCCGACGTTGAGGCCTGCCAGCTCCATCAACTCGCGACTGATCGCGCCGTCGTTGATCAGCATCTTCAGGTTGCCGTTGGCACCGCCCAACAGCTTCGCCACCGAGTTGCCGCGACCGGCAATGTCGGCATCGCCGTTGAGTTCACCGAAACTGGTCTTCATCGGTTCGAAGGTCGGGAACAGCTGTTTGAGCTTGAACTTGCGCGCGGTCAATTTGGCCCGGCCTTCCAGTGGCTCGGTACGACCGTTGAGACGAATCTGCGCGTCGAGATTGCCGCCGGCCACGCCGAAGCGCAGTGGCTCCAGACTCAGTTCGCCGTCGTTGAGTTTCAGGTGGGTATAGAGGTCGGTGAACGGCAGTTCTTCGCTGTGGACGATGCGTTTGCCGGTGAATTCGACGTCGGCGTCCATGTCGCGCCAGCGCTCGGTCTTGAATTCTTCCACCGGCAACACCTTGTCCGCCGGCTGTTTGCTCTCGCCGCCACGGGCCTTCTGCTTGGCATTGGAGTCGGCACCGATCAGCGGCGCGAGGTCAGCGAACAGCAATTGATTGGACAGCAGCGCGCCACTCAGCTTGGGCCGTGGCTGGCTGGCGACGTAAGCCAGATCGCCATGGATGTCGCTGCTACCGATCTTGCCGTTGAACTGCTCATAGCGGAACTGCGCGCCGCCCGGCTCATGCAGCTTGGCGATCAAGTGGCCGTCGGTGGCATAAGGCGGGGTGTCCGGCAGGGTCACGCCGGTCAACGGATACAGATTGCCGAGGCTGGCGCCGGCCAGTTTCAGGCGCAGGTCGAGGGCGCCGAGATTCAGCGGATCGGTCAGGGTGCCCGCGAGTTCGATGCTGGTATCGCCGATCTTCGCCTGGGCCTGCAACGGGAACGGTTTGCTCGCATCCTGCAGCGCCAGCAGGCCGCCGATCTTGCCCTGGCCGGCGAGTTTCTGGCCGTGGTACTGGCCGGTGACTTTCAGGCCGAAGGCGTAATCCTGCGGTGCGCCGCCCTTGTCCTGTGCGGTTTTCGCGGCTTTGTCACCGACGATATCGCTGAACGGAATCGGCTTGCCCAGCGGATCGATCAGCAAGTCGAGGTTGGTCCTGAGGGTCTGGTCATCCAGGGTGACGTGGCCCTTGTCGAAACCGATGGCGCCGATGTCGACCACCCAGTTCGAGGGCTCGGCATTCGGATCCTTGGGATCGAACTTGAAGGTCCAGTTGGCGCGACCATCGGCCAGGCGCTGCAATTGCGCGTTGGGCTCGGTCAGGTCGATGCGCGGGATCGTCACCCGTTGCGCCAGCAAGGCCAGCGGTGAAATGCGCAGCTCGACCCGTTTGAGGGTGACCATCTGCGGCTGCTTCGACCAGTCCGGATTGCCCAGCGTCAGGTCTTCGGCCACTACATGCGGCCACGGCACCCAGGCGCGCCAGCCGCCCTCGTCGATTTCGCGCCGCCAGACCACCGACAGGTTGCCGTTGATGGCGAACGGTCGGTGCAATTCTTCCGAGACTTTGGCATTGAGCGGCGGCTTGATCCGGTTCCAGTCGAAAAACACGATGACCAACACCAGCACCGCCAGAAGCAGCACAAGGGTGGCGAAGGTCCAGGCGAAGATTTTACGGGTGCGCGTCATGCACAAAGCTCCTGAAGACGACTGCATCCATTGGCACGACGCAGCTGAAACGGCAGGCCATGATGGCCCTCATGAAATCTGTGACTGACAAACAGCCCGCAGGTTTAATCCAAAGCCCCAGCGAGGGGAAAAAACGGTTGTCATTCTGACTGATCGGTCGAATTGGCGTTACCGCCCCCGCACATTTGCGGGGCGCAAGTGGGTGGAAAATACCCACCGCAGTGCAAAACCGCCCGCCTGAAACGCCCGAGCTAGAGCCTCCCAATGGAACAATCAATTCTGTTGATTATTACCATTGTGTTTATGAACTTTTATATCGACTTATCGAGAGTAGCATTAGCTTCGTACCCACTTTATCGCCCTCCCAAGGAGCAACCCATCATGAAACGCCAACTTCTGTTCAGTCTTACCCTCTCGATGCTGGCCAGCACCGCTTTCGCTCTGCCAGCTGCCGATCAAGCGACTCCGCAAGTCAAAACCAGCCACTCGGTGTTCAGCCAGACCGTTGCTGCTGATGGCTCCGACCGCACTCCACAAGGCCAGACCCTGGCTGAAAACGGTCGTAACCGTCTGGAAGAAAAAGGCCTGGTTCAAGATGGCTATGACAAAACCCCACAAGGTCAAACCGTAGCTGAAGGCGGCCGCGATCGTCTGGAAGAGAAAGGTCTGGTTCAAGACGGTTCGGATCGCACTCCACAAGGTCAAACCCTGGCATCTGACGGCGGCGACCGTACCCCACAAGGTCAGACTCTGGCTTCTGACGGCGGCGACCGCACTCCCCAAGGCCAGACCCTGGCATCGGACGGTGGTGACCGCACTCCACAAGGTCAAACTCTGGCCGAAGGTGGTGGTGACCGTGTGATCGAACGCAACAGCGCTTTGAGCTAAGCCCATGGCGGCCTGGAAAAAAAGCCCAATCCCCGGATTGGGCTTTTGACTTTTCAGCAGCCTGTATAAAGAAGTCGCGATTTCCCGCTTTCATCCCCCCTGCCGTTCGACGCCGACAAAGCCGATTTGCTAGAGTGCGGCGCTTGTCTTGCCTAAGAACACTCCCTTGCGATGCTGCCCCGCGCCGAACAGAAACAACAGACCCGCAACGCCCTGATGGACGCTGCCCGCCACCTGATGGAAAGCGGCCGAGGATTCGGCAGCCTGAGCCTGCGTGAAGTGACGAAAACCGCCGGCATCGTGCCCACCGGTTTCTACCGGCATTTCGCCGACATGGACGAACTCGGCCTGGTGCTGGTCAGTGAAGTCGGCCAGACCTTCCGCGAAACCATCCGCCTGGTACGCCACAACGAATTCGTCATGGGCGGCATCATCGATGCGTCGGTGCGGATCTTCCTCGACGTGGTCAGCGCCAACCGTTCGCAATTCCTGTTTCTGGCCCGCGAGCAGTACGGCGGATCGTTGCCGGTGCGTCAGGCCATCGGCCGCTTGCGTGAAGACATCAGCTCCGACCTGGCGGCGGACCTGGCCCTGATGCCCAAGCTTCAGCATCTGAATCGCGATGGCCTGAGCGTGATGGCCGATCTGATCGTCAAATCGGTGTTCGCCACCCTGCCGGACATCATCGACCCGCCGGCCGAAGCCCTGCCGGAGCATCTGACGCCCCAGGCGAAGATCACCCAGCAGTTGCGCTTTATCTTCATCGGGCTGAAGCACTGGCAAGGGCTCGGCAGTACCGAGTGAGAAAGCAAAAAATCGCAGCCTTGAGCTGCGATTTTTTTGCGCCGCAAATTGGTGCATGTAAAAAACTTCATGCACCAAAACATCTCACAATCCTGCAACATCTTGAAACATCAACTAGGCTCCGACAGGGTTTTCCTACGCTTCGTCCGATTGGCAAGCCCCTTGCTCTAGCCTGAGCATTGTCCATTGCTGGAAGCTTTCCGATGCTGGTGATTCATCGCAGAATCGACCCTCAACCCGTCTGGGCCGCCGAGTTGCACCTGACCTTCGAAGCCAGGAGCAAAAGCCGCCTGCGCTGTTTCAGTGCCGAAGGCGAGGACGTCGGACTGTTTCTGGAGCGCGGTCAGCCGCCGCTGTATGACGGCGAGTGCCTGCAAGCCGAAGATGGCCGGATCGTCCGGGTCTGCGCCCGCCCCGAACAATTGCTGCACGTCACCTGCGCCAATGCTTTCGAACTGACCCGCGCCGCCTATCACCTGGGCAACCGCCATGTTGCGCTGCAAGTCGGTGACGGCTGGCTGCGGCTGCTTGACGATTACGTGCTCAAGGCGATGCTCGAACAGCTCGGCGCCGCCGTGGAATCGATCGAGGCCCCGTTCCAGCCGGAACACGGCGCCTACGGCGGCGGCCATCACCATTCGCGGCACGGTGACGAAGACTTCAACTACGCGCCGAAACTCCATCAGTTCGGCGTCCGTCTGTGAACCCGGCCTGGGCGCTGCTGCGCCTGGCCAGTCCGCAATTGCCGATTGGCGGCTACAGCTATTCCCAGGGCCTGGAAATGGCTGTGGATAACGGCCGCGTCGACAGCCCGGACAGCGCCCGCCGCTGGATCAGCGATCAATTGCTGCTCAACCTCGCGCGGTTCGAGGCGCCCATGTTGCTCGCCCATTGCCAGGCCGCGGCGGACGAACACTGGGATGAATTGCGCAAGCTCTGCGAGAGCCATCGCGCCAGCCGCGAAACCCGCGAACTGCATCTGGAGAGCCGGCAGATGGGCTACTCGTTGCAGCAATTGCTCAACGGCTTGCCCGAACTCGATCAGCCCGCGCGGGACTTTCTCGAACATTGCGCCGAGCCGCACTTGGCCCTGTGCTGGGCCTTGGCGGCTCGCGCCTGGCAGATCAGCCCGCAGGACGCCCTCGCTGCGTGGCTGTGGAGCTGGCTGGAAAACCAGCTCGCGGTGCTGATGAAAACCTTGCCGCTGGGCCAGCAAGCCGCCCAGCGCCTGACCAGCGAACTGCTGCCGCTGCTGCAACAGGCGCAGCAGGACGCCACCCGAATCAATCCCGAACACCTCGGCAGCGCCGCGTTCGGTCTGTCCCTGGCGTGCATGGCCCATGAGCGCCAGTACAGCCGCCTGTTCCGTTCCTAGGGCCTTTTATCTGGAGAATCACATGAACACACAACCCCTGCGCGTCGGCATCGGCGGCCCGGTCGGTTCCGGCAAGACCGCGTTGACCCTGGCCCTGTGCCTGGCCCTGCGCGAGCGCTACAACCTGGCCGTGGTGACCAACGACATCTACACCCGCGAAGACGCCGACTTTCTGGTGCGCAACGAAGCGCTGGCGCCGGAACGCATCATCGGCGTGGAAACCGGTGGCTGCCCGCACACCGCCATTCGTGAGGACGCCTCGATCAACCTCGAAGCGGTGGATCAACTGAACCGCCGCTTTCCCGGGCTGGACCTGATTCTGGTGGAGTCCGGCGGCGACAACCTGTCCGCGACCTTCAGCCCGGAACTGTCCGACCTGACCATCTACGTGATCGACGTTTCCGCCGGCGACAAGCTGCCGCGCAAGGGCGGGCCCGGCATTTGCAAATCCGACCTGCTGGTGATCAACAAGATCGACCTTGCGCCGCTGGTCGGCGCCTCGCTGGAGATGATGAACAGCGACACCCAACGCATGCGCAACGGCAAGCCGTTCGTGTTCAGCAACCAGAAAACCGGTCAGGGCCTGGAAGACATTATCGCCTTCATCGAACGCCAGGGCCTGCTGACCGCAGCCTGATTCACTGATCAACAAGGAAGCTTATCCATGACACTCAAACGCATTCTCGGCGCTGTCGCGCTGCTGCTGACTCCGGCCCTGGCCTTCGCCCACCCTGGCCACGGCGACTCTGGCCTGGTGGCCGGCATCAGCCACCCGATCGGCGGTCTCGACCATTTGCTGGCAATGCTGGCCGTCGGCCTGTGGGCCGCGCAGCAGCAAGGCGCCGCACGCTGGGCGCTGCCGTGCACCTTTGTCGGCACCATGCTGATCGGTGGCCTGCTCGGTTTTGAAGGACTGGAATTGCCGGCGCTGGAAAGCGGGATTGCCGCCTCGGTGCTGGCGCTGGGTCTGGCGGTGGCGCTGGCCGTGCGTCCGCCACTGGTGATGGCGGTGGCGGCAACGGCGCTGTTTGCATTGTTCCACGGCGTGGCTCACGGCCTCGAGTTGCCGGACATGTCGAGCCCATGGGCGTATGCCGCCGGTTTCGTGGTCGCAACGGCTGCGCTGCATGCGGCGGGTTATGCGGTCGTGCGTTTTCTGCCTCAGGCGGCCGCGCCGCTGGTTCGACTGGCCGGAGCCGCTTCGGCGGTGACGGGCGCGTGGTTGTTGGCCGGCTGAACTGCACCTCTGATCGTTCCCGCGCATGGCGCGGGAACGATCGATCGCCACTCTCTGCTACCATGTCGCGCAATCGCCCCTGCCGTGACGACGTCCGCCCATGCCCCACGCTTCCCGCTCCACCTCCCTGCCTGAACTGACCGCCCTGTTCGGCGAAGTGCAACAGCACTTTCTGAACGTGATCGTGCCCCTCTGGCAAGGACCGGGCTGGAACGCCGACATGGCGTTGCCTTACGAGGCGCTGGACGGCGCACATCAGCCGCTGCCACCGCAGCGCTATCGGGCCATGGCCTGCGCACGGCAGCTGTACCTGTTTTCCAGCCTGATCGGGGTTGTGGATAACGCCGAAGTCCGCGCGGCTGCACTGTTCCGTTCCCTGCAACGGCACTTCCACGATGCCGAGCACGGCGGCTGGTTCTACAGCATCGATCCACAGGGCAAACCGCTGGATCAGCGCAAGGACCTCTACACCCACGCCTTTATCCTGTTCGCCTGCGCGCATTACTGGGAAAACTCCCGCGAGCCCTTGGTGGAATCGACGCTCAACGCCGCGCTGGAAGTGATCGGCCGGCGCTTCGCAACGGGCGACGGCCTCTACGAAGCCTGCCTCGACCGCGACTGGATCACGCTGGAAACCGGCCCGCTGCAAAACCCGCTGATGCACTTGGCCGAGGCCTTCCTGGCCACGCTGGCCGTGCGCGAAGATCCCCAGACACAGCAGGCGCTGAACGAGTTATGCACAGCCATGCACAAGCACTTCATCGAACCGCAACAGGGCGTGTTGATGGAAAAGCCGCTGGGGGCTGTGGATAACTGGTTTGAACCGGGGCATCAGTTCGAATGGTATTTCCTGCTCGAATCCTCACCGCTGCTGCGCGGGTCGAAGCTGCACGCGGCAGTGGATCGTGCGTTTGCCTTCACCGAACAGCAGGGCGTCGAGGCCGACACCGGTGCGGTGCTGGCCATGCTTGATCCGCAAGGACACGGGAAGGATTCGACCCAGCGCATCTGGGCCCAGGCCGAATACCTGCGCGCCCTGACCTTGCGCCCGAACAGCGAGAGCGCGGTGCGGCGCCAGTTGCAGGCGTTGCAACAGCGCTTTCTGCATGCCGGCGGCTGGCACGAGTGCCGTGACGATCAGGGCCAGGTCAGCCGCAAGGACATGCCGTCGACCACGCCGTATCATTTGGCGACCTGCTATCGCGGCATCGCCGACTATCTGAGCTGACGTCGTGGCGAGCCCGCGCGCCCGCACAAATCAAGCAATCCACTTCCTGTCGCCAGTGAAGCTGATGGTCAGCCAGCGCGCCGCATCCGGTTTGCCCAGCTTCGCGGAAATCTCTTCACGCAGCGCATCCAGCTGCCCGACGCTCTGCAGCCGGTAGTCCGCTGGCAACACCACATGAATCTCGATGAACCGCGCCCGCCCGTGCTTCTGCACGTAGGACACGTAGTCGTCGAAACCATGCTCGGCCTTGGCCGCGTCCATCACCTGACGCACCTGATCGTCCAGCGTGTCCGGCGCAATGCCGAGCACGTCCCGCAGCGCCGGGCCGAGGATCTTGAAGGCCGGCGGCAGCATGGTCAGGGCCAGCACGATCAGGATCAGCGGGTCGACAAATTTCGCCCACTCGCCATAACCCTGGGACTGGAGCAACAGCGCCGCAAGGAAACTGATCAACAGGCCCACGGACAGCATCGCGTCCACCAGCCAGCTGATGTTGTCGAACTGGATCAGGCTCGACTTGAGCGTGCGATTGCGGTGGCGCACATAGAAGAAGTAGGCGAACTCGACAACGGTGAACACCGCCGCGTAGATGATCACCAGGCCCAGTTCGATTTCACGTCCGCCATTGATGATGCCGAACACACCGTTGAGAAACGCGTAGATCGCGATCAGCAACAGGAAACTGCCCTCGATCAGCAGCACCATCGGCTCCAGGTGCCAGAAGCCGAACTGGAAGCGCTGGTTGCTTTGCTTGGCGATCAGCTTCGCGGTGATCAGCATCAGGACTTTGATGAAGGTGGCAATCAGCGAAAAAAAGCCATCGAACAGGATGGACTGGGAACCCGAAACAAAACCGGTGACGATCCCGGCGATCGACACGGCCAACATTAGAAGGGTGGATTGTTTGAGCAGCGACTGCTCACCTCGGTTACTCACTTTGACTCCTCGAAAAACCTTGAAAACCGCAGGGTGCGGTGGGGTTGTTGAGGAGTGAGTCTACCTTACTGCCAGAATTTGGCCGATTTGCCCTCTTCGCCAACAGATTGGCGAAGAGGGCAACACCGTATCAGGCCTTGTTACGCTCGATGGCAAAACCCGCCCAGGTCTGGCTCACCGGCATCAGCTCAAGGCTGTTGATGTTGATGTGCGCCGGCGCATTCAGCACCCAGAAGATGGTCTCGGCGATGTCCTGCGGCTGGATCGGCTCGGCACCGGCGTAGGTGGCGTCGTAACGCGCCTGATCGCCGGCGAAACGCACCAGCGAGAACTCGCTCTCGCACAGGCCCGGCTCGATGTTGCTGACACGCACGCCAGTGCCCTGCAGATCGCAACGCAGGTTCAGCGAGAACTGTTTGACGAACGCCTTGGTCGCGCCATAAACGTGGCTGCCCGGGTACGGATAGTTACCGGCGATGGAGCCGAGGTTGATGATGCCGGCGCCACGACCGTGGGCGATCAGCCGAGGCAGCAACAGGCGAGTGCTGTACATCAGGCCTTTGACGTTGGTGTCGACCATGGTGTCCCAATCATCGAGGTCGCACTTCGGTGCAGGGTCCACGCCCAGCGCCAGGCCGGCGTTGTTGATCAGGCCGCGCAGCTTGGCGAACGATGGCGGCAGATTGGCAATCGCCTCCTCCATCGCCTTGCGATCACGCACGTCGAGCACCAGGCCATGCACTTCGGTCTGCTTCGACAGTTCGGCGCACAGCGCGTTGAGGCGTTCTTCACGACGACCGGTCAGCACCAGTTTCCAGCCGGCCTCGGCAAAACGACGGGCACAGGCTTCACCAAAACCGGAGGTCGCGCCGGTGATAAACAGGGTGTTGGACATCGTGTTCTCCTTGCTTCGGCCGCCCGGGCAGCCATTGGAATAGAAAATCAGCGGGCAGCATGCCCGGCCCTGCTTTAACCGGCAACCACCGAATCCTGCTCATTAATTGATCAATGGCCGCTACGCCATATGCGCCGTGGCCTGGAGCCATGTGCACGCACGTTATCCACAAGCCCTTCCACAGTTTCCGGGGGCAAGTGGAAAAGCGCAAAGCCGCGCCACACAAGGCTTTGCGAGCGATTCAGAAAGTTTTTTGCTTGACCCTGAACAACCAGTTGTGCCGGGCAGGGCATTTTGCACGACCGGCCGGTCATGCCCATGATTGCGCGAGGCCAGCAATTACGGCCCTCAGCCGAGTCTTTCCAGAGTTTAATCACAGACTTATCCACAGGATTGACCACAACGATCAGCACCTTTTTGTACCCCATAAAAAAGGTTGACAAACTGGCCTTCCCTTCAGCAAAAACACACTGCTCAAAAAACAATCACACCCCTGAAAGCCTCGGTTTACAAGGCTTTCAGCGAGCTACACCCACGTTATTCACAGCCAGCTCCACAGCAAACGGGGACAAGTCAAAACTGTGGAAAAACAGCCATTTGCAGCGTCTATATGTCGCGCTTTGGCAGGTTGGCGATTTTGTTTTCCACAATTTCCCGAACGTGTCTGTCTTCGGTGAACAGTCGGGCGCAAAAAAGCCCCGACACTCACGCATCGGGGCTTGTGGACAACTTCAAACGATCAGTGACCGCCGAGGTAAGCGTTACGCACCTCCTCGTTCACCAGCAGTTCCTGGCCGGTTCCCGTCAGGCGGATCTCGCCATTGACCATCACGTATGCCCGGTCGGACAGCTTCAACGCATGGTTGGCGTTCTGTTCGACGAGGAAAATGGTCATGCCGGTCTTCGCCAGTTCCCGCAGGGTGGCGAAGATCTGTTTGACCACGATCGGCGCCAGCCCCAGGCTCGGCTCATCCAGCAGCAACAGCTTGGGCCGGCTCATCAACGCCCGGGCGATGGCGAGCATCTGCTGCTCGCCGCCGGACATGGTCATGGCCCGCTGATTACGGCGCTCCTCGAGCCGCGGGAACAGCTCGAACATGCGCTGCATGTCTTCCTTGGCGAACTTGTCGCCGATCGGAATGGTGCCCATCAGCAGGTTTTCCTCGACGGTCATGTCGGGGAACACCCGCCGCCCTTCCGGCGATTGCGCGATGCCGTTGGAGGCGATGTAGTGCGATGACTTGTGGGTAATGTCCACGCCCTGATACAGGATCTGCCCGCCCGCCGCCCGAGGCTGGCCGAAGATCGACATCAGCAGCGTGGATTTGCCGGCACCGTTGGAGCCGATCAGGCTGACGGTTTCCCCTTCGTTGATCTGCAGCGAAACGCCTTTGAGGGCCTGGATCGGGCCGTAGAACACGTCCAGATCCTTGAGTTCGAGGATGGGTTGCGTCATACGACTTCCTCTTCATCGGCGCCCAGGTAAGCGGCGATCACTTTCGGATCGTTACGAATGGCATCCGGCCCGCCCTCGGCGATGACGATGCCGTGGTCCAGCACCACGATGTGATCGGAAATGCTCATTACCATGCCCATGTCGTGTTCGATCAGCACCACGGTCAGATCGTGCTCGTCGCGCAGCAGCCGGATCATCGCGCTCAGCGCTTCGGTTTCCTGAGGGTTGAGGCCGGCGGCCGGTTCGTCGAGGCAGATGATCTGCGGCCGCGTGCACATGGCTCGGGCGATCTCCAGACGCCGTTGCTGGCCGTAGGAAAGCTCACCGGCCAGACGGTTGGCGCAGTCCACCAGATCCACCACTTCCAGCCAGTAGAACGCGCAGTCCAGCGCGTCGCTTTCAGCCTTGCGATAGCCCTTGGTGTTGAGGATGCCGGCCAGCATGTTGCGGTTGACCCACATGTGCTGGGCCACCAGCAGGTTCTCCAGCACCGACATTTCCTTGAACAGGCGAATGTTCTGGAACGTCCGGGCCAGGCCCGCGCGGTTCACCAGATGGGTGCCGCCGAACATCTTGTAGTACAGGCGACTGGCGAAGTTTTTCGGCGAGACGAAGTCGGTCGGCTTGAACGATTCGCCCAGCAGCTGGATGACGTTGGTCTGCCGGCCGCGCACGTTGAGTTCGATCTTGCCGCCGGAGGCCTTGTAGAACCCGGTCAGGCAGTTGAACACCGTGGTCTTGCCGGCGCCGTTGGGGCCGATCAGGGCGAAGATCGAGTTGCGTTTGACCTTCAGGCTGACATCGCTCAAGGCCTTGATGCCACCGAAGTGCATCATCAGTTTTTCAACAGAGAGTACGACTTCACTCATGGCGCAGTCCTCTCATAGTGAATGGCACCTTTGCGTGGAGTGACCCCGGTACGGCTGATGCGGATCAGCCCGCGAGGTCGCCAGATCATCATCAACACCATCAGGATCCCGAACAGCAGCACGCGGTATTCGGCGAAGCCGCGCAGCAGTTCCGGGGCGACGGTCAGCACGAACGCTGCGATCACCACACCGATGGTCGAGCCCATGCCACCGAGCACAACGATGGCGAGGATCAGCGCCGATTCGAAGAAGGTGAACGAGGTCGGGTTGACGAAACCTTGATAGGTGGCGAAGAACACACCCGCCAGACCCGCCGTGGACGCACCGATAGTGAACGCCGAGAGCTTGACCAGCACGTGGTTGAGGCCCATCGAGCGGCAGGCGATCTCGTCTTCACGCAGGGCTTCCCAGGCGCGGCCGACCGGCATCTTCACCAGGCGATGCTTGATGTACAGCACGGCCAGTACCACCAGGAACAGCACCGCATAGATGAAGTAGTACTTCACGTCCGGGTTGTAGGCGATGCCGAAGAACTCGTGGAACGGCACCCCGCCATCCTTCGCCCGCTTGCCGAACTCCAGACCGAAGAAGGTCGGCAGTGGCGCCGGCATGCCGTTCGGGCCGCCGGTCAGGGACAGCCAGTTGTTGAGCACCAGACGAATGATTTCACCGAAGCCCAGGGTCACGATCGCCAGGTAGTCGCCGTGCAGACGCAATACCGGGAAACCGAGGATGCAACCGGCAAGGCCAGCGGTGATCGCCGCCAGTGGCAGCACGGTCCAGAAGCCCAGGCCGAGGTACTGATACCCGAGCGCCAGACCGTAGGCGCCGATGGCGTAGAACGCCACGTAACCCAGGTCGAGCAGGCCGGCCAGGCCCACCACGATGTTCAGTCCCAGCCCCAGCAGCACGTAGATCAAACCGAGGATGACCACGCCCAGCAGGTAGGAGTTGGAGAAGAACGGCAACGCCACGGCGATGGCGATCATCAGCGGGATGATCCAGCGCAGGCGCGATTTGTAGTCCGGGGCCAGCACATGTACGCCGGAACCGGTGCTCTCGAATCCGTCGAGAATGCGCAGGCCTTTCGGGGTTTGCAGGAACAGACTGAGGGCAAACCGGCCGGCCATGACGATGGCAATGATCCACGCCACGCGGGTCGGTTCGAGGTTGAAGCTGTAGCCGTCGAGTACCACGCCGACGATCGGCCCGAACACGATCAGGGCGATCAGACCGGCGAGAATCGCCTCAACCAGGCTTTTTTTGACATCAATGGATTTTGTAGTGGTTGAAGACATCGCTTACACCTTCGACACAAGAGGACGGCCCAGCAGGCCCTGAGGCCGGAAGACCAGAACAAGTACGAGCAGCGAGAAGCTGAACACGTCTTTGTAGTCGGAGTTGACCAGGCCCGAGAACAGCGACTCGGAGATCCCGAGGATGATCCCGCCGAGCATGGCGCCAGGCAGCGAACCGATCCCGCCCAGTACTGCCGCGGTAAATGCCTTGATGCCGATGATGAAGCCGGCATAGAAGTCGAAGGTGCCGTAGTTCATGGTGATCAGCACGCCGGCCAACGCCGCCATGGCCGCACCGATGATGAACACGTAAGAAATCACCCGGTCGGTGTTGATGCCGAGGATCGAAGCCATCTTGCGGTCCTGCTGGGTCGCACGGCACATGCGCCCGAGCTTGGTGTACTTGATGACGTAGGTCAGCAGGCCCATGCCGACGAATGCGGCCACCAGGATGAAGACTTTGGTGTAGGTCAGTTGCACGAAGCCGGTACCGACTTCGACACGCCATGCACCGGTCAGCAGGGTGGGAACGCCCTGTTGTTTGGCGCCTTGGGCGATCTGTGCGTAGTTCTGCAGAATCAGAGAGATGCCGATGGCGCTGATCAACGGTGCCAGTCGGGTGGAATTGCGCAGGGGTTTGTAAGCGACTCGCTCGATGACCCAGCCATACACCGCCGTGATCACGATGGTGAATACCAGGGTGCCGAGCATCAGCAGCGGGAAGGATTCAATACCGAAGTAAGCCAGCAGAGCCAGACTGATTGCCGCCAGGTAAGCAGAAATCATGTAAACCTCGCCGTGGGCGAAGTTGATCATGCCGATGATGCCGTAGACCATTGTGTAGCCGATGGCGATCAGGCCATAGACCGACCCGAGGGTCAGGCCGTTGACCAGTTGCTGCAGGAAAATACCATCCATAACGCAATCTCACGCAGTGAGAACCTGCACACCCTGAGGCGCGCGGTTCTTCTAGGAAAAATACAGATTTACGTCGGAGCAATGTCAGACAGGAAACCGCAGCCCCCTTGTGGGAGCTGGCTTGCCAGCGATAGCGGTAGAACATTCAACAAAGTTGTCGACTGTCAGGCCGTCATCGCGGGCAAGCCCGCTCCCACAGGGAATGTGGCGTCCGGTTGATCAGGTGCCGTTACTTCTGCTTTTCCAGCTGGTGATATTTGCCGTCCTTGTCCCACTGGTAGACCACGTAGTCGGAGACCTTAAGGTCGCCTTTGGAGTCCCAGGTCTTCTCGCCCATGACGGTCTTGACCGGGTTCTTCTTCAGCCAGGCAGCGGCCTCCTCGCCCTTGTTCGACTTGGCGCCGTTGAAGGCGGCGGCCAGGGTCTGAACCGATGCATAGGCGTACAGGGTGTAGCCTTCAGGCTCGGTGCCAGCCTTGCGGAATGCATCTACCACGGTCTTGCTGTCTGGCAGCAGGCGTGGGTCGGCACCGAAGGTCATCAGCACGCCGTCGACGAATTGCGGGCCGCCGGCGGTGGTCACCAGTTCGTCGGTCACGATGCCGTCATCGGACATGAACTTGACGTCTTTCAGGCCTTGTTCACGCAGTTGGCGAACCAGCGGGCCGGCTTCCGGGTGCAGGCCACCGAAGTAGACGACATCGGCGCCGGCGCCACGGATCTTGGTGACGATGGTGCTGAAGTCTTTTTCGCCACGGGTCAGGCCTTCGTACAACACTGGCTTCACGCCGCGTTTTTCCAGCTGAGCCTTGGTCGCGTCGGCCAGGCCCTGACCGTAGGTGTCCTTGTCGTGCAGCACGACGACTTTCTTGCCCTTGAGCACGTCGACGATGTAGTCGCCGGCGACGATGCCTTGCTGGTCGTCACGGCCGCACATACGGAACATGGCGCTCAGGCCGCGCTCGGTCACTTGCGGGTTGGTGGAACCCGGGGTGATCGCGATGATGCCGGCTTCGTCGTAGATCTCGGACGCAGGAATGGTGGAGGACGAGCAGAAGTGGCCGACCACACCGGCGACTTTCTGGTTGGTGAGATCCTTGGCGACCGTCACCGCCTGTTTCGGCTCGCAAGCGTCATCGCCCTTGACCAGGACGATCTTCTCCCCGTTGACGCCGCCCGCCGCGTTGACCGCGTCGGCCGCCGCTTGTGCCCCTTTCATGTATTGCTCGCCAAATGCCGCGTTGGCGCCCGTCATCGGACCCGCCACACCGATTTTCACATCAGCTTGTGCAAACGCAGAAACACCCAGCGCAGTAGCCACTGCGAGGGCCAGAAAGCCTTTCTTGTAAAACGTCTGGGACATGAGGTGGTGCTCCAAGGTTTTTTTTAGTTGGCACTGCGACTTCACTTGAATGCTCAGAGCAAGGGCCGTGCCATCGGTTTTTTATTCTTCAAAAAGTCGCTGCTTTCTTGTTATTTCGACTGTTTCGTTCCCATTTTCATTGGGCGTGCAACCGTCTAAACCGCGGAAGGTGAAACCATTTATTTTTTCAGGCGCAACCCGCACGCGCCATCATTGCAACCGCGGCGCCAAACGACGTGCAACCAGCCTGTAACAGCCCGCGTCACCGAACTGCACACTGCTGGTGCGGGACTGCTACAACCCGCACCATTACAGGCTAGTCGCTACATCGAAAAGCGCCGCTTCCGGCAACATATTTCAACACTCAGATGACGATCCGCAGGCACTGGCCCGCGTGATACAGCGAGAACCCGGCCTCGTACAGACAACTGCGCAAACCCACCCCTGCCAGCGGCTGCATCGGTGCGAAGGGAATCGGCAATGCCTGAGGATTTCCGTTACACAGGTAATCGGCGAAGGCCTTGCCGACCACGGTGCCGGTAGTCACCCCACGGCCGTTGTAACCGGTGACGGCCACCAGTCCCGGCGCCGGTTCGAACAGGCGCATCAAATGATCAGGGGTGAACGCGATGCGCCCGGTCCAGGTGCATTCCCACTCCACGGGTTTCAGATTGGGGAAGTAATGCTGCTGCACCCGGTCGGCCCAGGCCTTGAGGAACCAGGTCGGTTTCTGATTGCCGTTGCCGAGGCTGCCCAGCAACAAACGCCCGTCCTTGTCGCGGCGGATGCTGCTCAGCACCTGGCGGGTATCCCACGAGCCCTGCCCGCCCGGGAGAATTTCCTGGGCAGCGTCTTCGGTGAGCGGCACCGAAGCGACCTGATAGTAGTAACCGGGGAAGAAATTGCGCTTGAGTTCGGTCCAGTCGCCTTCGGTGTAGGCGTTGGAGGCGATCACCACTTGTTCGGCCAGCACCGAACCCTGCTCGGTCTGCACCGACCATTTCTGCCCTTGCCGTTCAAGACGCGCGACCGGCGAGTGATCGAACATCTGCCCGCCAAGGCTCATTACAGCGTTGGCCAGCCCGGTGACGTAGGCCATCGGATTGAGCGTACCGGCGCGCCGGTCGAGCAGCGCGGCGGCGATCTTCTGTGTACCGGTCGCCTGCTCACAGGCCTTGCCAGTCAGCAGTTCGACCGGCGCACCGCGGCGCTTCCATTGTTCTTCGCGACTGCGCAGATCCGCCTCACCCTTGGCGTTATGTGCCATGTGCAGGGTGCCTTCGCGGCGCAATTGGCAATCGATGTTGTATTTATCCACAAGGCTGAACACCAGCGCCGGCGCCGCACCGAGCATGCGGTTGAGCTGACTGCCGACCGCCTCGCCGAATCCCGCCTCGATCTCGTCCGGCGGAATCCACATCCCGGCGTTGACCAGCCCGACGTTGCGCCCGGAGCCGCCATGCCCGGCGCGATGGGCTTCGAGCACACAGACGCTCTTGCCCTTTTCCAGCAGATGCAGCGCCGCCGACAGCCCGGTAAACCCGGCGCCGATCACGCAGACATCAACCTTGACCTCGCCCCTGAGCGCCGTGTTATCCGGGCGTTGCGGCGTAAGCTTTTCCCACAGACATTCTTCGCGTAACGGCATTGCCAGACTCCAACAGAAACCTGCCAAACACACCTAAGAGATCGTTCCCACGCTCTGCGTGGGAACGCAGTCAGGGACGCTCTGCGTCCCGAAAGCGAACGCGGAGCGTTCGGTGCAGCATTCCCACGCAGAGCGTGGGAACGATCAATAGCTTTGAGAACACTGTCAGTCGAACGTGATGCCCTGCGCCAGCGGCAATTCCAGCGAGTAGTTCACGGTATTGGTCTGCCGACGCATGTACGCGCGCCACGCATCCGAGCCCGACTCACGACCGCCGCCCGTTTCTTTCTCGCCACCGAACGCGCCGCCGATTTCCGCGCCGCTCGGGCCGATGTTGACGTTGGCGATGCCGCAGTCGCTGCCGACCGCCGACATGAATTTCTCGGCCTCGCGCACATCGGTGGTGAAGATGCACGACGACAACCCTTGCGGCACGGCATTGTTCAGGCGCAGCGCCTCTTCGAAATCGCTGTAACCGACCACGTACAGGATCGGCGCGAAGGTCTCGCTGCACACCACGTCGCTCTGCTCCGGCATTTCAACGATGGCCGGCGACACGTAGTAGGCGTTAGGGAATTGGTCTTCCAGTTGGCGCTTGCCGCCGAACACCCGACCGCCCTCGCTCAGCGCCTGCTCCAGCGCATCCTGCATGTTTTCGAAGCTGTGCTTGTCGATCAGCGGGCCGATCAGATTGCCTTCCAGCGGGTGACCGATACGAACCTTGGAGTACGCGGCTTTGAGGCGGGTGACGATTTCTTCTTTCACCGACTCATGGGCGATCAGGCGCCGCAACGTGGTGCAACGCTGGCCGGCGGTGCCGACGGCGCTGAACAGAATGGCGCGCACGGCCATGTCCAGATCGGCGCTCGGGCCGAGGATCATCGCGTTGTTGCCGCCCAGTTCGAGAATGCTGCGGGCGAAGCGGGCGGCGACTTTCGGCGCCACTTCGCGGCCCATGCGGGTGCTGCCGGTGGCGCTGATCAGCGCGACACGCGGGTCATCCACCAGCGCTTCGCCGGCATCGCGGCCGCCGATGATCACCTGGCTCAGGTGCGCCGGGGCATCGCTGAAGTTCTTCAGTACGCGCTCGAACAGCGCCTGACAGGCCAGCGCGGTCAGCGGGGTTTTCTCCGACGGCTTCCATACCACCGGGTTTCCGCAGACCAGCGCCAGCGTGGTGTTCCATGCCCACACCGCGACCGGGAAGTTGAACGCACTGATCACGCCGACCACGCCCAGCGGGTGCCAGGTTTCACGCATGTGGTGGCCCGGACGCTCGGAGGCGATGGTCAAGCCGTACAACTGGCGGGACAGGCCGACGGCGAAATCGCAGATGTCGATCATCTCCTGCACTTCACCGAGGCCTTCCTGGGTGATCTTGCCCGCTTCCCAGGACACCAGCTCACCGAGTTCGGTCTTGTATTCACGCAGCACTTCGCCGAACTGACGCACCAGTTCGCCACGACGCGGGGCCGGCACCTTGCGCCAATGTTCGAACGCATGATCTGCGCGACTGATGTGCTGCTCGACTTCGGCCGGGCCTTCCCAGTTCACGGCGCCGATGCGGCTGCCGTCGATGGGCGAATGCACCGGCACTTTGCCGTTCTGGTACAGGGCCGGGTTCACACCTAGACGATCAAGCAATGCGGCAACCATGGGTCACTCCTCAAGCAAAAAACTGAATGTGTGCGGGCGCGTTTTCACGACCGGGCAGACCTTTAGTTGTAGCGTCAGGAAGGCTGTGCAACAAACGACCTTTACGCGAGATATCATTCCGTTTATTCATGCTGCGCAGAAAGACAAGAAAAGGATCGCCCATGCTGAACAAACGCCACTTGCCGTCGATCACCGCGTTGCAGTGCTTCGAGGCCGTGACCCGGCACCTGAGTTTCACCCGGGCCGCCGAGGAACTGAACCTGACCCAGAGCGCCGTCAGCAAGCAGGTGGCGCAGCTCGAAGAATTGCTGCAGCACTTGTTGTTTCGCCGGGTGCGCCGCCGTTTGCAGATGACCCCGGCCGGCGATCTGTATCTGGTGGAAGTCAGAAAAATCCTGACCCAGGTCGAGATGTCGACCCATTACCTGCGTTCCTACGGCGGCGAAACCGAAGTCCTGCGGGTCTCCACGCCCTCGACCTTCGGCGCTCGCTGGCTGGTGCCGCGCCTCAAGGGCTGGCGTCTGCGTCATCCGTCGATCCATCTGGACCTGTGCAACGAGCAGGAGGCCGATGACTTGCTGCAAGGGCGCAGCGACCTGGCGTTCTATTTCGGCCAGGGTTCACGCCCCGGCACCGAATGCCTGAAGCTGTTCGGCGAAGAACTGGTGCCGGTCTGCGCGCCGAGTAGCCTGCCGGACATTCCGTTGACTGATCCAACGCAACTCACCGATCTGGTCCTGCTGCAGAATGCTTCGCGCCCGCAAGCGTGGCACGACTGGTTCGACAGCCAGAGCTATCAGACCGAACACAGCTACCACGGCCCGCGCTTCGAAACCTTTTATATGTGCATCCGCGCCGCGCAGGTCGGTTGCGGCGTCGCCCTGCTGCCGAGGTTTCTGGTGGAAGAGGAATTGGCCGACGGCAAACTGGTCATTCCCTGGCAGCATGCGATGCCCAGCACCGACGCCTATTACCTGGCCTATCCGGAACACGCGGCAGAAGTGCCCAAGGTGCGGGATTTCGTGAAGTGGATGCTGGAGCAGATCGACAGTCCTGTTGGCTGAAGGTCAGGCAATAACAAACAACCCATCCACTACTTTGGTTTGAGTGAGTCGCGCACGCAGGTCGTCATCGATAACCGGATCATCAACGTCATAAAGTCGCACCCGGCGATAAGCATCGATCCGATTGATTTCCTGCCCCAGATACTCCCAAACGACTCGCGAACAAGCCGGAGCCCGATGGTCAGCGGCGGACACACCCATTTTCAGACCGTTGAGCCGTGTGATGCAGCTTTTGAAGCTTGGTATGAGAATAGTTTGGCTGATCTCGTTCGAGGTCAGTGACTCGTAGTCGATAAGAAACAGGCGATCTCTGAGGTAGTAAGCGAACCCGATGTATCGATACCTTTCAAACTCACCTTCGGCACCCGCAATCTGTAAGCACTCGTTTCGCTCATAGACGATGTCTGATCCATCTTCACAGACGTGCACCAGCGAGCACAGAATCGAGCCAGGCTCCGTCATAGCGTGATAGTACTCATAGTAGTAACCAGTGTGCGCCTTGAGCTCCGGCGAGGAGTGTTGACGCAGGTGTCCAAGCATTCTCTGCGGTGCAGTTTGTTCTTCGACTGTGCCGGGTTTCCTAGACCTCATGCCGATCAGTGTGATGAATTGCTCTGTCGGAAGGGCTATTTCAAACGCCTCGACCCCGAAAAAATCGCAGATTCTTTTCAAGTTGAAAGCTGTAGGTACACTATTTCCACACAGATACTTATTGAATTGCCCGCGATTAATTCGAATCTTCCTACAGACTTCCGCGACAGATCTGTAGTGACTGCACAAAAGCCTTAAGTTAGCTGGAAGAGACTCCCACATAAATATCCTTGAAACAGTTTTAGAAGGCGCAACCATAGCAGCAACTCGCATCACTTTTAAGCAAGTTGCGAAATTGCGCCCGGCGAAATATGGCTGGATATTACGAGCCCTGAAAGGTTTCAGGACTTGGCCAGCTAATAAAAAACGCCAGCACTTTCAATAGCAAGGAGCTTTGAATGCTAGACATCATCAACGACTTTCTTTCGGGAAAGGTTTTGATCCCTGTAGTCCTTGGACTGGGTAGCTATTTCACCATCCGATCAAGGTTTGTCCAGTTCAGATATTTCCTGCACATGTTTACCGTTTTACAGGGCAGTTGGCGCAGCGGCAGTCGCCATCTGAGTTCGCTTCAGGCATTGACCCTCAGCCTCGCCGGGCGGG
>NZ_JBWKZE010000025.1:0-95660 GCF_059424205.1 Pseudomonas sp. GW456-12-1-14-TSB6
GCTTCAGCGGCGGCGGTGGCAGTTTCGGCGGAGGCGGGTCCTCCGGCGGCTGGTGATAACAATAATGAGCAGGCACTTCACGACATGGCATTACTGACTGAACACGAACAACGCAAGGTCGCCGAGGCCATCGCCCGGGTCGAGCGCGACACCGACGCCGAACTGGTGACGGTGCTCGCAGCCCGCGCCGACGACTACGCGTACATC
Source organism: Pseudomonas sp. GW456-12-1-14-TSB6 (assembly GCF_059424205.1). Taxonomy (NCBI): domain Bacteria; kingdom Pseudomonadati; phylum Pseudomonadota; class Gammaproteobacteria; order Pseudomonadales; family Pseudomonadaceae; genus Pseudomonas; species Pseudomonas sp. GW456-12-1-14-TSB6. The sequence goes on from NZ_JBWKZE010000025.1 coordinate 208, forward strand.
CCGTTGCTTTGGGCGAGCCTGCTGGCGCTGGTGGTGCCGGGGATCGTGCATTACCTGACCGGCTGGCTGACCATGCACAGCCTGTTGCTGGTGCAGTGGGTCAGTTTTGTCGTGCTGTGCCTGGTGTTTCGTCTGCCCAAAGTCACCACTCACCTGATCCCGCGCCACGTCCGGCATTGGCGCGCCTCGAACCTAGCGCGGCGGCAGTTTCTCGAACAGAACCTGCATCACACGGTGGGCAGCACTGGCATGCTGATTTTTGTCTGCGAGGCGGAGCGGTATGTGGAAATTCTGGTGGATGAGGGGATTTCCAAGAAGCTGGATAACAAGAGCTGGGATTCGATTGTCGCGGCGTTTACCGAGCAGGTACGGCAGGGGCAGACGTTGCAGGGCTTTGTCACGTGTATCGAGGCGTGCGGCGAGTTGCTCAAGGTGCATGTGCCGGTGACGCAGGTGAGGAATGAGTTGCCGAATCGGTTGGTGGTGTTGGGATAAGCCGTTCGGGAAATTAGCCGTGCCCTCGAACGCCATCCCCCCTAAACTAGCGCCCATTCCCGATTTGCCCGTCCGAGGCCGCTTTTTCCCATGTCCGTTATCGCTCCCTCCGCATCTGCCAAACCGGCGCCCGATCACCACGCCCGGTTCATCGAGCTGCTGCAAACCAGCCTCGAACAGAACGGCTTCATCAAACTGGTGCTGGCCAAGTACGTCGGTGAAGAAGCGGATCTGCAGCGGATCATCATCAAACCGGTGACGGTCAAGGCGCAGCCGTGCCTGTCGTTCGTTTACCGCTACAAGACCCGCGACATCACCAAGAACCTGCCGCTGGACGAAGCGGTGGCGACGATTGCCGGGCTGCTGCCGGCGGCGTTCAAAAATGCGCATTTGCTGGCGCTGACGGACGAAGCCCAGCTCGAATACAGCAAAAAGGGCAAGAGCTCGCTGTTCATGAGCAAACCCCAGCAATTACGCGAAGTGCCGTCCGCCGAGCACAACCGCGAGAAAAACCGCTTCCTCGATCTGAACCGACCGTTCCTCAAGGATCTGGGCGTGACCAACGCCCAGCATGAGCTGATCCCGGCGATGTCGCGCAAGTGGAAGCAGATCAACAAGTTCATCGAAGTCTTCAGCCACGCGCTGACCTCGTCGCCGCTGGCCCTGGACAAACCGGTGCGTGTAGCGGATTTCGGTTCGGGCAAGGGTTACCTGACGTTTGCCATTCATGACTATTTGCGCAACACCCTGAAGGCCGAAGGCGAAGTCACCGGCGTCGAGTTGCGTGAAGAAATGGTCAACCTGTGCAACACCGCCGCCGCGAAGCTGGAACACCCAGGGCTGGTGTTCAAGTGCGGCGATGTGCGCAGCGTGGCGCCGAGCGACCTGGATGTGATGATCGCCCTGCATGCCTGCGACATCGCCACCGACTACGCGATCCACACCGGCATCCGCTCTGGCGCCTCGATCATCATGTGCTCGCCGTGCTGTCACAAACAGATCCGCTTGCAGATCCAGAGCCCGGCGCTGCTGAAGCCGATGTTGCAATACGGCCTGCACCTGGGCCAGCAGGCGGAAATGGTTACCGACAGCTTGCGCGCGCTGTTCCTCGAAGCCTGCGGTTACGAGACCAAGGTGTTCGAGTTCATCTCGCTGGACCACACCAACAAGAACAAGATGATCCTCGCCGTGAAGCGCGCCGAGCCGGTGGACCCGACTCAGCTGCTGGTGAAAATCCAGGAATTGAAAGCGTTCTACCAGATCAGCGAGCACTGCCTCGAAACCCTGCTGCTCGCTGACGGTTTGCTGAAGCTCAAGGCTTGAGCTGAACCCCCGCCGGTAACGTGCCCGGTTGAGCCGGGCGCACCGCGGTCTTGCGCCCGAGCATCACCGTCGCGATCACGCCGCAGGCGAACAGCCAGGTGATCGGCTCCACGTGTTCCCCAAAGAACAGCGCGGAAAACGCGATGGTGAAGAAGATCTGCAACAACTGGATCTGACTGACCCGGGCAATGCCACCCATGGCCAGCCCGGCGTACCAGGCGAAGAACCCCAGAAATTGCGAAAACAGTGCGACGTAGCCGAAGGCCCACCAGGTTTTTGCCGATACCGCGCCCTCATGCTGCAACGCCAGGTACAGCACCGGGCCGATCAGCAGCGGCGTCGACAGCACCAGCGCCCAGCAGATCACCTGCCAGCCGCCCATCTCCCGGGCCAGACGCCCGCCCTCGGCATAACCCAGACCACCCACCGCAATCGCACCCAACATCAACAAATCCCCGGCCTGAATGCTGCCGGCACCGGTGTACAGCGCGTATCCCAGCACCAGCGCACTGCCCAGTGCGGCGCAGGCCCAGAAGGCTTTCGACGGACGTTCATGGGACAACCACGCCGCATAAAGCGCCACGCACAGCGGCTGCAAACCGTTGACCAGCGCGCCATGGGACGCCGGCAGGGTCTGCATGGCCCACGCCGACAGCACCGGGAAACCGAGGATCACCCCGGCGATCACCAGGCTCAGGCCTTTGACTTGCTTCCAGGTCGGCCACTTTTCCCGTCGCCACAACAACAGCGCTGCTGCCGGAATCGCCGCGAACAACGCGCGGCCGAGGCCATTGAGCAGCGGGTGCAGTTCCTGCACCACGATGCGGGTGAAGGGCAGGGTGAGGCTGAAAATCACCACGCCGAGCAGGCCGAGGGCCATGCCGGTGTTTTCGCGCGAAGACATGAGGGCAACCAGATTCGAAGATGACAGGAAGGTGTCTTCATCTAGCCACAAACCACGGCAGTCGGGCTGTTACAGCTGAGCGCAGAGTTATCCATACAGTTTGCGAACGCCATCGCGGTCCTTGGGCTACTGTGAATATTCCTGCGCATTCACCAGAGGAGTCCTGCCCATGGCCGCGAAAAAGATACTGATGCTGGTCGGCGATTACGTCGAAGACTACGAAGTGATGGTGCCGTTCCAGGCCCTGCAAATGGTCGGTCACACCGTGCATGCCGTGTGCCCGGACAAGGCCGCCGGCAAGACCGTGCGCACCGCGATCCATGACTTTGAAGGCGACCAGACCTACAGCGAGAAGCCCGGTCACCAGTTCGCCCTGAACTTCGATTTTGCCAAGGTCGATGCCAAGGATTACGACGCCTTGCTGGTGCCCGGCGGGCGTGCGCCGGAATACCTGCGGCTGAACGAAAAAGTCCTCGAACTGGTGCGCGCTTTCGACAAGGCCGGCAAGCCGATTGCCGCCGTCTGTCACGGCGCGCAACTGCTGGCGGCGGCGGGGATTCTCGAAGGTCGCGAGTGCAGTGCTTATCCGGCCTGTGCCCCGGAAGTGCGCTTGGCCGGCGGCACCTACATCGACATCCCGGTCACGGACGGCCATGTCCAGGGCAACCTGGCCACTGCGCCCGCCTGGCCGGCGCACCCGAAATGGCTGGCCGGGTTCCTCGGGTTGCTTGGAACCAAAATCACCCTGTGACACATCGAAAAGGAGAAACACCATGTCCGGATGGTATGAGTTGAGCAAAAGCAGCAACGGCCAGTACAGGTTCGTACTGAAAGCGGCGAACGCCGAAACCATTCTGACCAGCGAGCTGTACACCAGCCGCACGGCCGCCGAAAACGGCATCGCCTCGGTGCAGGCCAACAGCCCGCTGGACGAACGCTACGAGAAAAAATCGACGAAGGACGGTCACCCCTACTTCAACCTCAAGGCGGCCAATCACCAGATCATCGGCAGCAGCGAATCCTATTCATCGGACGCGGCGTGTGCCAAAGGCATCGCCAGCGTCAAGGCCAACGGGCCGTCCAAGGTGATCAAGGACAAAACCCTGCCGGTGCTTTGAACCACCCATGACGTTCAGTCGCCAAATCCTTGGCGACTGAATTCTGGCTATGTGCCATCATTTCGCTTATCCTCCGCCGCCAATCCATGGAAGGGGCGCCGAGATGACTCTTTCGCGGAATTTTTGAACAACTGCCGCCAGAGTTTTCCCACTGATGATCCGCCTTTTCGCTGTCCTGACCCTGCTGCTCGGCTTGAGCGGCTGCTATAGCCTGTCCCCGACCCAAATCGATGATGAACTCGCACCGAGTGCCGATTCCGGCACCGCGTATCTGGTGGGCGTGGTCGGCATCTGGCCAAAAGCATCCTATGCGGCCCAGGAACAGATGCTGCTGATCCGCAAACGTGGCAGTGACGAATTCGCCAGCGCGCGCCTGCACAACGAGTTCTATGCTCGTACCGCACGAGACGTGCGCGAGACCGGTCGTGGTATCGGCACGCTGTTCGTGATGCCGCTCAAACCCGGTCGCTACGAGATCTACAACGTGCGATTCGATCGCGGCAGATCGGTGTCCTGGAGCCGTGAAGACTTCACCATCGGCATGCAGCTTGAAGCGGGCAAGGCTTACTACATCGGTGACTTCCGTGCCGGCTGCGTGTCCCCCAGCGACAGCACCTGCCTGTTTCTGCACAGCGATCATCTCGAACGCGACGCCGCGCTGGTCCGCGCCAGATATCCGCAAGTACCCGGCCTGCAACGACTGGACATGCCGAACCTGTACACCGCCACACCGTTTATTCGTGAAGAGAACGGCACCAGCGCCTCCGTCTACAAAGCCATGCTCTCGGGGAAATTCTAATGCTCATCAAACGTCTGCTTCTGGGCTTGCTTCTGCTGCTCGGTGGCTGCCAGGCCACCCATTCGCTGAAGGCGCCGGACGTCGATTACAGCAGCCAGCAATTGCCGGCCATCAACGTCAGTGTGATCGGCATGCCGAGCTGGATGCTGCGTGACGAATTGCGTCGGCGTGGCACCTTTGAAGAAGTGAAGGCCGGCCGCAGCGAAGACGGCTACAACGTTTTGGTGATTGCCAACAGCGATGTCGGCGGGATTCAGCCGCAGATGCTTCTGAGCGCCTTCACTCTGTTTCTGGTGCCGGTGCCGGTGAGTTTCGACAGCACGGTGGTGTTCAGCCTCAGCCATGGCAAGCAGATACTGGGCGTGTACACCGTGAAGAATCACACCGAATCCTGGCGCGGCGCATTCAATGCCTCGGGCGGTCAGTTCGAACACATGCGCTTGATCAGCGACACGTTCATCGCGCAGATTCTCAAGGATCAGCCGTTCCACCGCGAAGCCATGAAGCGCGCCGCCAGCCTCTGATCGACGGCCACAAAAAATCCCGCCCGGCGTAAACCGGGCGGGATTTTTTTCGTTCAACGCAAGGTGTTCAGCAAGGCCTGCAATTGCGTACGCCCGGCCTCAGCCAGCGGGAACACCGGCAAACGCGGATCGCCGACTTCCAGACCGGTCAGGCGCAGACCGGCCTTGATCGTCGCCGGCAAGCCGCCCTTGAGGATGAAGTCCAGCAGCGGCAACTGGCGGTAGAACAGCTCCCGCGCCTTGCCGAGATCCCCCGCCAGCGTGGCTTCGTACAAATCCAGATTGAGCTGCGCAATCAGGTTCGGCGCCGCCGTGCACCAGCCCCTGGCCCCGGCAGCGAAGGCTTCCAGCGCCAGCGGGTTGCAGCCGTTGTAGAACGGCACCCGGCCTTCGCCCAGCAGTTGCAACTTGTGCATGCGCTGGATGTCGCCGGTGCTCTCCTTGACCATGGTCACGTTTTCCACGCCGTTGACGATGCGCAGAATCAGCTCCACCGACATGTCGGTGCCGCTGGTGGCCGGGTTGTTGTAGAGCATGATCGGCACGCCGATGCTGTCACCGATGGCGCGGTAGTGGGCGAGGATTTCCGCCTCGGTGAGTTTCCAGTAGGACGTCGGCAGCACCATCACCACGTCGGCGCCATGGGCTTCGGCAAAGCGTGCGCGGCGTACCGCTTTGGCGGTGGTCAGGTCGGACACGCTGACCACGGTCGGCACGCGCTTGGCCACGTGCTTGATGCTGAATTCGGCGACCTGGTCCCACTCCGCATCGCTCAGGTAGGCACCTTCGCCGGTGCTGCCCAATGGCGCGATGGCGTGGACGCCGCCGGCGATCAGCCGGTCGATGGAGCGGCCGAGGGCCGGCAGGTCGACGCCTTCGCCATTGGCGCCGAACGGGGTGATGGTGTAGCCGATGATGCCGTGAATGTTGGACATGAGAGTGCTCCGCAAGGATGAAGTGTTCAGTTCAGGCAATCGGCGTGCTGACGCAGGTTCTGCCGGGCGTAGTAGTTAAAGGCCGCGGCGTGGCGTTTGGGTTTCGAGACCCAGTCATGGGCCTCGCGGCCGAGCTCGGGAATGATCGGCTTGATCGTCCCGGCGGCCATCGCCAGCAATTGCAGTTTGGCGGCGCGCTCGATCAATTGCGCGATGACACAGGCTTCCTCGATGGTCGTGCCGGTCGACAGTTGCCCGTGGTGGGAAAGCAGGATCGCCCGTTTGTCGCCCAACGCCCCGGCAATCAACTCGCCTTCCTCATTACCCACCGGCACACCCGGCCAGCCTTCAAGGAACGCGCAATCGTCGTACAGCGGGCACAGGTCCATGTGGGAAATCTGCAGCGGCACTTCCAGCATCGACAGTGCGGCAATGTGCGTCGGGTGGGTGTGGATGATGCAGTTCACATCCGGCCGCGCGCGGTACACCCAACTGTGGAAACGGTTGGCCGGGTTGGCCATGCCGTGGCCTTCGAGCACTTCGAGGTCTTCGTTGACCAGCAGCAGATTGCTCGCGGTGATTTCATCGAAACCCAGGCCCAGTTGCTGAGTGTAGTAAGTGCCCGGCTGCGGGCCACGGGCGGTGATCTGCCCGGCGAGGCCCGAATCGTGGCCGTTTTCGAACAGGATCCGGCAGGTCAGGGCCAGCTTTTGCCGGTCTGTCCACGTATTATCCGCCAGGGTTTTTTGCATCTGGGTCAGCGCTTGCTTGACCAGTTCATCTTTGGGTAGTGCTAATGTCTTCGCCATATCCGTGTCCTGTGGTGGTTGCCATGGATGACACTTAAGAGGCTATATGACACTTTGTGTCATTGGCAAGGACAAATCGTCTTTCCTTTGCTGGATTAATCGCTTCGCATGTCTATCCGTTTGAAATTATTGAGAAAAAAACTTGGCGTAACCCTTGAGGCGCTGGCCGAGAAATCCGGCATGACCAAGAGTTACCTGTCGAAGGTCGAGCGCGGGTTGAACACGCCGTCGATAGCCGCTGCACTGAAACTGGCCAAGGCGCTGAACGTGAAAGTCGAGGAGCTGTTCTCCGAAGACAACGTCAGCCTCGACAGCTACAGCCTGGTGCGCAGCCACGAACGCCAGTCGCTGGCGGCCAACGACCACAGCCCCGGCTACGCGGTGCTGGCCCATCAGGTTAGCGAACGCAGCCTGTTGCCGTTCATCATTTATCCGCCGAGCGAATTCACCGACAAAACCTTCAAGGAACACTTGGGCGAGGAATTTCTGTTCGTCCACGAAGGCCAGGTCGAAGTGGACTTCGTGAACGAACGGGTGCTGCTGGAACGGGGCGATGCGCTGCACTTCAATGCGCAGAAACCCCATCGCATCCGCTCAGTGGGCGAGGTGCAGGCGCAGTTGCTGGTGGTGGTGCACAGCGGCGAGGAATGATCAGACCTCAACCGGCACCGACAGCTTCGGATGGCCCAGCGCATGGCTCTTGGAATCAAAGAAGCGCAACTCGACACCCGTGCCCTCGAACACCTTGACGTAGTGGCGTTTCTGGTGCTGGATGAACGCCGCGCTGCGCGGGTTGATCGAGATCGCCACGGTCTTCGGCTTCGCCAGACGCAGGGCGCGCACGAGGTGGCTGTCCTGCTCGCCGAGGGCGTGGCCGAAGATGCACAGATTGTCGCCGTGTTTGAGTAACTGGTCGTAGCAGAACGACAGGTAATCGGAACTGCGGATGGTCTTGAGCTTGTCCGCGCTCGGCCCTTCATTGACGAACAGCGGCACGTCGTCCAGCGTCTTGATCGTGTTGTTGATCGCGAAACTGCCGAGCAGCGTGCCCTCGGTGGCGGTCAGTTTGCGCGCGGTGCCGTCCTGGTTGCGCACCAGATGCAGGCCACCGTGCAGGTACAGCAGACGCGGTTTGTCCGTGCTGCTGTCGCACAGATCGAAACTCGCATCCGGGCCGTTGAACAGGTCGTCGATCGCCTCGGCCTGATGTTGCAAAGCCCAGTAATTGAGCAGGTCGTAATTGGTGGTGAACACCGTGCGATAACGCGCCAGTTCACTGTTCAGGGTCGCCAAAGTCGAGGCTTCGATCAGCCGCCACGGGATGTGCACCGCGTGCACCGTGTTGATCAGCGCTTCCTTGATCGCGTAGTAGCGATTGCGCGGCGCGGCCGAGCTGACGGCCAGCGCCTTGTTGACCCGACTGGTGGTTTTCAGCGCGCCGAGCACCTGCTCGAAACTGCGCGTTTGCAGGGCGTCGAACACGCTCAGTTCCGACGGGGTCAACGGTTTTTCTTCCACCGTGCGTGCGTTTTCGAACAGCGAGTCGTAGCCGAAATCGTCCCACACCGCGCGACTGGCGCCGTTGCCCAGCAGCAGGCCGCTGAAGTCGGTGGTGGCGCGCAACGCGTTCCAGTCTTCGAGGGTGGCGTCGACATCCAGAAAATCGGTCATTGCAGGGCACGTCTCAAAACAAAGGGCAGATGGACGGCGACTTTATCACGAGCGGGCATTGAGCCAGATCAACATCCGCCGTGACCGATCGGTCGATCCTGTGTGCATCTGCCGAATTGCACTAGTCGATTCGGCCCCAGTCAGGAGACGCGCCATGAGCAGCACCTTTTTCATTCCCGCCGTAAACATCATGGGCAGCGGCTGCCTTGACGACGCCATGAACGCGATCCGCAACTACGGTTTTCGCAAGGCGCTGATCGTCACCGACGCCGGGCTGGCCAAGGCCGGCGTTGCGACGATGATTGCCGAAAAACTGGCGATGCAGGACATCGACTCGGTGATCTTCGACGGCGCCAAGCCCAACCCGAGCATCGCCAACGTTGAGTCAGGACTGGCGCTGCTCAAGGAGAGTCGCTGCGATTTCGTGGTTTCCCTTGGCGGCGGTTCGCCCCACGACTGCGCCAAGGGCATCGCGTTGTGCGCCACCAACGGCGGGCAGATCCGCGACTACGAAGGCGTCGATCAATCGGCCAAGCCACAGCTGCCACTGATCGCCATCAACACCACCGCCGGCACGGCCAGCGAGATGACCCGGTTCTGCATCATCACCGACGAAACCCGCCACGTGAAAATGGCCATCGTCGACCGCAACGTCACGCCGCTGCTGTCGGTGAACGACCCGGCGCTGATGGTCGCCATGCCGAAAAGCCTGACCGCCGCCACCGGCATGGACGCACTGACCCACGCGATCGAAGCCTACGTCTCCACCGCTGCCAACCCGATCACCGACGCCTGCGCGCTGAAGGCAATGACCCTGATCAGCAACAACCTGCGCCTGGCCGTGCGCGACGGCAGCGACCTGGCCGCTCGGGAAAACATGGCCTACGCGCAGTTCCTCGCGGGCATGGCGTTCAACAATGCGTCCCTCGGCTACGTGCATGCGATGGCGCACCAGTTGGGCGGTTTCTATGATCTGCCTCACGGGGTGTGCAACGCGGTATTGCTGCCGCATGTGCAGACATTCAACGCGCAGGTCTGCGCCGATCGTCTGACCGACGTGGCCCACGCCATGGGCGCCGACATTCGTGGTTTCAGCCCGGAGGAGGGTGCAAAAGCCGCGATCGATGCGATTCGTTGCCTGGCCAGGGACGTGGAGATTCCCGGTGGCCTGCGTGATCTGGGCGCCAAATGCACCGACATCCCGGTGCTCGCCGCCAACGCCCTGAAAGACGCCTGCGGCTTCACCAATCCGCGGGCGGCGGATCAGCGGCAGATCGAGGAGATTTTTCGCAGCGCGTTTTAAGCGGGCAGGCGAACGGGCGTGCCTCTCGTACAGAGCAGCGCGCCCATCGCCAGAGTGCAGCACAGCAACGACAGCGGCCACGCTTGCGGGCTGGCGAACACGCTGGCCACCGCCCCGATCAGCGCCGCCATCAATTGGTGGATGAACCCGCTCAGGGCCATCGCATAGGCGCCGGCAATCGGCGCGCCATCGTTGGCCCGTGAGAGGCTGATCGGGTAATTCAGCGATTGCCCGAAGACGGCCACGCAATAGGGCAGCCAAAGCAACCAGGCCATCGAGCTGGCCAACAGACTGCCAGCCAGCATCACGCCAGTGCCGGCCATCACCAGGCTGACCCCCAGTGTCATCAGTCGGTGCTGACCGGTACGCAGCACAAAGCGATTGACCGCCAGCGCCCCCAGAAAATATGCGGCGCTGATCGGCCAGCCCAGCAACCCGTATTCCGTCGCCGACCAATTGAACGGGCCTTGCAGAATCACTGGCGCAGCGCTGTTGAACGCGATGATCACGCCATAACCCAGACCGCCCGCAAGCGCCGGCAGCAGAAACGCCCGATGGATCAGAATCGTTCGGTAGACCGCCCACGGCGAAGCGCTTGCGGGCGCTTCGACAAGTGTTGGAAAGTTCAGGCGCGAGACTATCGCGGCCATCAACAGGCTGACCGCGCCCAGCAGATAAAAGATCGCCTGCCAGCCCAGCGTCACCTGAATGAGCGAACCGGCGTATTGCCCGATCCCGAGCGCGACAACGAACGAAATCGAAATCCACGACAACGCCTTCGCCAGCAGATCCCCCCGAAAGCTGTCTCGAATCAGCACCCGCGCCATCACCGAAATGCCGCTGGCGCCGATCCCCTGAAGCAGTCGCAGCAACAGGAACGATTCCAGCGTCGCACCCAGCGGCAACGCCAGGTTCGCCAGCCCATAAATCCCCAGCGCCGCGAGCAGCACCGGTTTGCGGCCGATGCGCTGCGCCAGACTGCCCCACAGCAGCATCGGCAGCGCCATGCCGACCAGGTACAGCGACAAGCCCCAGGCCACCTGCGGTGCATCGACCTGCAAATGCCCGGCGATCTGTGGCAGCGCCGGCAGATAAATGCTCATGCCCAGTTGGGCGAGGAACACGGTGGAACAGGTGATGAGCAGGATGAGGCCGGGGTTCATAAGTCGTCCGTGAAGGTTCAGCGGTGGCGATCGCTACCGTGAGTCATTAACAGGTCGGTGATCAAATCACAGAAGTGGTGGATCAGTGTCGATTCCATGTCGGCGCGCAGCGTAACGCGGATCGCGGCTTTGCCCTGGGCTACCACCGGGAAAAACACGGCGCTGGTGAAAAAGCCGTGTTCGGCCAGTTCAATGGCGATTCGATTGGCCAGGGCGGCGTCGCCACAGTTGATCAAGCGGATGGCCATGGAGCTGCCGTGCTGTTCGGTGCTCAAGAGGCTGTCGAACAGGCGAATATTGGCCTGGAGCCGAACCTGCAAGGCCCTCAGTTCTGCACTGCGATGCAGCTCGATCGACGCGAGGCCCGCACCAATGGCCGCGCAATTGAGGCTCTGCGACCAGTTGCTCGGCCCGCCGTAACGCTGGATCAATTTCTTCTGCCGATCATTCCCGAGCATCACCAGGCCGCCGCTGGCCCCGAATGATTTGGCCAGAGATGCGACGATCAGACAGTCCTCTTCCAGCGCCGGCATTCTTGGTCGTACCAGACCGGCACCGTTGCTGCCGACTGCCGACAACGCGTGGGAGTCATCGAGATAAAGAAACAGGCCGTAACGCTCCTTCAGATACAACAGACCGTCCAGATTGGCGACGCCCCCCATGCTGTAGGCGCCGTCGGCGATGTAGGCGACGGTGGAATGGCGCTGGCACACCGATTCGAGAAAATCCATGTCGTTGTGGGGGCTGGTCAATACCTGGGTCTCGTCGGCGCAACTGGCCTTCAGGTGATTCATCGAGTAATGGGCCAGGCGATCAAACACCATCACCGGCGGGCGGTTCTGGGTGAACACGCCACTGGCCAGCAGCGGCAGGATACCGGCGCTCGCGGCGCTGCAGGACAGAGTGGTCAGACACACCGCGCCAAACAATTGCGACAACTCGCTTTCGTATTGTTCGAGCAGCGCCAGCTTGCAGCGGTTTTTCGAGTTGGCAACGCGCAACGTACCGGCTTCACGCAGTGCCGCAATGGCGCCTTCAAGCAGCGCGGGGTGGTGATCGAGACCCAGATAGGAGGTGGTGCAGAAATGATGGAACTGGCGCCCGTGCTGATCGAGCAAGTGATTACAGCCTTTGACCTCGACGTTGAGGGCGGCGATTTTTCCAGCTTCCGCAGCCTCCCAATCGTGGTCTGCCAAAGCGATGACCTTGCGGTAATTGGAGAAAGTGTTGGCGGATTCCGACAGGTGATTCATAGGCAGCTCTCCTTGAGCAGGGCAATCCATGGGGTGTTGCAAATTGTGTGTGTTGCCAGACTTTACAGAGAGCTATGCAGGGTCAGAATCGGCCGCGTCCGATAGCATTGACGGCTGTTGGAGATTTGCTTGTAGGGCGAAGCCTTGCCGGGCTGTGAGACGATGAAAAAAACGACAAACCCGGCGCGTCAGTGCCTACGCCCGAACCCTTATCCAACGGCTGTGGCGCTCTTTTCCAGCACTGGGGAGAACTGAATCAACAATACTCCCGCCACCAACAACAGCGCGCCGAACAGGCGCGGCAATGTCAGGTGCTTCTCCACCAGCCCGAACAGGCCGAAGTGATCCAGCACGATTGACGTGATCATTTGCCCGGCCAGGGCCAGCGCCAGAAATCCCGAAGCCCCCAGCTTCGGCAGCAACACCACCGCCAGTGCGACGAAGCACACCCCGAATGCCCCGCCGGTCCACATCCACAGCGGCAGCTTGCTGGCGAGGGCTAGCGACGGTAACGGCAGGCGCAGGACGACAATCACCGGCAACAGCACCAGCACGCTCACCACCAGCGAGGTGAACGTCGCCCACAGCGGATGCCCCAACCCCCGCGCCAGATTGATATTGATCGCACTCTGAAACGGCACCACCGCCCCGGCGAATACCGCCAACAGCAGCAATCCGACCCACTGCATCGTTCCCATGATCGTTCTCCGGCAAGGTTTTGCTGGACTCTAGGGTATTCGTCGCGCAGATTTAAATTCTGTTTTGGTATCCGGAACATGCATCGAATGAATGATCTGCGCCGCATCGACCTCAACCTGCTGGTAATCCTTGACGCCTTGCTCGGCGAGCAACACGTGACCCGCGCCGCCGAGCGTCTGCACCTGAGTCAACCGGCGGTCAGCCACGCATTGGCGCGTCTGCGCGACTTGCTCGGTGATCCATTGTTGGTGCGTGCCGGTTCGGGGCTGATGCCCACCGCGCGGGCGCTGGAGCTGGCGGCGCCGCTGGCCGAAATTCTGGCCCAGGTGCAATCGCTGCTGGCGCCGAACACCTTCGATCCGGCCAGCGCCCGTCGGACCTTTCGCCTCGCGATGTCGGACTACGGCGCGGCGATCATCCTGCCCGGGTTGATTCGCACCTTGCGCGCGGAAGCACCGGGCATCGACCTGCAAATCAGCCATGCCAGCCGCGAAGGCATGGTCGAAGGCCTGCTCAACGGCGACATCGACCTCGCCGCCGGCGTACTCCCCGAATTGCCCGGCGAACTGCGCAGCACGCCGCTGTTCGAGGAACGCTACGTGTGTTTGCTCGATCGCCACAGCCTGCCGGCCGACGGCCAGCTCGACCTGCCCACCTACCTGTCACGCCCGCACGTACTGCTGGAAATGCGCGGCAGCGGCACCCCGGAAATCGAACGCACCCTGACCGCCCTGCGCGAACGCCGCCGCGTCGCCATCAGCCTGCCGCACTGGAGCGCCGCGCCGCGGTTTATCAGCGGCACGGATCTGATCCTGACCGTGGCTTCGCGGGCGTTGAACGAGGTGGATGACCAATCGCTGATCGTCGTACCGCCACCGTTTGAAATTGCACCGTTCACGTTTGTCTCGGCGTGGCACAAGCGGCGGGGCGGGGATCAGGCGTTGAACTGGTTGAATCGGCGGATTGAGCAGGGGATAGTGCGCGGCTGAAAAACATCAAGGAGCGGGGCGTGACAGTGAAGTCTGGGGTGATGGTGGGGCTGGCGCTGTGTGGGGCGCTGATGGCGGGGCAGGTGTTGGCTGATTGTGTGCCTGAGCCTGTGACGGGCGCGCGGGACTTTTCAGTGTGCAAGGCGTGGCCGGCTTATCCTGGCTTGACGCTTAAGGCTGTCTCAAAATTTGAGCCGGATCCGGTGTATGGCAAAACCGGTGATGTCGGCAGTTACGATCTTTCCCTCTCTGTTGTCTCGGTCGAGGATTCGGAGCCTCTGGCCACCTATCACAAGCCTTCTGCATTCCAGTCCGATGCCTTCGCGCTGGACAGTGTGGAATTCGATACCGCGCGCTACAAATTGACCCCTGAAATTCGGGCCTTTGGTGTTCGGGTCGTCTTCAAAGGCTCCTCCCGCGTCAATCCCATGGATGAGACTTCGCTGTCGCTTTACGTGAAGGAAGGAGACACCTTACGCCCTGTGCTGGACCGACTTGTGGTGTATGGCTACAACGGAGAGTGGGACGGAAATTGTGCGGGAGAACGCGCGAGCACCCTGCGCACGATCGAGATTGGAAAGACCAGTTCGCACGGTTATGCCGATCTGATCGTCAAATCGGTGACTACGGGAATTGTTGGCAAAGGTGATCCAGACACTTGTGATGAGAAAACCACAACCAGTAAACCTGTGCTGACAACCCTTCGCTACGACGGAAAATCATACGTTTTGCCTAAAGGTTTCAAAGCCATCGAGTGATACAGAGCCAACGCGACTTAATTCAAGGAAGAACAATGCTCACTCCAACTCGACTTCTTATCGCCCTCGGTTTTCTGGCCATTACCACTCAGGCCCACGCTGCCTGTCAGGTAAAAAAATTCGACGGTCACTCCCTGTCACGCTGCAAAGTGTGGCCCGCCTTTCCGGACAAGGCGATCTCGGCAAAATCTACATTTGTGTCCGACTCCGAAGGTGACCACGACGGCGTGTTCGATCTGGAGTTGTCGCTCCTCAACGCCGCCAATGCCAAGCCGTTGGCGACTTACGTCAAGCCTGGAGCCTACAACTCCGACGCGATCAGCTTCGATGACTTGAAGATCGATACCGCTCGATACCGTCTGGCGTCGGACGTTCGCGCCTTCGGTCTGCGATCGGATTTCGCCGACCATCTCTCAAGCGCCAACCCCTACGCGAAAACCGATCTGGCGTTGTATGTGCGCGAAGGCAGCAAGTTGCGACCGGTGCTTGAAGGTCTGGTCATTCGGAAAGAATTTGGCGAGGGTAGCGGGGAGTGCGAAACCAAGGACACGAAAATCCTCAGGACCGTGGAAATCGGCCCGTCCAGCCATAATGGCTTCTCTGATCTGATCGTTTCTTCAAGTGGTGTGGTGTACGCCTCGACTCTGTCAGGCAAAGAGTGCGTTTCCAAAACCACTGACCTGAAGAAAACCCAAATCACCCTGACCTACGACGGCAAGCAATACCTCATCCCCGAAGACCTCAGAGGTTACTGACCGATGCTCACCGGCCTCAATCACCTGACCCTCGCTGTCACCGACCTGGACCGCAGCCTCGCGTTCTACCGCGATATGTTGCAGCTGCGAGTCGAGGCCACCTGGGACGCCGGTGCCTATCTGTCGCTCCCGGGCCTGTGGTTGTGCCTGTCCCTCGATCCGAAGCGCCATCCCGAACCCGCCGCCGACTACACCCACTACGCTTTCAGCATTGGCACTGCGGATTTCCCGCTGTTCGTACAGCAGCTTCGCGCCGCCAACGTGCAGGAATGGCGCGACAACCGCAGCGAAGGCGCGTCGTTCTACTTCCTCGACCCGGACGGGCACAAACTCGAAGCCCACGTCGGCGACCTGGCCTCGCGTCTGGCCGCGTGTCGGCAAAAGCCCTACGCGGGCATGGGTTTTTTCAACGAGTCGTGAATATTCACAAACTGCTGGGATAGACTGGCGGCCACGTTTTCCGGGACTTGCAGGTTTTCCATGACTCCATCGTTGCTAATGGCCGTGCTGGCCTCGGGTTTCATTTACGGCATCACGCCGGGGCCGGGTGTGCTGGCGGTGTTCGGCATTGGCGCCGCACGTGGGCGGAGGGCTGGGGCGGGGTTCTTGTGCGGGCATCTGCTGGGCGACGTGATCTGGTGCAGCACCGCGCTGATCGCGATTGTCGGCGCCCGGGAAATCGGCAGCACCGCTTTCGATGTGCTCGGCGTACTCAGCGGCCTGTACCTGTTCTGGCTCGGCTGGCGTGCGGTGCGGGCCAAACGCAGCAACGGCGATCAGCCGCAGGGTGCGGCGCGTCAGCCGTTCTGGCACGGCATCCTGTTCGGCCTGACCAACCCCAAAGCCTACCCGGTGGCGGTGGCGACCTTCACCGCGCTGCTGTCGAGCCGCGCCGAACTGCTCAACTGGTCGATGCTGCCGATGCTGATCGCCTTGAGTTTCCTCGGCGGATTGCTCGCCTACGCTATCCTCATTGGCATCGTCGGGGCGCGGCAGGTGCGTACGTTGTACCAGCGTCATGAGCTGGCGATCACCCGGTTGTGCGGGATCATGTTCATCGGTTTTGCCATCAACGCGCTGGTGCATGCACTGCCGGGGTTGATGCCGAACAAGGCTTGAAATCGATCGCAGGATGCGAGGTCGGGGTCAGGGACGGTGGATCAGCGCTGCATTGTCCGGACACCTTTTCTGAACCATGGAAAGCCGAAATTCCGCGCCGTTGGCGAGTTACATCGATCTGTTGCTGGACGCCGTCTGTGCCGTGGACAAGCAGGGCCGTTTCGTTTTTGTCAGCGCAGCCTGCGAGCGGATTCTCGGCTACACGCCTGACGAACTGATCGGCCAGTCGATGATCGACTACGTCTACCCGGCCGACCGTGAGCGCACCCTGGCTGCCGCGAGCGACATCATGGGCGGCGAGCCCAAGCACAATTTTGAAAACCGTTATGTGCGCAAGGACGGCAGCGTCGTGCATATCCTGTGGTCGGCGCGTTGGTCGGAGGTCGACCAATTGCGCATCGCCGTGGCCCGGGACATCACCGAGCGCAAACTCGCCGAATCTCGGCAGGCGGCGCTGTACGCCATTTCCGAAGCGGCCCATGCGGCGGAGGATCTGCTGGCGCTGTTCAAGCGCATCCACATGATTATTGGCGAGTGGCTGCCGGCGCTGAATTTCTCCGTGGCGCTGTACGACGAACATTGCGCGCAGCTGAATTTTCCCTATCACGTGGACGATGACGAGCTGCAACCGGAGCAACCCGGCACCGTCACCGGTCGCCTGTGTGCGGAAGTGATCCGCAGCCGCCAGCCAATCCTCCTGACCCCGGATTGCCCCCACGCGCCGCCGGAGTTCGCCGCGCTGGTGGCCGGGCAGCAATCGCCGTGCTGGCTCGGCGTACCGCTGAGCTCGAAAGACCGCACCATCGGCGCGCTGATCGTCAAAAGCCTGCCCGGTGGCGAGCGCTACACCGAACGCGACAAGGAACTGCTGCAATACGTCTGTGCCCAGGTCGCCACCGCCATTGAACGCCAACAACTGCACGCCCGCCTGCGGCGCATGGCGCAATACGATCAATTGACCCAGTTGCCCAACCGCGAACTGCTGCGCGAACGCCTCAAGGCTGCTCTGAACCATGCGCGGGAACAGTCCGGGCACATGGCGCTGCTGTACGTCGATCTGGATCGCTTCAAACAAGTCAACGACACCTTTGGCCATGCGGTGGGCGACATGCTCTTGCAGGCGGTGGCCAACCGGCTCAAGGGCTGCGTGCGCGAGACCGACACCGTGGCGCGGATCGGTGGCGACGAGTTTGTGGTGCTGCTGCACAGCGTCCACGCCGCCGACGATGCCGACAGCGTGGCGGAAAAAATCCGACAGGTATTGGTGCAACCCCTGCGCCTGGACGGGCACAACCTGAGTATCGAACCGAGCATCGGTGTGGCGCGGTATCCCGAGCACGGACGTGAGGAACAGCAACTGTTCCGCCACGCCGACCAGGCCATGTACGCCGCCAAACGTTTGAATCATCGGGCGCTGGACCACTGACTGGCAGCTCACCGTTCGTCGCGGCGACGGCAACTTTTCTAAACCTTTGGCGGTCAGGAAATTCTCAATCTAGGCGGGCACCTGCTCGCCGCGATCAAATACCAAGGGGTAGAGAATCATGCCTAATTCAAGAAACTCGAACTCGGGAAACTTCGCCAACGATAAGACCAAGGCGTCTGAAGCCGGTCGCAAAGGTGGGAAAACCACCACCACGACGGTCGACAAAGAGCCTAAAACCGAGATGGGCCGCAAGCCTGCTCAAAAGTCGAAGTAGTCGGTGAAGGTTGTTTTGATTGAGAGGCGGGGGCGCAAGCTCCCGCTTGAATCTGCAAAGAAGGAGGGCGCGACCATGAGCCGGATGGCCACCCGAGTACGCCACATCAGTTTTGTCAGCCTGCTGGGGTTGTTCGCCAGCAGCGCGTTTGCCCAGTCGCCCGCCGACTTCATCAATGAGGCCTCGGCCAAAGGCATGGCCGACATTGAGGCCAGTCGTCTGGCGCACAGCAAGGCCGAGTCCAAAGAGGTCAAGGATTACACCATCGTCGTCATCAACGACCGCACAACCGCCAACCAGCATCTGGCGAAAATCGCCAAGAAACTGGACCTGCCGGTGGCCCCCCGCGAAGAAGTTGCCGACAAGGCCAAAGCGCTGATGCCCGAAGTCAAAGAAGGCGCCAGCTTCGATCAGGCCTACGCCGCCAGCCAGGTCAAAGCCACGGAAGAGGCCATTCAGCAGATCCAGCAGGAGGCTCAGACCACCGACGTGCCGGAGATCAAGGCGTTTGCCGACGAGACCCTGCCAAAACTGCAGAGTCATCTGGAAATGGCCCGAGCCCTTCAGGCCAGTCGCTGAATCCGCAGCAATGAAAACGGCGCTTTTTTAGCGCCGTTTTTTTTGCCTTTCAGCATTCATTCAGATCCTGCTTCGGCTTGCTCTTGTCCCCCAGACCTTCCAGGTCAAACACCTCATTCTCACCCATCGCCCGGTAATGCCGACGCAGCGCCTCCAGCTGCTTGAGATCCAGCGACTCCAGCCCAAGCATTGCGTTCTGCGCCTCCTTGTTCACCCGCAGCAGTTCATCGAGTTTCAAATGCAGGATGTCGGTGTCGCGGTTCTGGGTGTTCTGGATCAGGAACACCATCAGGAACGTGATGATCGTGGTCGAGGTGTTGATGATCAGTTGCCAGGTGTCGTTGTAATCGAAAATCGGCCCGCTCAACCCCCAGAGCCCGATCAGAATCAACGCCCCCATGAACGTCTTGGGGCTGCCGGCCCAGAGGGCGAGCTTCTGGGAGATTTTTGCGAATTTCATGGCCGTTTTCCTTGTTGGGGGCGCTTGAAATTCAGACATCGGAGGGGGGCGGAAAATTCTACTTACAGTTTTCTGAGTTCCTGTGGGCACGGCGAAGACAGCGGTCCCGGCGATATCGGACATACGTAGGGGAGGGCAGATAAACGCGATCGCTGTATCGTGTCGGCAGCTGCTTTTCTACGTTTCGCCAAAACGTCCAAGACAGGAGAACGCAATGACCTGGTCCGCCAAGCAATACGTCACTTTCGAAGATGAACGCACCCGCCCGGCCCGCGACTTGCTGGCGGCAATTCCCACGCCCGAGGCGCGTTCCGTGGTGGATATCGGGTGTGGTCCGGGCAACTCGACCGAGTTGTTGGTGGAGCGTTTTCCGGGGGCGAAAGTGCAGGGGCTCGACAGTTCGCCGGACATGATCGATGCCGCGCGCAAGCGTCTGCCGCAGTTGCAGTTCGCGGTGGCGGACATCGATAAATGGGCGGATGCAGGGCCATTCGATGTGATCTTTGCCAACGCCGTTTTGCAGTGGGTGCCGGATCACGCGACGTTGCTGCCGGCGCTGGCGGGCAAGTTGGCGCAGGGTGGCAGCTTGGCGATTCAGATGCCGGACAACCTCAACGAGCCGTCCCATCGGTTGATGCGTGAAGTGGCGGCCAACGGGCCGTGGGCCAGCAAACTGGCGGGCGCGGCGGGGCAGCGGACCGAGATGGCGGATGCCAGTGCCTATTTCTCGATGCTGCGGCCGCATTGCGCACGGGTCGATGTGTGGCGCACCACGTATCACCATCAGCTGGCGGGCGGGGCTTCAGGCGTTGTCGAGTGGTTCAAGGGCAGCGGTTTGATTCCGTTCCTCAGTCCGCTGACGGAAGCGGAGCGGGCGGACTATCTGGCGCACTATCTGGCGGAGGTCGCGAAGGCGTATCCGGCGCTGGCGGACGGTTCGGTGTTGTTGCCGTTTCCGCGGTTGTTCATTGTCGCCACACGTTGATACGAAATAGGGCCGATTTGATCGGCCCTTTCTTTACGGTCAGCGCTGTACAGCGACCAGCATCATCATCGGCCGCTCGCGCTCTTCAGCGAGGGCCGGTTGCGCAGCCACTTCCTCATCGCTCGGGCCCCATTCATTGACGTGTTGAATCGTGAACCCGGCGTCGATCAATGCATTAAGCAGCGTCCCGACCGTGCGGTGCTGCTTGATCACCCCGTCGGCCAGCCAGTTGGTCACCCGCTCGCCTTCCATCTGATAACTGTCCAGCGGCCAGCGCTTGTTGCCCTCGCTGTCGATCAGCCAGCCCGGATTGCGCGGCGCCATGAAGATCGGGTGCTCGATGGAAAACACAAAATGCGCGCCGGGTTTAAGTGCCGTATGCAGTTTGGCAAACAGCCCAGAGAGATCCTTGATGTAGTGCAGGGCCAGTGAGCTGTAGGCCAGATCGTAAGTGCACGCAGGCAAATCGAGGTGTTCCAGGTCGGCACGTTCGTAGCGGATGTTCGCGGCCGAAGTAGTTTCCTTCGCCCGCTCGAGCATTTTCTCCGAGACATCCAGACCCAGCACTTGGGCAGCGCCGTGTTCGCTGGCCCAGCGGCAGAACCAGCCGTAGCCGCAGCCCAGATCCACCACCTGTAAACCGTGCAGGGAGGGCAACAAGGCTTTCAGCGCCGGCCATTCCGGCGCAGCATCGAGGCCGCCGATGGAGCGGTTCATCTGGCTGTAGCCGTGGAAAAATTCGGGGTCGTCGTAGATGTTCTGGGTCATGGATTGCTGCTCTTTTGAATTTGATTTGGGTGGCTCGCAGGCCACGGATTTGAATCCCTCGAAACGTGAAGGCGCGTATTCGTCGATGGCCGCGCAGGGGGAGGGTGGTGGGTGATGGGGAAATGCTAGCGGGTCGTGGCGAGTGTGAGAACCGGGGGAGTGTTGGGGATCTGTAAACGCGGTTTTTCGCAACGGGATGTTTAAAGTATTAGCCCTGTTTACTGAACCTTCCCACAAGGTTTTCAGGTTGTCCGTCGGAAGTGCGGGCTCTAGCCTGTGAGGGTCGCTGATGAATCGGCGATCGGGATTGGAACCCCGGCGACTTCACTGAATGCAAAGCGTCGTTCATGACGTATGCTTGCGCACCTTGATGGTGTGCACTCTGTTATGGCGGCTGTGCGCGGGAGACTTAGAGTCTGTCGGGTTTTGCTTGGTGGCCCGGGTTCCAACCTGCGTACAGCTGCCACCCCTTCGCGTGGAACCGAATGGGGCAGCTCTAACCATCACACCGAGTATCAAATCATGTTCAAGCCAACCCCGAATCCCCCAGAAGTCGAAACCGACCCAGCGTCCCCGTACGTCTCGAACGACTGCAGAAAACTCAACGACGCCGCCAACCGCGCCCTCGATCACTACCTCTGCCCCGGCGCCCATGTCATGGGCACGACCAACCAACCCGAACCGATGTACTTCGCCAACCCGGCCTACGACACCGAATCCCTGCTGGCCAACGCCAGCGAATCCCTGGGCTCGGCCAGCGAAATGCTCAGCAACTTCGCCGCCACCCTCGACCCCACCCACCGCAGAACCGCGATAGGCATTGCGCAACTGGTGATGCTGGGTGAATTGGCGGTGAGTCAGGCGCTGGATCATGTTGAGGTGAAGAGTTAACTGCGTTGATGCAATGTTTTAGAAGGCATAAAAAAAACCGGCTCATTGAGCCGGTTTTTCTTTACGAAGGTTTTCTCCTTCAAGGTGCGCAGGGCTCCAACTGATCGACATCAGTGCCACTGCCAGCGCTACGGTCAACCTCGCCATTGTTCCCGATATGAATTTTAGTCGTGGGCCATTTCGGGGTGATCCTGATGCAATGGTTCTGCCCGGAATTACGCCAATCAAACTCCATAAAAAAATCATCATCGGGAAACAGATGCCCTGGTCCGCCCGTAGACTCTCCGGGGGCAAGGTTTCCGCGAAAGATCTCATTTTGCGTATTCAGCACAAACCTCAAATCACCTGTGCCTTCTTTCGAGAAATCAATCTCGACGCGTGGCACTGCGACGTACCAAACCAGATACGTCAACACCGCCAAAATAAGTACCCGCATGACGATATAGAGCGGGCGTCGCTTACTTGCATTCGTGGACACTGACTCCATCTCCCCAATTTTCAGGTGCTACGGCGAGCACTTCATCCATGACGATTTTTGCTGTAATTCCACCGTGCGGGTATCGCTTGTACAGCTTCACACCAATACTGATAGAAACCCTGTCAGCGACGTCATCCCAAGCCCGCAGCCCTTCGACACCCGGTGACTGACGTGGCCCGGGTTTGTTCTTCCAGTCTTGGGCTTTACGAATCGAGTCCGATGCGATCTGTTCAAGTCCTGCACCATCCAGCAAAAGGCTTTCGGATAGTCCTCCCGCTCTGCCGACATAACCGTAATGGATGTTCGACCAGATGTCGTAGAAGTATTCGTATTTCCCGTGTTTGTAGTAATACGAGCCGAACCGCTTCTTGATAATCGGCTTGTGATCCCAAGGGCGATTCTGTCCAACCCGCTCCGTCCACAACGTCAATGCCGCTGCTTTCTTTCCCAGAGCCATGGTGTAGTAGTTCGGCGGTTCCCCGATTCGGGCATACCACGGCAGCTCCCGGTATTTCCTTGTCTCCGCTGCCGGATCGAAGCTGTTGGCATTTTTCATTTTCACGACCGACGGATGCAGGATATTCCGGTTCATCTCATCGGCAATGTAAGCCGCCACGGGCTCCATGTTATCGGGGTGAGTGCAGGCGGCAGGTTTCTTTTCTTCCTCAGGTTTGGCCCTCTTGGCTGGCGGTTTTTTTGGGGCGTTAGGATCGATAAGGGCACCCACAGCCGTTGCCTTGGTTTTCAACTGAGGATCGGCCAGCAGAGTGGCCATTCGTTCCTCATCAACCTTTCCGTCAGGGCGAATCGCACCCATTAAGGCGAAATCGATAACAGGACTACCAACGGCGCTCCCAAGAACAAAACCACCAAAGGTGTCGTCACTGCCGGTGATGATCGTTCCACCGTGACTGGTGGGGCTGGAGAGGTGAGCCATTGGTCGGCCGTTAATCAGAATCGATGGAAAACCGGTGGTGATCACTGCGCCACAGCCGCACGTATCGCCAACGCGAGCGGCGCCCATGAAATTGATATTGGTGTCAGCTGAGGCTGAGGCAATCGGGGTTGTGCCATGTCCTGGCAACGGGCAAACGTGTTTATCGCCCAAGCGTGCGGAAGAAAGCATGAGTCGTCCTTGTTGAATACATCCGTTAACCCCAAGCGTCCTCTTGGGTGTGCGAATGCTAGCGGAATCTCAAGGACTGGTCGCTGGGAAACGTCTGAAAACATGGCGAGCATCACGCCATGTTAGTGTGCGGCAATTCCTACAGGATCACTGGTCGTTCGTTCGTATGTCGTTCTTTTCCGTGGGCATTGGATAGTGCTCGTTCTCATATTGCTCGATAAGCACAGCGAGGTTTTCCAGTTCATTTCCATCGGATGATCCGGGTTCAGCCCCCCAGAGCTTTTCCATCCGAGCAAATGCAATGTTCAGGTCTTTTCGGTTACGGATGGTTTCGCTGTTCATGGCAGATTTTCCGTGCAGATCAGATCCATCGGGGTCGAGATTATTCACGAACTCAACATACGCAACGCAGTCGAAGCCAAAAACGCGGAACGACTCTTTTCCTCCGGATGCTGGCTGACGTGAAGGTCTATGCGGCTCAACAAGTAGCCTGGAAGTGTGATGTTGATCTCTTGGGTATTCCCCAGGCACTGACTGATGTCCACATCCACCAACGCCCATACGCAGTTTTCAAACCTCGGATCGGAAACATGGTTACTGACCTTGCTGGCGGCAGGTATCACGGCACCGCTCTCAGCGAGAATCGCGATGTGAGTTTCTATCGCCTCTTTGGCCATTTCCAACGCATGGTCCTGATCGTTTCCGGCGGAGAAACAACCGGGGAGGTCTGGTACTTCAACACCCCATGTTGAGTCGCCTTCGCTGGGAGATATTGCGATTGGATAAAGCATGCGGATTCGCCCCTGAATATGGTGCTACATATTGGACTCCGCCTCATAGGGCGGTTTCGGTCTTGGAGGGAGCGTACGGCGGAGCAGGGGATCTGCAATCAACGCTTTGTTTCTGAATTGTTCAGCGGAACAAATCAGGCTCTGAATTTTAGTCGGGGTTCCCATTCTTATTTCGCAGTTGGGAAAGGGTGAAGGGTTTGTGAGCAGCTGGGCGGACAGTTTTTTGCCGCCCGGACGGCGCTGCAGATCCCCAGGGGTGGCGAGGACATGGGCATTTATGCCTTTCCGGAGGAAGGCACGCGCGTTGTGGTGTGCTTTGCCTACGGCCTGCCGAACAAGCCCTACATTCAATCGATCTTGCCCCACGGTCTGAGCATGCCGAAGGTGCCGAATGGCGACCAGGTGTGGCAGCACAGCGGCACGGCTCAGCAGCGTGTCGACGCGGACGGCAACTGGCTACGCCAAACCGACGGCAAGATCCGGGATCACGCGATCGAGCGTGAGGTTGAAGCCCTGGACGACCGCGAGCAGTTCCAGAGCCACACGCGGGCCGTCGATGACCACTCGACCGAGACTGTTGGTGGTGTGAAAAAGATCGAAGCGCTGGGCGCGCTCAAGCTGCTGTCGGGCGGGGCGGCGAGCCTGGCGGCGGTGGACGATCAGCACCAGGCGACTGGGCGGGATCTGAACCTGGTTGTGGGACAGAAGCTCAACGCCACAGTGGGCGATGATATGCAGGAGCGGATCGAAGGATTACGTCGAAGCGTGTCGGCCATGGGGCAGCGGCTTCAAGCGCCGAAAAATTGGATCGGATCTGAGGATGTGAATCTGTTCAAGATCGTTTGCGACACACTCACGCTGTTGCAGGAGATGAACATCCAGTTAGCAGCGCATACCCATTTGCCAAGGCCAACACCGACTCCGAGTGATGCCACAGGCTTTACAACCAGAGCCACAAAAATAGCAGCGTTAAATACAAAACTGTCTCCAATCACTCTATAAAAAGAGTAACCGTCGCTGTTTTTTCTCTTTATCAAGAGCGTGTGCTGGTGAAATTCATTGCATAAAAATGTGGATAAACTTGGCCGGCCGAGTACAACTTACGGCCGGCCGGGAAATATACTTCCCCCGGGGCCTACCGTCCGTCGGATGGTGAACCGTCAACAGCGTATTACTACTCACATATGCACTTTGTTGAGCGTACATACAATCGCATTTGCCCCGGGGGCGGCAAACCCGCAAACTGTCGAGGTTTCGTCAATTTATCTTTAGGTGGCCGGCCAGAAAATGCCATGGCGCCGGCGCAGGATGCAGAAAGGCCGGGCGTGCGCCCGGCCTTTCTACGATAGCGGCGGGTGGTTTCCAAGGCTCAATCCTGTGATAGATTGATCCCCAGCACTCGACGCCCTACAGCTTTTGATACTCGCAACTCGAAAGGTTAGGGCGTAGCCATGTAGCAGTCAACCATACGGTTGCCGTTCCACCGTTAAAAGTTGCGTTAAAAGGTGTGTTAGTTTCGCTATAAAGCAAATTAATCAACCTTTAGTGCAAAAGTTAACTGCTCCGTTGAGTGCTTCGCTTAATGCTTCATTTTCTTGATGAGGCTCAGAAACTAACTTTGGAGTTCTATCATGCTTAGACTGATCGCACGCTTTGTCCCTGAAGAGCTAATCCGGCTTTTACAAACGGCCTATTGGTCAATCCGCCTGTACAGGATCTATCAGCAGATAGAGTGATCGCTGCATTGGCGGGGGCTTCGGCCCCTGCTTTTGATAAGTGTTGTGATCCCAGCTGACTACCCCTCTCGACACCACCAAGACTGTGCGTAGGCACAACCATCGATGTACTCAATGCCGCTGAGTACAAATCCTGTCACCGCCATTCCAGCAAGAGTGGCATCAATCAACGGTGGCAATGGATCCGGATCAAGCGGTATCCCCACCTTCGCGCAGGCGATATTTGTCGCGCGGCCTAACTTAGAACTGACTGCTGAATTCACCATCACGTTGGCCCTGATCGCGGGATAGCGGCGCCGTTCCTTAGGGCCGAGCGCGACGCCTCGCAATCGCATAGGGGTTACCAGTAAGTACATATGTCCCCTTATTCGTCGCATTCTATTTCGAGCATTGATTCCACGGCGAAGGCCAGCGCAGCGTCTGCGAACTCGAGCATGTCACTGAGATCATCTGAGTCAATTACCTGACCCTGGTGCAGTGCGTTGGCCTGCTTGAGCAATGCCTTATGGTGCGCGCCAGGCATGGCGAGCAGCGCCACATCATCGCTTGCCATTGGGCTAATGCTGAGGATTTTTCGGGATTTAAAGGGGACTGACCCTAAAAATATCCTGTTCTTCATCCGTCATTCCAAGCCTTTTGTCTTCCTGCACTGGATGTGAACCCTCTTCGATTAAAAGGCCATTTACGGTTTGCGCTCTGTATTTACCGCAGTGTAGTGGTTTCCAATCGGTCAGAATCTTGATGGGAAACCGTACTCATGGATCATTCCTTTGAGCAAACTGTGTTTCTTGTGGCTGGAGAGAATGAAGAGTAGAGAGGGATACCGTATCTGCAATCAACGGTGTGTTTCTGAATTGTTCTTTGCCGAACAAGCAGTTGACCTCAAGACGCAGACATAAAAAAACCGGCCCTGCAGGCCGGTTTTTCTATTTGCGCATCCCCCGTCAAACCACGACGCAGGACATAAATTCGATTGGAGCGGGTGAAGGGAATCGAACCCTCGTTATCAGCTTGGGAAGCTGGAGTAATGCCATTATACGACACCCGCTCAGAGCGGCTGACTTTGTACCAGACTCGGCCACGGATTTGAAGTTTTCTTTGCACGCGAACTACGGAAAGTCTTGAAACAGAGCCGAAATCGGTCAATCGCGGGCAAGCGCTGCGGGCTGGAGGACGGCTGAATCTCAGCCTCGCAGGCTTGCTCGCGACGACACTGTTTCAAATGGCCAATGCATGGTGATCCTGGACAAACTGGTAACGCGTTCGGCTGGCCTGTTGCGCCGGTTTCAGGAAACCGAGCAGGGCGTTCTGGCTGTCCCGGCAGGCGGATTTGTGTTCCATGTCGAGGAAGTGCCCGGTGGCCTGCAGGGTAGTGAAGGTGCTCTGCGCGACATGGTTGCCGAACAGTCGGGCGTCTTCGGCGGCGGTGTATTCGTCCCATTCGCCGTTCAGGAACAGCACCGGTACGTTGATTTTCTTCGCCGCGTTCAAATAGCACTGACGGTCGCTGTGCAGCACGTCGTTGATGTGGAAATGCATCTGCCCGTATTCGTGCTCGGCCAGGCTGCTGACGTGGCGATAGTTGAAGCGCTTGAACAGCGACGGCAGGTGTTTGCCGATGGTGTCGTTGACGAGGTGGCCGACCCGATCGCCGTCGCGTTTGCCGAGGCATTCGACGCCGCGTTCGAGGTAATCAAGCATGTGCGCGTTGATTACTGGCGAGAACGAGCTGATCACGGCTTTTTCAATGCGCCGAGGCTGATGCGCGAGGGCGACCATGGTCGCAGCGCCGCCCCAGGAGAACGACAGCACGTGTTCGGCGGCGAAGTGATCGATCAGCTCCAGCAGGATCAGACCTTCGACTTCTTTCGTCAGATGTTTCTCGTGGCGGTTGTGGACTTTCGACTTGCCCGCGTAGGGCTGGTCGTAGCAAACCACGTTGAATTGCGGGTGCAGATTTTTCACGGTTTGTGCAAACGACGCAGTCGTGGCCATCGAGCCGTTGACCAGGATGATGGTCTTTTCTGCGGCGTCTGCGCGATAGAACTCCGTGTAAACCCGATACTGACCCTGTATATCCAGCACAGCGATTTCTGGCCTCATGTCATAAGACTCCTGGCAAGCAAGCGGGTATGCGCGCAAATGAGATTGCACGAGCTTTGTGACAGGTAGGCATATGCCTGGAATTTTGTGGCCCATGTCGATCCGGTACGGCAGGTCGACGGGTGTTGTTATTGGCGGGCAGTCTGCCGGCTGAGGCGCAGCCCTGATGGGCTGTCTACCGACAAAAAGTTTCTTGGATGTTATGTGTGACTCATCGGTCACAATTTGGCCGACGACCTGATTCAAGCAGGGGGATCCGGATCGCGCAAGTGCCGTTGGTAAATTGTTCGACAACTTCTGCTGAGCGGTCGGCTGCTTAGAACAAATGAATCTCTTCGGTGCGCAAAGCGCGGTACTCGCCCGGTTTTAGAGCGTGATCGAGCGGCAGCGGGCCCATGGATTCGCGGTGCAGGCGCAGCACTTTGTTGTTGAAGTGACCGAACATGCGCTTCACCTGATGGTAACGACCTTCGACGATGCTCAACCGCGCAGTTCGCGGGCCGAGCACTTGCAGCTGCGCCGGTTGGGTGGTCAGGTCCTCAAAGGCGAAGTAGATCCCCTCGGCGAACTTGATCGCATATTCCGGGCCGATCTCCTGTTCGGTCTCGACGTAATAGACCTTCGGCAGTTTGGTCTGCGGCTGGGTCAGGCGCCGCGACCAGCTGCCGTCATTGGTGATCAACATCAGCCCGGTGGTGTTGAAATCCAGCCGCCCGGCGATGTGCAGGTCGTCTTTGTCCGGCTCGTGGATCAGGTCGAGCACGGTCGGATGCTCGGGATCGCGGGTGGCGCTGACGCAGCCCTGCGGTTTGTACAGCATGAAGTAGCGCGCCGGTTTGCCGGGTTGCAGCACTTCGTCGTCGACCTCCACGCGGCTGAACTCCAGGACTTCGCTGTGGGAATCGCTGACGACTTTTCCGTCAATGCGCACGCGCTTTTCCACCAGCAACAGGCGAACCTGCTTGCGGTTGTAGCGGGGCAGGTTACTCAGGAAACGGTCGACGCGCATGATCAGGAATCGGCAGGAAGCGGGCCGCGCATCTTACGGGATCGACGGCCTGGCCGCTTGCAGTTGCGCCTCGACCTGAGCGCAGCGTGGGCACAGGCAGGACTTGTCACGCAGTTCCGCCGGCAGGGCTTCGAGCACTGCCGGATCGATGGAAACGCCGTAGCACCAGCAGGCGCGGTCGGCGGTGCGCGGGTCGGCCAGGGTGCAGTCGTTGCGGGCGCCGCAGGCCGGGCAGAGGTCAGGTGTCTTCTTGGCGTCAGGCATAGGTCGAGTGAGGCATTTCCACGCAGGTGCGGTTACGGCCGGTCTGTTTGGCCCGGTACATCGCATGATCGGCCCGGGACAGCAGGCTGTGCAAGGTGTCATCCGGTTGCAGGGTGGTGGCGCCGATGCTGACGGTCAGATTCAGGGTGTGACCGTTGTAGGCATATTCATGCTGTTCGACGTGCTGGCGGATCTTCTCGGCAATCTTCTGACCGGTCTCGCCGTCGGTGTCCTTCAGCAGCACGATAAATTCCTCACCGCCCCAACGGCAGACAATGTCGGAATGCCGCAGACAACTTTGCAGGTCCCGGGCGAAACCGATCAGCACCTGATCGCCGGCCATGTGCCCGTAGGTGTCGTTCAAAACCTTGAAGTGGTCCAGATCCAGCAGCAGCGCGGTCAGCGGTTTCGGCTCTCGATGGGCCTCAGTTAAAGCTTGCGCGGCGAGCAGGTCGAAGCCGCGGCGGTTGGGCAGTTCGGTGAGGCTGTCGAGGGTGGCCTGGGCGTGGATCTTTTCCTGATAGCGGCGGATCAAGCGATTGACCAGGGCCAGCACGATCAACGTCACCAGCAGGCAGATCAGCAGGTTGAGGTACAGCGACTGGCGGATTTCGCTCAGCGCGCCGTCTTCGCGTTTGTCGACAAACAGGTACCAGTTCAGCTCCGGAATGAACCGCACGTTGAGGAAATGCCCCTGGCCGTGGGTGGAATATTCATAGCTGCCGCTGTGGGGTTTGGGCAACTGGCTGACCAGGCTTTTCATGCTGTCGAGGTCGGTCAGGCTTTTCCCGACCCGCGCCCCTTCCGGCCCGCCCTCGGCGCCGGTCAGCACCAGTCGGCCGAAGGTGTCGACGAAGTACACACTGCGTTGATAGCGCTGCTGGTACTTGTCGATCAGCTTGATCACCGCATCCACCGTCAGCCCCACGCCAGCGGCGCCTATGAAGCGATCGTTGTAGTCGTAGACCTTGTAGTTGATGAAGAAGGTCATGTTGTCTTTGTTGGCCAGGTCCGGGTCGACGTTGATCTCGTACGGATCCTTCATGTCGCGCACGCGGAAGTACCAGGCGTCGCGCGGCTCGTCGATTTTCACCTGCTTGAGCACGCCCTTGGCGTGGTAGTAAGTGTGGGTGCTGTTGGACACGAAGAACGCGGTGTAGGCGCCGTAGTGGGTCATGACCTCGTCGAGGTAGCGGGTCATCTGGTCGCTGTCCTTCTCGCCGTTCACCACCCAGTCGCGCATGAAGGTGTCGCGGGACATCATCGAGGAAATCAGGATCGGTCTGACGAGGTCTTTCTGGATTTCCGAGTACACCGTGTCGGATGTCAGCGGCAGTTCGGTGTTGACGATGTTGTCGCGGATCGACGCCCGTGAGGCGTAGTAGCTGAGCAGCGAGGTGGCGAGGAAACCTGCGCCGAGCAGGGCGATCAGGGTCAGTACCAGCGAACGTTGGGAGTGAAACGCAGATCTGAGCGGCATTGGCAATTCCGTTGACAGTGACCCGATGGGCAGCATTCTAGTGGCACGGCGGGGAAAAGACTGCGGGATTTGTGCCTGAAATGCGGGGGGATCAGCCGGGCAGGGGTGTCTGGAGAATGGCTCGCTCATCCAGCCCCCTCCCGGAACGAAAGGAGGCCGGTTTTCGAATCAGTTTCCGGTTTGCAGATACGCGCGCCACCCACCCAAGTGGCTGATATCGATTGCACCTTCCAGGCCGTAGGGTTCGCAGATGAAACCGCTCTCCCAGCGGCCATCCGCCAGTTGCACCTTGCCCAGGCCCAGCGGCGCCGGGATCCCGGTCAGGAACGAGCCCAGCTCACTGCTCGGTAACTCCCAGACTTCCACCGCGATGGCCACGCCACCGTCGGCCACGCGCAGCATGCCGGGGCGCAACGGCGGGCCACCGGCCAGGGCATAGAGTTTGTAGTCCTTCGAGCTGTAAGTGGCCTCGATCAGGCGTGCGTCGCGCTGGCGCAGTTGCCAGTTCAGGGCCAGCCCGTCCAGGTGCGCACCGCAGACCACCAGTCGCGCACGGTCATGGCGCGCCGGGTTGTTCGGCGTCGGCAGCGCACGATCCTGCTGGCGCTGCAAGGCATCGGCCACGCCCAGCAGATACTGATCGGTGAACGCCCGGCCAAACAGCGTCACACCCCACGGCAGCCCGTTGGACATGAAACCGCTGGGCACGGCGACGGCGGCGTAATCGAGCAGGTTCATGAAGTTGGTGTAGTAGCCCAGTTCGGAATTGCGCAGCACCGGTTCGGCGTCGAGTTCCGCCAGCGTCACCGGACGACCGATAGTAGGCGTGAGCACGCAGTCGAGTCCTTCCAGCGCTTTATCGCAAACGGCTTTCAGCGCTTGCAGGCGGTATTGCGCACGGAACGTCTGCACGCCGCTGACGGCCGGTGCTTTGGCCAGCACCGCGCGGATCACCGGCATCACTGCTTCGGGATTTTCTTCCATCAACTCGCCGGCCACGCTGTAGCGCTCGGCCACCCACGGCCCTTCATAAAGTAACCGCGCCGCTTCGAGGAACGGCGACAAGTCCAGTTCGACAGCCTCACCCCCCGCAGCCTTGAGCCGGTCGATGGCGTTGCTGAACAGCTGCGGGCCTTCCTCACAGCCGAAAAATTCCAGGTCTTGCGCACGCGGTACACCGAAGCGAAACGGCCGAGGCACACCGAACGCGGAGCCGTCGTTCCATGACGGATTGCTGCGGCTGTATTCGTCCCGTGGATCGAGGCGCGCGGTCAGCGCCAGTAGCTGACTGGCTTCCCGCGCCGTTGCGGTGAACGTGGTGACGCAGTCCAGCGTGCGACAGGCCGGCAGCACGCCGGCGGTGGAGATCAGGCCTTTGCTGGCCTTCAGTCCAACCAGATTGTTCAACGCCGCCGGCACCCGGCCGGAGCCGGCGGTGTCGGTGCCCAACGCGAAACTGGCTACACCGAGCGCCACGGCCAGTGACGAACCGGCGCTGGAGCCGCCCGACGGATACTCCGGCAACACGCTGTTCGGGCAGGCGCCGTAAGGCGAACGGCTGCCGTTGAGGCCGGTGGCGAACTGGTCTAGGTTGGTCTTGCCCAGCGGGATCGCCCCCAGCGCCAGCAGTTGCTCGACGATGGTCGCCGAACGCTCCGGCACATAGGCGAACGCCGGGCACGCGGCGGTGGTGGGAATGCCAGCGAGGTCGATGTTGTCCTTGATCGCGAACGGCACGCCATACAACGGCAGGCTGTCGAGGTCGCGACCGTCGAGGGCGGCCAGATACGGTTCCAGTTCTTCGACGCTGAGCAAGTGGATGAACAGGTGGTAGTCCGGGTTCAGCGCCGCCGCTTTGTCCCGCAGCGCCAGCAGCAATTGCCGCGGTGTGGTGTCGCCATTGCGGTAGGCCTGGCGCAGGGCATCGAGTTGCAGATTCATGGGTTGATCCTTTGGCAAATGGTTTCAGTCGAGTTCCAGCACCACGACCCGTTGTCCGGCACGCACCGCCGATCCCGGCTGCACGCGAATGTCCTGCACCACCCCGGCCATGGGCGCGAGCACGGGGATTTCCATCTTCATCGACTCCAGAATCACCAGCACATCACCGGCCGCCACGCGGCTGCCGACCTCGACCTGCACCTGCCAGAGGTTGCCGGCAATGTGGCTGTCGATACTTTGCTGGCCGCTGGTCAGCGGTGTGTCTTCGCTGCTGTCCGGCACGGCTTCTTCGCTGTCGAAGTGCGCCTGGCCACTGGCGATCCAACGTTCGCGCTCCGCCTGGAAGGCGCCCTGTTGCTGCATCCGGAAAGCGTCGATGCTCTCGGCTTCGCGTTGCAGAAAGGCCTGGTAGTCGGCGAGGTTGAGCTGGCTATGTTCGATGTCGAGATCGAAGCGCCCGAGGGGAAAGTCGCGGCGGATGCGCAGCAGTTCTTCGGCGCTGACCGGGTAGAAACGGATCTGATCGAAAAACCGCAGCAGCCACGGTTTGCCGTCGAACGCGGCGACTTCGCGATAGCGGTTCCACATCTGCAAGGTGCGCCCGACAAACTGGTAACCGCCGGGCCCTTCCATGCCGTACACGCACATGTAGGCGCCGCCGATGCCCACCGAGTTCTCGGCGGTCCAGGTGCGCGCCGGGTTGTACTTGGTGGTCACCAGCCGATGGCGCGGGTCGAGCGGGGTGGCGACCGGCGCACCAAGGTAGACGTCGCCAAGGCCCATCACCAGATAGCTCGCGTCGAACACTGTGCGTTGCACCTCGTCGAGGTTGGGCAGGTCGTTGATGCGGCGAATGAACTCCAGGTTGCTCGGGCACCACGGCGCGTCCTTGCGCACGGTGGTCATGTATTTCTCGATGGCCAACTGGCAGGCCGGATCGTCCCAGGACAGCGGCAGATGGACGATGCGCGACGGCACTTGCAAGTCCTGGGCGGCGCACACCGCGTCCCATTCACCGGCGACGATGCCGAGCAGATCGGCCAGCGGCAATTGTTCGGGCTGGTAGTGGATCTGCAGCGAACGAATGCCCGGTGTCAGGTCGATCACGCCGTGCAGGTTTTTGCCTTCCAGCGCCTGCATCAGGGCATGGGCGCGAAAGCGCAGGACCAGATCCAGTTCCGGCGCGCCGATTTCCAGCAGCAGATGGGTATCGCCGGACACACGCCCGACCAGCCGCTTGTCGTCCTGACCCAACTCCAGAACCACAGGCGAAACCAGGGCCTGTGGGAGCTGGCCTGTCAGCGATGGGGCCCGAGCAGACACCGCGTCAACTTCATCGCTGGCAGGCCAGCTCCCGGAGGCATCCCATTTCAGGGCGAGTTCGCGTGCGGTCTTGAGATCGACCGGCACGAACTGCACTTTGTCCCCGGCCTTGAGTTGACCCAGTTGCCAGAGATCGGCCTCGATCACCGTCACCGGGCACACGAAACCGCCAAGGCTCGGGCCATCCGGGCCGAGGATCACCGGCATGTCGCCGGTAAAGTCCACCGCACCGATGGCGTAAGGGTTGTCGTGAATGTTCGATGGATGCAGACCGGCTTCACCGCCGTCGGCGCGCACCCACTCTGGTTTCGGCCCGATCAGGCGCACGCCGGTGCGGCTGGAGTTGAAATGCACTTCCCATTGCGTGGCGAAAAAGGTGTCGATGTAGTTTTCAGTGAAATATTCAGGCGCGCCATGAGGGCCGTAGATGACGCGGATCCGGCGCACGGCAGGTAATTCGCTGACGTGATGGGGCGCCAATGTCTGCCCGGCGCTGCGGTCGCTCAGTGGGGCCAGGTGCAACACGTCCCCGGCGCGTAGAGCGCGCCCACCATGACCGCCGAACTGACCGAGGGTGAAGGTGCTTTTGCTCCCCAGATAATCCGGCACCTGCAGGCCGCCACGCAGGCACAGGTAACTGCGGGCGCCTGCGTCGAGCAAACCGCCGAGATGTAACTGGCTGCCTGCCTCGATTAACAGCGCGGTGTTCATCGGCACCGCTTCGCCGTCGAGGGTCAGCGCCAACGGTGCCCCGGTCACCGCCACCACCGCATCGCAATTGAAGCGCAGCAGCGGCCCGTTCATGGTGATTTCCAGTGCCGCCGCGCCTTCGGCATTGCCCAGCAAGCGATTGCCCAGGCGCAACGCGCGGCTGTCCATCGGCCCCGAAGGTGGCACGCCGACCGCCCAGTAACCGAGGCGACCGGGGTAGTCCTGGACGCTGGTCTGGGTGCCGGCGCTCAGCACTTCAAACGTGTTGGCCCGGTACACCAGGCCTTCCAGGCAACGGGTCCAGGGCTGGCCGCTGGCGAACGGCGTATCGAGCAGAATCTGCCGCAGGTAATCGCGGTTGGTTTCCACGCCGTACAGCAGGCTGTCGCCGAGGGCCTGGTGCAGTTCGGCGCGGGCCTGTTCGCGGGTTGGCGCCCAGCTGATGACTTTGGCGATCATCGGATCGAAGTAGGGCGGGATCTCGCAGCCGGCCTCGACCCAGGTGTCGATGCGCAGATGCCGGCCATCGGCGACGGGGAAATCGACCGCCGTCAGCAAGCCGGGGCTGGGCTGGAAATCGCGGCCCGGATCCTCGGCATACAGCCGTGCCTGAATCGCATGGCCCTGCGGTTGCAGGCCTGCAAACAACTTGGCCAGCGGCAGCAAGTCACCGGCCGCCAACTCGACCATCCAGCGCACCAGATCGACGCCCCACACCTGTTCGGTAACGCCGTGTTCGACCTGCAACCGGGTGTTCACTTCCAGAAAATAGAAGCGCTGCGCATCGCTGTCGAAAACGAATTCGACGGTGCCGGCGCTGCGGTAATTCACTGCTTTGGCCAGTTTGATCGCCGCCGCACACAGCTCATCTGCCATGCCTTCGGGCAGGTTCGGTGCCGGGGTTTCTTCGAGGACTTTCTGATTGCGCCGCTGCACCGAGCAGTCGCGAACGCCGAGGGCGATCACCGCGCCGTGGCCATCACCGAACACCTGGACTTCCAGATGCCGCGCACGCTGGATGTACTTCTCGATGAACACCCCGGCGTCGCTGAAGTTGTTCTGCCCTAGGCGCTTCACTGCCTCGAACGACTCGCTCAGTTCGCTGGCGTTACGGCACACGCGCATGCCGATGCCACCGCCCCCGGCGGTGCTTTTGAGCATCACCGGATAACCGACCTGTGCGCCGGCAATCAGCGCGGCGTCGAGGCTGTCGAGCAGTTCGGTGCCTTCGAGCATCGGCACGCCGTGCTGTTTGGCCAGGGCGCGGGCGGTGTGCTTGAGGCCGAACACCCGCAGTTGCTCCGGTGTCGGGCCGATGAAGGCAATGCCCTGGTTGGCGCAGGCTTCGGCGAACGCGGCGTTTTCCGAGAGGAAGCCGTAGCCGGGGTGGATCGCAGTGGCGCCAGTGGCTTTGGCGATGGCAAGGATTTTTTCGACGGCCAGATAAGTGCCGGCCGCTGCGCCTTCACCGAGGCTGTGGGCTTCGTCCGCTTGCAGGATGTGCAGGCTGGCGGCATCGGCTTCGGAGTACACCGCGACGCCTTCAACGTGCAGTTCACGCAAGGTGCGCAGAATGCGGCAGGCAATCGCGCCACGGTTGGCAATCAGGACTTTTTCGAACATGGAGAAACCCCCGGAGCCCGCGCAGGGTGCGGGCTCGACTGGGAGGCGGGCCGTCCCGCCGTTTTTGTTCAGACGCCAGGGTCGTCCCCGACGGCGAAATCACTTCACTTTTTCAGGCACTGGCCTGAGCGCGCCTGGCACAGGGCAAACAACCAGCGGCGCAGACGGACGAATGTCAGTTCCATACCAGTAGCTCCGCAGGCGTCGGGTTGTAGGCGTTGCACGGGTTGTTCAGTTGCGGGCAGTTGGAGATCAGCACGATCACGTCCATCTCCGCGCGCAGGTCGACGTATTTGCCGGGGGCGGAAATCCCGTCTTCGAAGGTCAGGCCGCCCTCGGCAGTCACCGGCACGTTCATGAAGAAATTGATGTTCGGCCCGATATCACCTTTGCCCAGACGCCCGTCGTGGGCGCAGGCGCGCAGGTAGTTGTCGCGGCAGCTGTGCATGTAGCGTTTTTCCAGGGCGTAGCGCACGGTGTTGCTCTCTTGCGCGCAGGCGCCGCCGAGGGTGTCGTGGCGGCCGCAGGTGTCGGCGATGATGGTCAGCATCGGTTTGCCAAGGTTGGAATACAGCACGCTGCCGGTGCTCAGGTACACGCTGTTCTGTCGGCGCAATGTACGTTGCACGTCGTAGCGCTCGCGGGGATTGGCGAGGCTGTAGAACAGCGTATCGACTGCCTGATTGCCCTCAAGATCGAGGATGCGCAGGGTCTGGCCGGCCTTGACCTCCATCAGCCAGGGTTCGCCGGCCGGAATGGTGGCGCGGTACACCGCAGTGTCGGGTTGTTTCTGCGAAGTGGCGATAGCAACTGACATGGCGATGATCCTCAGGCAAACAAACGGTCGGTGTTGATAAATCCGCGCTCGTTCTCCGGGCGCGAGGTACGGCAGTGCTCGGCGACGCTGGCGTCGGCGTTCATCCAGCTCAGCTTCAGTGGTTTTGGCGCGTAGTCGGGTGACGGGTCCATCGGGTGTTGCAGGGCAGTGAGGACGACAAGGGTGTCCATCGGTGCATACAGCTCGATGTAATCGCCGGCCTTCGAATGGCCTTCGACGAAATGGAAGCGCCCGGCTTCATCGACGTTGACCCGGCTGAACAGGTTGAGGGTCATCAGCAGGTCGGACAGGCCCAGGCCCCACTTGCCCAGTTCCACCAGCAGGTTGTCGGTGCCGTTGCGAAAGAAGCCGTTGCGCAGTTCCTGATAGCGGCCCTGGCCGTATTTTTCCGCGACCTCTTCAGCGCACAGCACACCGCCGAGGCTGTCGCTCCAGCCGCAGGTGTCGGCGGTGATTGCGGCCAGCACGCGGCCCATGTCCGAGTACAGGCAATGGCCGGTGGTGAGCTTGGCGGTGTGTTGGCATTTGAGGCTGTCGGGCAGGTTCAGGCGTTCGGTTTTTTCGTTGGCGTTGAGCAAGGTCAGGCTGACGTTGGCCCCACCGCGCAGGTCGGTCAGACGCAGCAGTTGCCCGCGCTTCAAGACGAAGGAGCGGTGGCCGCCGCCGGGCAGGGTTTCTTCGGCGAAGGGTGGAAACAGTTGGGTCGAATCAGTCATGGGAGCAGTCCTCTCAGGCAATACGAAGCGTGCCGGCCAGCTCGGCGGGCAGGGCGTCGACGGCGGCGCGTTGGGCGCGGCGGTCGCTGTTCAAAGGGATGTCGTAGGTGATGCGGGCGCCATAGGCGCCGGGGGCGTGCGGGTCGAGGCGGACCTTGTCGAACACCAGCAGGCGAGTGCCGAGGCTGAAGCCTTCGGACAGGTCGTGGGTGACCATGAACACGGTCAGTTGCGTTTCGCGCCACAGCTCCAGCAGCAGCGCGTGCATGTCCTTGCGAATGCCCGGATCGAGCGCGCCGAACGGTTCGTCGAGCAGCAAAACCCGCGGTTTCATGATCAGCGCCTGGGCGATCGCCAGCCGCTGTTGCATGCCGCCCGAGAGCTGCGCGGGGTACTTGTCCAGCGCATGGCCGAGGCCGACTTTTTGCAGCAGCGCCGAAGCCTGTTCGCGGGCGTCTTTTTTCGCGCTGCCGAACAAGCGCCCGAGCAGTGGCGCCCGGGGCAGTTCGAGGCCGAGGGCGACGTTGTCCAGCACACTCAGATGCGGGAACACCGAGTAGCGCTGGAACACCACGCCACGGCTGGCATCCGGCTCGCGCGCCAGTGGCTGGCCGTCGAGCAGAATCTCGCCGCGACTGGCGGTTTCCTGACCGAGCAGCAGGCGCAGGAAGGTCGACTTGCCGCAGCCCGAAGCACCCACCAGCGTGCAGAACTCGCCCTCATTGACGTTGAGGTTCAAGCCTTCGAGCACCACTTGGTCGGCGTATTGCTGCCAGACGTTTTTCACCGTGATGAAGCTCATTTGGCGGCCCCCTCATACCAGGGAAATGCCCGACGGGTCAGGTATTTGAGGCCCCAATCCATCAGCCAGGCGAGCAGGGTGATCCAGACCACGTACGGCAGGATCACGTCCATCGCCAGGTAACGGCGCACGAGGAAAATCCGGTAGCCCAGACCGTCGGTGGAGGCGATGGCTTCGGCGGCGATCAGGAACAGCCACGCCGAACCGAGCATCAGCCGCAGCGAGATCAGCAGACGCGGCAACAGTTGCGGCAGCACCACACGCAGCATCAATGTCCAGGTCGAGGCGCCGAGGGTCTGGGCCTTGATCAGCAGTTCGACGGGGATGTCCCGGGCGCGCTGTTCCAGATCACGGGCGAGGGCCGGGGTAATTCCGATCACGATCAGCATCACTTTCGACAGCTCGCCGAGGCCGAAGACGATGAACAGAATCGGCAGAATCGCCAGCGGTGGCACCATCGACAGCACCGTCAGCAATGGCGACAACGGTGCGCCGAACAGCGGCAGGGTGCCGGCGGCCATGCCCAGGCATAACCCGGCCAGTGCCGCGATGCCGAGCCCGATGGCCAGGCGTCGCAGGCTCGACGCGGTGTCTTGCCAGAGCAGGTATTCACCGGTGCGGCTGTCGGCGTTGAAGGCCAGGCGTTTCACCGCGTCGGTCATCTGCACCGCACTGGGCAGCAGCTTGTCGTTGGGATTGTCCGCCAGGCGCTCGGCCGAGCCCATGAAATAGGCGAACAGCACCAGGGCGAACGGCAGGATCACCAGCAACAGGCGACTCGGGCGATCCGGGTGGCGATTGATCAGGCGCATGGCCAAATCCTCCGTGGCTTACAGCTTGGCGTCAGCGGCCATCTGCACGTAGGTCGGATCGAAACGCAGCTTGAGGTTGCCGGTGTCGCCGCTGGTCACGCCGTTGGCGAAGGTCATGCCGACGGCGCTGGTGTCCTTCGCGCCTTCGCCGAGCAAACCGTGCTGGAACGAGAACTCGGCAACTTTGCGCATGGTTTCCGGCAGTTGCTTGCTGGTGGCGAACGCCAGGGCTTCTTTCGGCGTGGCGAACAGTTTGGTGGTGTCCAGTTGCGCCTGGAATCCGGCCAGATCGGTGCCCGAAGCTTTGGCCATGTGCTCAAGTGCGGCTTTGCCGGCGGCATTTTTGGCGTTCATCAAGTCGACCACTTCGAACCACGCGCCGGTCAGCGCCTTGCCCAGGGCCGGGTTGTCTTTGAGGGTGGCGCTGTTGACCACCATCATGTCCATGATTTCGCCGGGGATCTGGCTGGAGTTGAAAACTTCGGTCACACCGGGTTTGGCCTTGATGTCCGAGAGCATCGGGTTCCAGGTGGTAACGGCGTTGACCTGCTCGGTGTTGAAGGCGGCGGAAATGTCGGCGTCGGAGGTGTTGACCACTTTCAGGTCTTTTTCGGTCAGGTCGACCGAGTCCAGCGCGCGGGCCAGCAGGTAATGCGAGACCGACAGTTCGACCAGGTTGACGTCCATGCCCTTGAGGTCGGCGACTTTCTTGCCTTCGCCCTTGAGGACGATGCCGTCATTGCCGTTGGAGAAATCGCTGACGATCAGCGCGGTGCTGTCGACGCCGCCGGCGGCCGGAATGGTGAGGGCATCCATGTTGGTCATGGTGCAGCCATCGAACTGGCCGGCGGTGTACTGGTTGATCGACTCGACGTAATCGTTGAGTTGCACGACATCAATCTTGATCCCGTACTTCTTCGCCCATTTGTCGACGATGCCCTGGCTGCCGGCGTATTCCCATGGCATCCAGCCGGCGTAGATCGTCCAGCAGACACTGAAGTGGTCTTTCTGCGCGGCGGGGGATTGAGTGCTGATAAACGCGGCGAACGCGGCGGCGAGCAGGGCGGGCAAACGTAGTCGGGACATGGTGGCTTCTCCAGTTGATCGAGGGCGGACAGGAAGGCAACGCGGCACCGCGAACGGTGGCTTGTCTCCCGGGCTTTTGTCCCGCCGTGTAACCTCAACTGGAGGTCGCCAACTCTCGGACCAGCCACTCGCAGATGCGAGCCGGAACCCTAGTCAGCCATTGCAAATTGTGGTGCCGCGAACCTGTGATGACTCCTGCACGGGTTTGTTAAAGCGAGAGGCGTGCCAAGTCGGGACGGGCCCTCTGTTACGGGCTTTCGTGACGTTGCGGCGGATGGCAAACGCCTGTGGGTGCTTTGTGTTGGTGCGCGGTTGCACCGTCATGCAGCGTCCGCTGCCGCTGATCCGATGCCCGAGAGGGTTGGGCACTCGCTGCCGGTCAGCCAGTCAAATCTGATGTCAGCCGGTCTGTGCCGACTGCTGTCACAGGTCTTTCAGGAGGCCGCCATGCGTATTTCAAAATTGCTGCGTCGGGTGCTGCTGGGAGCAGTGCTCGGTCTAGGGCTGTCCGGCTGTTACTACTACGCCGGCGGTTACGATGTTTACTCCACGCCCTACTACTATCCCGGCTATTACTCGCCCTATTACTACGGTGGATATTACGGTCCGCGTTACTACGGTGGCGCTCGCTATTACTACGGCGGCCATGGCTATCGCGGCGGCTACGGACGGGGTTATCACGGCGGCGGATACCACGGTGGGCACCACTAATCAGCGGCTGAATGACGGCGTTTCTGTATGAACAAGGTTTCATCAATCACTTGTTTCAAGTTGTTGCAGAAACGCACCGGATGCCGAAATCGCTGTCAGATATTTCGTCAGTCGCCGAATGAAAGACTGACGCCTGCCAGCGTCGCTGGTGTGGCTACCCGCGGTCCAGGAGGCCGCCATGTATCGCCGAATTCTTCTGTTTACCGTGATGCTTTTTTCCCTTGGCGGATGCGTCCCTTATTCCTACGGAGATGGCTACTACAGCTCAGAGGTCTACACATCGCAGGCACCTTCGTATTACAGCGGTGGCACTTATTACAGCGGCGGCAGCACGTACTACTCGGCGCCGCGCTACTACCAGCCAGCACCGCGCTATTACCAACCGGCTCCACGCTATTACTCGGCGCCTCGTTACTACCAACCGGCCCCGCGCTACTACGAGAACCGTCGCTGGCACGGTCATGATCGCGGACGCTGGGACGACCACCGTCGCGGTGGCTGGGATGACCGCCGGGGTCGTGGCAACTACGACCGTCACAGTGGACGTGGCGACTACAACCGACACGGCAACCGCTGGTAACCCCCCGCAAAAAAGCGGCGCATTGAGCGCCGCTTTTTTTGTGCCTGTTTTTTATGTGGGTGTGGATTGCACCATCTCCTAGGAGGTTCTCGGAACCCTCCTACAGTTTTATTTCTGACCATTTGTTAGCGTTTGTATGCACATGTTGACGTTGAAAAACTTCAATTTCATGGATGTGTATAAGCGCGGGTTATTGCTCAGATATGAATCTTCTTATCATTCATCAGAATTTTCCCGGTCAATTTCGTCATGTGGCGTTGGAAGCATTGCGCAGGTGTCTTGGCGTCATTGCAATTGGACGCGATACAGCGCCAGGTATTGCCGGGATAAAGTTATTTCGATATCGACCATCAAGGAAGATGACTAATGGCGCTCATGACTATTTGCATAAATATGAAGAAGCTGTTTCGGACGGGCAACAAGTTCAACGAATACTGAAGAGGATCAGTCAGGCAGGCTTTTGGCCTGATGTAGTTCTCGCTCATCCTGGGTGGGGTGAATCGCTATTCGTCAAAGATGTTTACCCCGATGTGCCGCTAGTTCATTTCTGTGAGTACTATTACCGAGCGCACGGGGCCGACTCTGGTTTTGATCCTGAATTTCCCTGTGCGATGGACGCGACTTCAAGGCTTAGAGTCTTGAATTCGATGCATCTCCTGAATGTTGAACAGTGTGATGCCGGGATTGCACCTACACAATGGCAGCGCGGTCTTTTTCCTAATACATATCAGTCTAAAATCCGCGTCATTCACGAAGGCATTGTTCAATTTGCCGAATCAGAAAAGGTCGAATCTGTAACGCTGCCGAGTGGGCGCGTGATAAGAGCAGGTCAGCCTATCTTGACTTATGTCGCCAGAAACCTGGAACCTTACCGAGGCTTTCATAGTTTTATGAGATCCATTCCCTATATTCAGGAAAAGTGCCCGAGCGCGCAGGTCATTGTAGTGGGTGGGGATGATGTCAGTTATGGGCGGATGCCCATTGGATACCCGAACTGGCGAAGCAAGATGGTCGCCGAGGTGGATGTTGATATTTCCAATGTTCACTTTGTTGGGAAGTTGCCTTATCAAACATACAGGTCGGTTCTGAGTCTTTCAAAGGCTCACGTGTATTTGACATATCCGTTTGTTTTGTCTTGGTCTCTGTTGGAAGCAATGGCATCTGGCTGTGTTGTCGTAGGTTCAAATACCGCTCCCGTGCAGGAAGTTATCGAAGATGGAATCAGCGGGATACTTGTTGATTTTTTTGACGCTGAAGAAATCGCCACGGCAGTGTGCAGGGTTTTAACGTCTTTCGCTGGTTTTGAGTCTATGAAGGATGCGGCGAGGTTGAAGGCAAGCGAATTCGATGTGGTTAAAGGAGTAAGCGGTTACTTTGGAGTGTTTAAGGAGTTGATGAGGTGAGTTGTTTCAAGTGATGTGATTGGTCATTTTAAAATGGAGATTTGAAATGCTTAAGATGTCTCGCAAGGAAGTTTTTCGCCAGTGCAGAAGGGGAGTTAAATATGGCGTGTTATTAGCGATCTGTTATTGGGTCGTTGATTTCTGTATTCGATGGGAGGAGGCCGCAGTAGCGCGCGAGATTTATCAGAAGAAACAAGGGGCGTGCAGCAGGAAGCTGGCGGGTATGGAGCAGGTCCCGATACTTGGCGGCAGCCTGCTGGACCGGACAAAGATTCCCGGATTCCATTTTGGATCGACATTAAGGAGCGACGGCTCCTGTATTGCCGATCTTCTTTCAGGGTCATTCTGGTGGACGGGAAAAGAACTGTTTCCGGAATATGAAGCTCACGGGGTAGAACCACCCATTAGTTGGACGTATTACAATGTTTCCGCCAGACTTTACACCAGAAGGGATACCACGGAGCCGCATAATATGGGCGGACGGCATGTGGATTGGCCGGATGATCTGGTTGTAAAACTGAAGAACTATCCAGGCCTTGAACTTTGGCTTACCGCGCCACCACCCAGTATCAAAAATGAATTCTCTGTTGTAACTTTTGTTATGCAGGACTGGCGCCGGCGTGATGGAACGCCACGGAGGATAAATTGTAATGGTTTGAATTCGCCAGAATCTAAAGCTTCGGCCAGTGGTTTGAGTAAAGCATATCTTTTGAAAATGAATAAGGAGCAGTTGGAGAATTTGGAGTTTGGGAGTTTACGTACGTATTGTACGGTCGAGTTGCACCATTTCGACTTTGCAGGTGGGGATGCTCGCATACATTTGGGTACCGAGGGCTTGCGGGGTGCTCCAGAAGCGCTTAAGGCTGTCAGCGACTATCTTTCACATTCAATTATTACAGGGAAGTGAATATGAGCTATATATTCAGTGATTTGGAAAAGTCGGAAATTTTGCAGGCTGCAAATATTTGTGAGGGAATGAAATTCAATGTCGAGGAGGAAAAGTATATTGCGATGGCAGTGGAGGGGCGAAGCTGTGCTGTACTTTATCGCACATTGTCGAATATTTTGGGTGAGAAATTTTTAGACGGTTCTGCGTTCGATG
The DNA here is from genome assembly GCF_059424205.1 of Pseudomonas sp. GW456-12-1-14-TSB6. Classification (NCBI taxonomy): domain Bacteria; kingdom Pseudomonadati; phylum Pseudomonadota; class Gammaproteobacteria; order Pseudomonadales; family Pseudomonadaceae; genus Pseudomonas; species Pseudomonas sp. GW456-12-1-14-TSB6. The sequence goes on from NZ_JBWKZE010000025.1 coordinate 44,843, forward strand.
AGAACGTAATGGGAATTTTTAAAGATGCCAAACTCTGGCTCGATGTAGCAATTGATGCAAATGGCGGGGTGGGCGCTTACTCTGCGTTGATCCGAGCCTACACCCTGCGGCAGGGGGAATTGAGGTTAAATAAAAAAATCAGCGATTCGAAGATGCAAGAGTCATCTAATCAGGTGGCTGTCAATCTCATGAATACGTTGATAAAAGGCTCCGTTGAACATGATTTGGCTCCATGGACTGTGCCCTCCATAAGCCAAATTGCAGAAATCGATGCGAGCGCGATTGGTGAAGTACTATTTCGTGATGATATTGGCAACGTTGATACAGCGACCCGTCATAACGCCGGATGGTCTGGAACAATCGGCTTCAGCCTGTTGGGTGGAGAAAAACCATATGAAACTTGGAGGTTGATCTCCGCCGGTGATCCGGACTCCCACATCAAAGGTAATCATGATCTTGCTAAGGTCAATAGGCTGGACGATCTAAAGAATATTCTGTTTGCCGTGGACTCATACAGTGTTGCATTGCACGCTGTGATCAAGAATTTCGGACTGAATATCGTCGAGAGCCTGTTTTCAGTCCTGCCCGAACAGATAAACATCGCTCTTGCCAGTGGCAGCATTAATCCGCTGATTCAGCATGTGGTGAAAGGTACGCCCATCTCACCTATTGTCAGCCTGATATTGCGATATAACCTGAATGATTTCTTTGACATGCTCAGGCGAACCTACGACGGAAACTCGGCCGCCACACCTACCACCGACGAAACCTTCGCCTCCAACGCCTACACATTTTTCTCCGCACTTTCTCCGTCTCAATCGCAAAGCATCGTTACCAGAACCATTGGCGAGTATGGCAGTGCCAAGGACTGGGCAACGTTGGCCAGTCAGGCAACGCCAATCGGCGCCGCGTTACGCAATTCCCTCAAGCAACTAAGCGAAATCGTGATTGAGCGGGCCGACGGTTTTTCCGGACGCGAACTGGAGCTTTACGATCCCGAAACGGGGGAGGGTTTCATCACTGAGCAGTGGCTTGCTGATCGCTCGGAAATGCTGGCCCGGCTGATTGCCCGAACCAATGGATCGTTCGGTCGAAATACTGTCCAGACCTTTTCCTATTCGGATTTGGCTTCGGGCAAACAGGCCCCGATGACCACAGGCGTCTCAAACCCTCTGGTCATGTTTGGTGATGATGGCGGACGATCATTTGGTGGCGGAACGAATACCGATCATCTTTACGGCGGTGGCGGCAACGATTCAATCAGCGGACTTTCCGGTAATGATTTTATCCAGGGGGCTCGCGGCAATGACTCTTTAACAGGCGGCGATGGCAATGATGTGTTGTACGGTATGGCCGGTGATGATGTGTTGGTGGGTGGCAAGGGTAACGACTCTCTCAGTGGTGGGCCGGGTAACGATCGGTATGAGTTCTCCAGCGGAGATGGAATCGACGAAATTTTTGATGCGCACGTTGGGGGCGCGTTGCTGATAAATGGACTTCCGATCCCACCTCTCGAACGCAGTGCTCCGCTCAGCAATATCTGGCTTACGGAAGATCGAGCCATCAGCTTGACGCTCATTGAAGATCTGGCTGAAAACACGCTGAACATTCAATACGGACTGAGTGATCTCATCGTCATAAAGAACTTCAAGCCGGGGATGCTCGGCATTGATCTTCCTGATTACCAGGACCAGGCGTTCCCCGCTCCCGATCTGGTCCTTCAAGGCGACTGGAAAATTAAAGATAACGACCCCAATGTTCGCGGAGATCAGCCTTCCTACGATGAATTGGGCAACGCCTTGCTTTTGCCTAATGTTAAGCAGAGGAACAAAGCCGACTTGCTTTATGGATCACCGAAAGACGACCTGATCGTTGGTCTTGGCGGTTCTGACCGATTGTTTGGCAAAGACGGGAACGACCGCTTGTTCGGCGACAAGCAGTCGACGCTCGAAAAAGCCTTGGCTGATGCCGCAAAGGGAAAGGCCAGCCGCGGCGACTGGCTGGATGGTGGGCAGGGTGATGACCTGCTTGTCGGCACTGCCTCGCGAGACGTGCTGCTCGGCGGGATCGGTCGAGACACCTTGGTCGGGGGAGCTGGTGATGACAATTTATCCGGTGATGAAGCAACGGGCGCACATGAGCAAAATTGGGAATACAAGCAAATCAACGTTCAAATCCCCGGTGGAGTCACTAGCTTTCGTACCGTCTTCGAGAACTCCTCTTTGAACCAACCCTTGGAGGGAGGCGATGACGTTCTCTATGGCCAAGGGGGCCGGGACTTTATCAATGGAGGCTGGGGAGATGATCTGCTTGACGGCGGAAGTGAAGACGACACGTTGGCCGGGGAGGGAGGTAATGACACGCTGGCTGGCGGGAGTGGCAATGACACATTGTTTGGAGACAACCTCGATTGGAGTGGCGGTCTCCACGGCAGCCATCATGGCAACGATTTTTTGCAGGGCGGCGATGGCGATGACGCTCTAGCCGGCAACGGTGGTAACGACGTGCTGTACGGTGGCGCTGGCAATGATGTTCTGAACGGAGATGACAGCGTACTGCAAGGAATTTCGGGTGATGCGTCGCATTTTTTCGGGAGTGATTTTCTGGATGGCGGCGCGGGGGACGATACCCTCTGGGGCGGAGGTGCGGATGACTTACTTTTCGGTGGCAGCGGTAACGACGAATTGGTCGGTGATTACCATGAACACCCGATTCGTTATCACGGTGATGATTATCTCGATGGCGGTGCGGGTGACGACACACTCCGTGGGTTGGGTGGCTCCGACACACTGGTAGGCGGATCAGGTGCAGATGCTCTGGATGGCGATGAGCCCAACTTGAAAGCGGGAGGAACCAACGATGACCACATTCAAGGTAATTCAGGAAACGATACGCTCTGGGGTGGTTTGGGCGCCGATACGCTCTTGGGCGGTGCCGATGATGACTTTTTGGTGGGGGACTACGAGCTAACATCCGAAGCAGAACATGGCGCCGATTATCTTGACGGCGGCTCAGGCAACGACATTTTGCTGGGCAGTGGTGGAAACGACACGCTGGTTGGCGGGGAGGGAGTCGATTATTTGCGCGGCGGCCCTGGCGATAACGTGTTTGAGGGTGGCGCCGGCAACGATTATCTGGAAGGGATGCAGGGCAACGATGTTTTCTACTTCGGAGTAGGCGATGGACTGGATGTTGTTACCGATACAGGTGGCAACAATGTCGTAAGTTTTGGTGATGGATTTTCTGCGGAGAACTTGCAGGCCAAGATCGTCAATCTTGATGTGGGCACGGCGTTGCGGCTGTCGAATGGTATTGGTGACGCGCTTCTGATTCTTCACCATGAAAAGTGGGCAGGTTCTACGTTCAGGTTAAGCGACGGCGTGATCCTGAATTTCCAGGATGTAATCAAATTAACGGTGCAACCGGTAGATGTAAGAGATCCGTCCGCGACAATTGCTACGGTGCCCGATGCCGGAAAAATGCAGGACATTGAGAGCGAAGCAGTCGTCCAGACACTGCCCGATGACTTAGCCGCTTCTACTGAGAGGGAAGGTAGTGAAACCAGTCGTCACATCGACTGGGATAGCCTTTTTCTTTCGGAACTGAAAGCAAAGCGCTCAGCGGACAGGCAGGCATCAGGATTTGCACTGAACGATCAGGGTGTTTGGGTTAGAAGTCATATTGCTACCGACGAAAGTGGTTATGCCATCAGCGCCGAATTGATCCATGAGGACGTTGAAGCCGGGGTCTTCTCCAAGACACCTGAGTGGATGGGAGCGATTGCCGCTGACGCCGTGGTGACTGAAAGGCAGTCAATTTCTGCAACGAAAACCACGTTCAAGTTTGTAAAAGCTGAAACTGCGCAATTACCGAAACAAAAGCCAAAATATTACCCGTCTGGCTCCAGTTATTCGGGGTTCTCGTTCAACGTGGGTGATGCTGTAGTCGAAGATATAGACCACTCGGGCGCCATTAAGGGGTGGTACGTGTACCCCGCTGGCAGTTTTGAAAATCATGAAACTGTTCGTAAAGCGTTTCGCTGGAGCTCTACTACCCAAACGATCAAGCAAAAAGTTGTTCATGGTAATGACGCTGGCGGCAGGGTAAATCTCGAAGTGGGAAATCTCTTTCATGGCGGTGCAGGAGATGACTTGGTGGTTACCTATGCTGATTCAGTGCTTGAGTACGGCGGAGTGAACGATAGGATCCCGGGTGCATTTTTATCGGCTGGCGCAGGCAACGACACGCTGCTCGGCTCTGCGGGAACCGATTATTTGATCAGTGGGCCGGGAGAAGATTGGCTTTACGGCGAAAACGGTCCCGACACTTACATAGTTGAAGCGCATGATGGCGCAACCACCATTATTGCCGACGTGCTTAACCCTGTTTTTTTGCGTCCCGAGGTTGGAGTCTCTGGGTGGCATGAAGAGTTTGCGGGGCTTGATGTTGATACAGTCGTTCTTCCGGAAGAGGCGAAACCAGATAAGTTGAAGCTAACCTGGGGCGCTGTGTTGGTTGAGACGGTAAATATTGAACTCTCACCGGCCCCACTGCGTGGTGCTCATCGTCAACCGCCTCGGGCCCAAATGCTGTACACCGCACTCGATATCGAATGGGGCGGAACTCAAAAAGTACGAATCGTTTTGCCCAATCCGAACGATCTCAGTGGTTCCGGAATTGAAAGGTTGAGGTTTGCTGATGGCTCGAGCATCAATTTTAAAGACGTCGTTAGCCGCTTAGGCATTGCCCCCGATACTTATCATCATGGCATCACCGTTCAGTACGCTACTCAGGTTAAGTCTTTTCGAGACAACCGTTTTCTACCGCTCGTGGGCGGTCGCGGTAATGACACCCTCAGCGGCGCTGGTGAAATAAGAGGGATGCAAGGAGATGATCTGCTCGGCGGTGGTTCAGGCGATGACGTGCTTTACGGTGGGCCGGGCAATGACACCTTGTCCGGTGGCGGGGGCAATGATGTTTATAAATATGATGGTCTCGGACGAGATCTGGTAGTCAATGCCGGTGGCGGAACCGACGGTATAGACTTTTCGGAGGTCGGACTGTCGATTGATCAACTCAAGTTTCACCGTGAACGGGATGATCTCGTCATCGTAGTGAGTTATGGCATGTCTCCAAAGATACGTGTCTCCGAACACTTTTCAGGAGACGATGCCGCTATCAGCTTCATCAGCGTTCAAGGAGAAGAGGGCGCTGTTAAAAGTTACACGGCGAACCAACTCGCTGAGCTTTTGCACCCTCTACCTCCGTTACGGGACGTAGAGGACATCTTGCCGAGAAATGATGAGGAGGCGTTGCGGGCAATGAAGGAAATAATCGCGTTTTACGAGTTGAATGTTTGATCGCAGATAGTTTCGCAACGGGCTCAAACTTCCCGCGACAGAGCTTAGGAGACTGCCATCGCGGGCAATGATCGGTTTTAGTATTGCGACAGATCCGCCAGCGGATGCCGCCCCTCCCACACCTTATGAAAGTGCGCCTCGACCACCGCGTCCGGCACCCGGGCGATGTCCGGCCAGTGCCAGTGCGGTTTGTGATCCTTGTCGATCAGTCGCGCCCGGACACCTTCGCTGAATTCCGGATGCCGGCAGCAATTGAGGCTCAGGGTGTATTCCATCTGAAAGACTTCGGCCAGCGACATGTGGCGGGCGCGGATGATCTGTTCCCAGACCAGATGCGCGGTAAGCGGCGAACCTTCACTCATGGTTTTCGCGGCACGGGCAATCAACGGGTCGCTGCTGTCGCGATGCAGGCTGATGGCTTTCCAGGCGCAGGTCACGTCGCTGACATCCAGCCATTCATCGATCTGCTGCCGACGCGGCAGCCATTGCGCCTCGGGCATCTGCGCCACGGCTTCCTGCTGCAGCGCCTTGAGCAGGCTGTTGAGCTGCATGGCGGTCTGTTCCTGCCAGTTCAACTGCAACAGGCCGTCGATCAGTTCCTGCTGCTGTTCGTCGAGCAGGAAGCGGTCGGCCAGGTCCAGATCGATCGCATCACGACCGTTCATGCGCGCGCCGGTCAGGCCGAGGAACAAACCGAGCTTGCCCGGCAGTCGTGACAGGAACCAACTGGCACCGACATCCGGGTACAGGCCGATACTGATTTCCGGCATCGCCAGACGACTGCTCGGCGTGACGATCCGGATGCTCGCGCCTTGCAACAGGCCCATGCCGCCGCCGAGTACATAACCATGACCCCAACAGATCAACGGTTTCGGATAGGTGTGGAGGCTGTAGTCCAGGCGGTATTCAGCGTTGAAAAACTGGGCGGCCAGCGGCGGCACCTCACCGGGATGGGCCCGGCAGGCTTCCACCAGGCTGCGGACTTCGCCGCCGGCGCAGAACGCCTTGGCGCCGTTGCCGCGCATTAGCACGCAGACGATTTGCGGATCCTTTGCCCAGGCGTTCAGTCTGTCGCTCAGGGCGTGGATCATCGGCAGGGACAGCGCATTGAGCGACTTTTCGGCATCCAGCGTGGCCACGCCGATGCGCGCGCCGTCGGTGCCGGTGAGTTCTTCGAAGTGCAGATTCATCGTGACCTCGATCGGGAATTTGAACGATCAGTATGATCGCTGTGTGGGAAAGTGCCGGATCTGCGTCAGATCAATTGACAAGCGTGGTCGGCTTTCCTAGGGTTCGCCCCATTGTTTTTGCCGGGTATGACCATGACTGCTGACGACCGTATCAAACTCGAACCGAGCTGGAAGGAGGCACTGCGTGCCGAATTCGACCAGCCCTACATGGCAGAGTTGCGCACTTTTCTGCAGCAGGAGCGGGCGGCCGGCAAGGAAATCTATCCGCCGGGCCCGATGATCTTCAACGCGTTGAACTCGACGCCGCTGGACAAGGTAAAAGTGGTCATCCTCGGCCAGGATCCGTACCACGGCCCGGGCCAGGCCCACGGCTTGTGCTTTTCGGTGCAACCGGGCGTGCCGGCGCCGCCATCGCTGGTCAACATCTATAAAGAGTTGAAGCGCGACCTGAACATCGACATCCCCAATCACGGCTATCTGCAGAGCTGGGCCGATCAGGGTGTGCTGATGCTCAACACCACCATGACCGTCGAGCGGGCCAACGCCAATGCGCACAAGGACAAGGGCTGGCAGTTCTTCACGGATCGGATCATTGAAGTGGTCAGCCAGAAACAGCCGCATCTGGTGTTCATGCTCTGGGGCGCCCATGCGCAGAGCAAGCAGAAGCTGATCGATGCCACCAAACATCTGGTACTGACCTCGGTGCACCCGTCGCCGCTGTCGGCTTATCGCGGTTTCCTTGGTTGCGGGCATTTCAGCCGCACCAATAAATTCCTGGAGCAGAATGGCGAAGCGCCGATCGAGTGGCGCCTGCCGTCGGTGGTCTGATGCTCAGGGGCTGGCGGCTAATTTCGTTCCCACGTCGAGGCGTCGAACCGTCCGCGTGGGAATGCCTCAATGGACGCTCTGCGTCCGCTTTGGGACGCGGAGCGTCCCGGGCTGCATTCCCACGCAGAGCGTGGGAACGATCAAAAACCGGCTCAGGCTTCGGGATTACGGTTCCAGTATTTGAACAACGGTTCCGCCAGAAACAACACGAACAGCAGCCGCATCACCTGCATTGCGGTCACCAGCGGCACCGACAGTTGCAGGGTTTCCGCCGTCAGACTCATCTCGGCGATCCCGCCGGGCATCATGCCCAACGTCAGCGAGCGCAGGTCCAGATGGGTCAGCGCACTCAATCCCAACGCCGCCAGTGTCGCGATCAACATGGTGAGTGCCGTGCCGATCAACGTGCGCCCCATGAACGATGGCGCGCGGCGGAAGAACTGGCGGTTGAAGTGGCAACCCAGCCCACTGCCGATCAACCACTGGCCGATCTGGCTGCCGCCATTGGGCAGGCCGATGTGCAGGTCCCAGCCGATGCTCACCGCCGCGCTGACCAGCAGCGGACCGAACAGCCATGGGTTAGGTTGACGCAGACGTTGCCAGAGCCAGGCGAGCAGGCCGCCCGCCGGAAAAAGAATCGCCAGCCAGCGCCAATCGACGCTGCCGGCGTGTGAAATCGGGGTGCCGTCACCCAGCAGATACTTGAACGCCGCCGGAACACACAACACCACCACCAACACCCGCAGACTCTGCCCGGCCGCGACATGGCTGAGCAGCGCGCCGTTGCGGGCGCCGAGGTTGACCATCTCCCCGGAGCCGCCGGGCATGCTGGAGAAAAACGCCGTGGCGCGATCCTCGCCGGTGCGGCGCATCAGCCACACGCCGACCACCGCTGACAGGCTGGTGACCAGCGCGCCGAAGAAGATCAGGCCGAAGTGGCCGAGCACCTGCTCCATCACCAGCGGGGTGAAATGCAGGCCGATGCCGATCCCGACGATCCACTGGCCGCACTTGCGGCCGCCAGGGATTTCGGTCAATTGCCACGGGGTCAGGCAGCGCACCAGGATGATCGCCAGCAACGAGCCGACCATCCACGGCAGCGGCCAGCCGATCTGGCTGGCGATGTAACCGCCAAGCAGACCGACCAGCGGGGTTCCCCACCAGGTTTTGAGGGAGAGCCGATCAGACATCGGCAACGGCGCGTTGCGCGGCCGAGCGTTTGCGCCAGATGCGCAGCAGCGGCATCAGCAACATGATGGCAGTCAACACCCAGACGCCGAAGGTGATCGGGCTCGACCAGAGAATCTCCAGCGCACCGTTGGAAATCGACAGCGCCCGGCGCAGGTTCTGCTCCATCAGCCCGCCGAGGATGAACCCCAGCAGCACTGGCGACAGCGGGAAATCCAGTTTGCGCAGGATGTAGCCGAAGATGCCGATGCCGACCATCAGGAACAGGTCGAACGTGGTCGCGTGTACGGCGTACACACCGATCCCGGTGATGATCGCGATCACCGGCACCAGTGCCCAGTTCGGCACGGCGAGGATGCGGGTGAAGATGCGGATCATCGGGATGTTCAGAATCACCAGCATGATGTTGGCGATGAACAGCGAGGCGATCAGGCCCCAGACGATGTCCGGTTGTTGCTGGAACAGCAGCGGGCCGGGAGTGATGTTGTACAGCGACAGGGCGCCGATCATCACCGCCGTGGTGCCCGAACCCGGAACGCCGAGGGTCAGCATCGGCACCAGCGCGCCGCAAGCGGAGGCACCGATGGCGGTTTCCGGTGCGGCGAGGCCGCGGGCGTCGCCCTGGCCAAACTTGCCGCTGGCGCCGGCGATGCGTTTCTCGGTCATGTAGGCCACGGCGCTGGCGAGGGTCGCACCGGCACCCGGCAACACGCCCATGATGAAACCGAGCAGGCCGCAACGGATGTTCACCACGAACACCGACGCCGCTTCCTTGAAGTTGAACATCATCCGCCCGGTGGCTTTCACCGCTTCCTGGCCGCGATGGGTTTTCTCCAGCAGCAGAAGGATTTCGCTGATCGAGAACAGGCCTAGTACCAGCACCACGAACTGAATGCCGTCAGTCAGGTGAATGTTGTCGCCGGTGAAGCGATAAACACCGCTGTTGGCGTCAATGCCGACGCTGGACAGGAACAGGCCGATCAACGCCGCGATGAAGGTTTTCAACGGTCGGTCACCGGCCATGCCGCCGAGACAGACAATCGCGAACACCATCAACACGAAGTATTCCGCCGGACCGAAGGCAATCGCCCATTTCGCCAGCAGCGGGGCGAACAGCACCATGCCGCAGGTGGCGATGAAGGCGCCGATGAACGAACTCCATGCCGACAACGACAGCGCCACGCCAGCCAGGCCTTTGCGGGCCATCGGGTAACCGTCGAGGGTGGTCATCACGGTGGAGGCTTCGCCCGGAATGTTCAGCAGGATCGAGCTGATCCGGCCGCCGTATTCGCAACCCAGATAAACCGCTGCCAGCAGGATCAGTGCCGATTCCGGCGGCAGCCCGAGGGCGAATGCAATCGGGATCAGCAACGCCACGCCATTGATCGGGCCCAGGCCCGGCAACAACCCGACCACGGTGCCGATCAACGTGCCGGTCAGGGCCGTGACCAGGTTGTACGGACTCAGCGCGACGCCGAAGCCCTGACCCAAATAACCGAGAGTATCCATATCAGTTCTCCAGAACGTCGAGCAGGCCGAGGGGCAGCGGTACGTCCATCACGCGGTCGAACAGCACGTACAAACCAATCGCCATCAGCGTCGTGACAATGACGCTGGGCACCCAGCGCCCGCCATACAGGCGCGCCATCGGAATACCGATCAGAATGCTGCTGAGGATGAAGCCCAGCGGTTCGAACAAACCGGCGAACACCAGCAGCAGGGCGACGCAGATCGCGATCTTGGTCAGGGTTTCGCGATCCAGCGGCGGTTCGTCCTCGCTGTGTTTGATCGGCGCCGGGCGGAACACCATGTACAGCAGCGCCAGGCTCATCAGGCCGAGCATCAGCAATGGAAACGCCCGAGGGCCCACCGGTTCGTAGGAAAAAGCCGCCTGATACGGCCACGCCATCAGTGCCAGGCCGGCACAGGCCAGCAACAGCACCGAGGCAAAAATGCGTTGAATAAGCATGAGGGAACTCCTGCCATGGCCCCGGCGAGAGGGCCATGGACGCTAGACAGAGACGATCACTGGATCAGGCCGAACTCTTTGGCCAGCACCTTGTAGTCCGCCACCTGTTTCTTGACGTAGGTGTCCAGCTCGGGACCGGTCATGGCGAACGGGAACAGTTCACGCTGATCGCGCAGCTTGGCGAAGTCGTCGGAGGCCAGCAGTTTGTCGAAGGAGTCTTTCCACCAGGCGTAGTCTTCATCGCTGACTTTTGGCCCGAGGTAGAAACCGCGCACCACCGGCCAGACGATGTCGTAGCCTTGTTCGCGCGCGGTAGGAATGTCCTTCATTTCCGGCTCGTCCAGGCGTTTCTCGGCAAACACGGCCAGCAGGCGCATGTCGCCGCTCTGGATATGCGGCATGGAGTCGGAAATGTCGGTACTGCCGACCTGGATATGACCGCCAAGCAGGGCGGTGGCGATCTCGCCGCCCCCTTCGAGGGCGACGTAACGCAGGTCGCGCGGGTTGATCCCGGCGGCTTTGGCGATCAGCGCAGTCTGCATCCAGTCCTGGCTGCCGACGGTACCGCCGGAGCCAATGACCACGGAACTCGGATCTTTCTTCAGCGCCTGCACGAGATCATCGAGGGTTTTGTAGGGCGAATCGCTTTTCACCGCGATGGCGCCGTAGCTGGTGCCGACCGCCGCCAGCCAGCGCACGTTGGTTTCATCGAACCGACCAAACTTGCCCTGGGCCAGGTTCAACAGCGATCCGCTGGACCACGCCACCAGCGTGCCGGCATCGGCCGGACGCTGCGCCACAACGGCGTTGTACGCCACCGCGCCGACGCCGCCGGGCATGTAAGTCACGCGCATCGGTTTGGTCAGCAGTTTTTCGTTGACCAGCGCGCTTTGCGCCAGTTTGCAGGTCAGGTCGAAACCGCCGCCGGGGGAGGCGGGGGCAATGCATTCGGGGCGTTTCGGTTCGGCCATCAGTTGGCCGGCGAACAGCACGCAACCGGCAGCGAGGGCGAAACGGCGCAGGGATCGGTTCATGAGTGTCTCCACGGGAGTTGTTGTTTTTGGGGATGTTTCAGGTGCGGCGGTTTCGCGCGCGCAGGCTAACAGGCTCAGACCCGGACGGGTTGAACGCCGCGCAGCCGACGACGGCGCTGACAAGCGAAAACGGGGAAATTCGAGAGGAAGAATGAAACGGGTCAACCTGAAGCTGTGTGGACAGCATGGTGCAGTACCTCGTTATTGTTCTTATTGGCGAAAACGCATCGAGGCGTTTTTCGAGAGCTACGTTTTGAAGCTACGGTGTATGGACAGACAAAACGGCGAAGGTCGGCAGTCGGGACCTTCGGTGAAGCGACTCTAACGGCCCAACCTTTCGCTAACCTTTCAGTATTCTTTCGCGTGTTTTCAGGCTTCACAGTGGCGGTTGCGGCTGTAAACTCCGCCGCAAAGAATGGCGTCGGCCATCCCTGAATGAGGTAGAGATCCATGCGTGTCCTGCTCGTCGAAGACCATTTGCCGCTGGCCGAAAGCGTTGCCCAGGCGCTCAAGAGCACCGGTCTGACCGTGGATGTCTTGCACGATGGCGTGGCCGCTGACCTGGCCCTGGGCAGCGAGGAATACGCGGTGGCGATCCTTGATGTCGGCCTGCCGCGCATGGACGGTTTTGAGGTGCTGGCGCGCCTGCGGGCCCGGGGCAAGAACCTGCCGGTGCTGATGCTGACCGCTCGTAGCGACGTCAAGGATCGGGTCCACGGGCTCAATCTCGGCGCTGACGATTACCTCGCCAAACCGTTCGAACTCACCGAACTCGAAGCGCGGGTCAAGGCCCTGTTGCGCCGCAGCGTGCTTGGCGGCGAACGCCAGCAGCGCTGCGGTGTGCTGGCCTATGACCTCGACACCCGGCGCTTCACCCTCGGCGATGAATTGCTGACACTGACTTCTCGCGAACAAGCGGTGCTCGAAGCGCTGATCGCCCGTCCGGGTCGAGTGATGAGCAAGGAGCAACTGGCTGCGCAGGTGTTCGGTCTCGACGAAGAGGCCAGCCCCGATGCCATCGAAATCTACGTGCACCGCCTGCGCAAGAAGCTCGACGGCCATTCGGTGGCCATCGTGACCTTCCGCGGTCTGGGCTATTTGCTGGAAAGCCGCGATGCATAAGCCCAGCAGCCTGCGCTGGCGGTTGCTGTGGAACCTCGCACTGCTGCTGGTGGTGTTGATGCTCGCCAGCGGATTGAGTGCGTACTGGAACGGTCGCGAAGCTGCCGACACCGCCTACGACCGCACGCTGCTGGCCTCGGCGCGAACTATCGCCGCCGGTCTTTCGCAGCGCGATGGCAGCCTCAGTGCCGACGTGCCTTACGTGGCGCTCGACACCTTCGCTTACGACAGTGCAGGGCGCATCTATTACCAGGTCAACGACATCAACCAGAAGTTGATTTCCGGTTATGAAAACCTGCCGGGCCCGCCGCCAGGCACCCCGAGAACCGACAGCTATCCCGCTCTGGCGCGGTTTTACGACGCGAAATATCAGGGCCAGAACGTGCGTGTGGTCAGCCTGCTCAAAGCGGTCAGCGAGCCGAACATGAACGGCATGGCTGAAATCCGCGTTGCCGAAACCGATGAGGCGCGCGTCAGCATGGCCCGCAGTCTGGCGGCAGATACCTTGCTGCGGCTGGGGATGCTGGCGATTGGCGCGTTGTTGCTGGTGTGGTTTGCGGTGAGCGCTGCGTTGCGGCCGATCGAACGTCTGCGCACGGCAGTGGAAGAGCGCCAGCCTGACGACTTGCGTCCGTTGCCGCTGGTGGAAGTCCAGCATGAGTTGTCGCCGCTGGTGCGTGCGCTCAACCATTTCACCGAACGCCTGCGTGGCCAGTTCGAGCGGCAGGCGCAATTCATCGCCGATGCAGCCCATGAACTGCGCACGCCATTGGCGGCGCTCAAGGCGCGGCTTGAACTGGGCTTGCGCTCGAACGAGCCGCAGACCTGGCGCGAAACGCTGGAATCCTCGGCACAAAGCACGGATCGCCTGACCCATCTGGCCAATCAGTTGCTGTCGCTGGCCCGAGTGGAAAACGGCGCCCGGGCGATTGCCGAGGGTGGTGCACAGTTGCTCGATCTGAGTCAGTTGGCTCGTGAGCTGGGCATGGCCATGGCGCCGTTGGCCCACGCGCGGGGTGTTGCGCTGGCGCTGGAGGCGGACGAGCCGGTGTGGCTGCGCGGCGAGCCGACATTGCTCAATGAATTGCTGAGCAATCTGGTGGACAACGCGCTGGCGCACACGCCGCCGGGCGGCAACGTGATTCTGCGGGTCACGGCGCCGGCGGTGCTGGAGGTTGAAGACGATGGCCCGGGGATTCCGCTGGAGGAGCGGGATCGGGTGTTCGAACGTTTTTACCGGCGCAACCAGCAAGTGGCCGGTTCCGGGCTGGGGCTGGCGATTGTCGGGGAGATCTGCCGCGCGCATCTGGCGCAGATCAGTTTGCACGATGGTGAGCAGGCGGGGTTGAAGGTACGGGTGAGTTTTGTCGCCGGTTGATCAGTAGAACATCGACCGCGATTCTTCCAGGTCGGCGCACAGCGCCTTGTTTTCCGGATCGATGCCGAGCTTGCGGAATGCCGGCACGCTGAACGGATCGATGCGGGCGATCGGGTGATCGGTGTCCTTATGGCAATACAGGCTGGCCACTTGCACGATGTCGACGTAATCGATCTGCTGCGATTCGCGCTTGAGGTCCTGATACAGCCCCGGCAGCTCCACCAGACGCTCCGGAAACTCCCAGACCCGCAGCAGCTTGTCGCCGAGCAACGGGTGAATGTGGTCGATCACATGATTGAGGCTGACCGGGTCGGACAGCAATTCGTAGTGGTCTTCGGCGTAGGTCAGGATCGGCAATACGCCGATCTGATGAACCAGTCCACCGAGCGCAGCCTGATCGGGCTTGAGCTGGGTGTAACGGCGGCAGAGGGCGTAGCTGACGCCGGCGATCTCCAGGCTCTTGCGCCAGACTTCGCGCATTTTCTGTTCGACCACGTCGGAGCGGGCGTGGAAGATCTGCTCCATCACCAGACCGATCGCCAGGTTGCTGCTGTAGTTGACGCCGAGCCGGGTGATGGCGGTGTGCAGGTCGGTGACTTCCTGGGTGGCGCGCAGCAGCGGGCTGTTGACCACTTTGATCAGACGCGCCGACAGCGCCGTGTCGCGGCCAATCACTTTGCTCAGGTCGCTGACGCTGATGTCCGGGTCTTCGGCGGCCTTGCGAATCTGCAGGGCCACTTCCGGTAACGTTGGCAGAACCAGGTCATCGTTATCGATGGCCTCAACCAAATCCTGTTGGACCTTATCCGCCAGCTCACTCATGTCGTTTCTCTAGGGTGTTGCAACAAATGCTGCGATCAACGCTGGATTTCGCGGTCGCGATCCAGTTCGTATGGCAGGTCGAGCAAGTGCAGCGCCGGACCTTCGGCCGAGCCCAGATGCAAGTCGCCCGCTTCGGCAGCTTCGGCCTGCAACACCGCCAGCAGTTCAATATTCTTTTCGGTACGGGCGGCCAGCACCACTTCGCCGATCGAACTGCCGTGGCTCGGGGCGAACAGCGGGGTGCCGGGCTCCGGCAGCTCAGCGGCGTCCAGTTGCACGCGGTACAGGCGACGCTTGAGTTTGCCCAGGTACTGCATGCGCGCGACGATTTCCTGGCCGGTGTAGCAGCCTTTCTTGAAACTCACGCCGCCGACGGCTTGCAGATTGAGCATCTGCGGGATGAACAACTCGCGGGTGCTCGGCATGACCTGGCCGATCCCGGCACGGATCTGGCCCAGCAGCCATTGATTGAGTTCGGCTTCGGTCAATTGCGCGGACAGCTTGCCTTTGATGGTGTCGGCCTGATCGGCGGGCACCCAGAGTTCGGCACGATTAGGGGAGACGCGAATAGCGATCAGCCCTTCGTTGCGGGCCACGCTGTCGGTGTCTGCCGGCAGTTCCAGGCCCAGACTGCTCAGGACCGCATCGCCATCATCGAGGCCGAAGCGCACCCAGGAGGCGCTTTCGTCGGTCAGTTTCGATTTGGAGAACACTGCGTACTTTTTCAGGTCCGCCAGTTGCGGCTCCAGCAGCTCGCCGGCCATCGCCAGCAGCACGCCGTCGCCTTCCAGCACGATGCGGAAACTCGACTGCATCCGGCCTTTCTGCGTGCAGCGGGCGCCGAGGCTGGCCTGGGTTTCGCTCAGATAATTGATGTTGCAGGTCAGCTGGCCTTGCAGGAATTTGCCGGCATCCGCGCCGCGAACCGCGAGAACGCCTTCATGAGACAGGGTGCAGAAAAAAGCAGAATCGGCCATGGGTCATCGCAGGGTAAATAGACTGGGGCACATCATAAGGGGGCGGTGTTGAAATGGGTAGTTCATAAAGGATCGATGGTGCCCGACCAAAGCCGACTGTTCGGGCCGCTTCGGGCCTGTATACTTGCGGCCTATTTGAGGAGGGCTCCATGGTCGAACAAGTTGAACTGAATCGCCTCTTTTGGCACAGCCGTCGCGGCATGCTGGAACTCGACGTGTTGCTGGTGCCGTTCGTGAAAGAGGTCTACGCCAATCTGAACGAGGTGGATCGCGCGCTGTATGTCCGCCTGCTCGAGTGCGAGGATCAGGACATGTTCGGCTGGTTCATGGAGCGCAGCGAATCGGAAGATCCCGAGCTGCAACGCATGGTTCGCATGATTCTGGATCGTGTCCAGCCCAAGTAACACGTTTGAATGCCGCTGGCATGCCTCACGGCAGTTGCTGGCGGCGTATCTGCTGGCCCAGGCATTCGCGCTGGGTTCTCTGTTTCTGTTATCGATTCCATTCTGGGCCGGGTTGCTCGGGGCTTTCGCGTGTCTCGGCCATGCTGCGCGGGTGTTGCCGCGGCAGATTCTGCTGAGTCATCCCAAGGCATTTTGCGGATTGCGTCGTGACGTCGATGGCTGGCAATTGTGGAATCGGGCCGATGGCTGGCAGGCGGTGCAATTGCGCCCGGACAGCCTGGCGCTGCCGCTGATCGTGGTGCTGCGCTTTCGATTGCGTGGTGAGCGGCGAGTCAGATCGATCTGCGTGCCGCGGGATGCGCAGGCGGCGGATCTGCACCGGCGCCTGCGGGTTCGCCTGAAGTTCAGCCGGCGTAGGTGGGCGGCACCAGAATAGTGTCGAGTGCTTCGGGCAGCAGGTCCGGATAGTCGAGGGTGTAATGCAGGCCTCGGCTTTCCTTGCGTTCCATGGCGGAACGGATCATCAGTTCCGCCACTTGCGCCAGGTTGCGCAGCTCGATCAGATCGCGACTGACTTTATAGTTGCTGTAGAACTCGTCGATTTCGTCCAGCAGCAGACGCACCCGATGCTGAGCCCGTTGCAAGCGCTTGTTGGTACGCACGATGCCCACGTAGTCCCACATGAAGCGCCGCAATTCGTCCCAGTTGTGGGCGATGATCACGTCCTCGTCGGAGTCGGTCACCTGGCTGGCATCCCAGGCGGGCAGGGCGTGTGGAATCGCCACATCGGGAAGTTGCTCGAGAATGTCCGCCGCCGCTGAACGGGCATAGACGAAGCATTCGAGCAGCGAGTTGCTGGCCATGCGGTTGGCACCGTGCAGACCGGTGAAGCTGGTTTCGCCGATGGCGTACAGACCGGGGACGTCGGTGCGGCCCTGTTGATCGACCATCACGCCGCCGCAGGTGTAATGCGCGGCCGGCACGACCGGGATCGGTTGTTTGGTGATGTCGATGCCGAAGCCGAGGCAGCGCTCGTAGACGGTCGGGAAGTGCGATTTGATGAAGGCTTCGGGTTTGTGGCTGATGTCGAGGTAGACGCAATCGACACCCAGGCGCTTCATCTCGTGGTCAATGGCGCGGGCGACGATGTCCCGTGGCGCCAGTTCTGCACGTGAGTCGAAGCGCTGCATGAAGCGTTCGCCGTTCGGCAACTTCAAATGAGCCCCTTCGCCGCGCAGGGCCTCGGTTACCAGGAAACTCTTGGCTTGCGGATGATAGAGGCAGGTGGGGTGGAACTGATTGAACTCCAGGTTCGCCACCCGGCAACCCGAACGCCAGGCCATGGCGATGCCATCACCGCAGGCTCCGTCGGGGTTGCTTGTATATAGATAGACTTTGGCGGCGCCGCCGGACGCCAGGATCACGAAGCGTGCGCCGAAGGTATCGACTTCGCCGGTTTTGCGGTTGAGCACGTAGGCGCCCAGGCAACGTTCGCCCTCCAGCCCCAGCCGGCGCTCGGTAATCAGATCGACTGCTACGCGCTGTTCGAGCAACTCGATGTTCGGGCGTTCTTTGGCCTGGGCCAGCAGGGTCGTGAAAATCGCGGCGCCGGTGGCGTCGGCGGCGTGGATGATGCGTCGATGGCTGTGGCCGCCTTCGCGGGTGAGGTGAAATTCGAAGCCGCCGTCTTCAGTCCCGGACTGATCGTCGCGAGTGAAGGGTACGCCCTGATCGATCAGCCACTGGATCGCTTCTTTACTGTGCTCCACGGTGAAACGCACCGCGTCTTCATGGCAGAGGCCGCCGCCGGCATTCAGGGTGTCATCGACATGGGATTCGACGGTGTCGGTGTCGTCCAGTACGGCCGCGACGCCACCCTGGGCCCAATAGGTCGAGCCGTTGGCGAGGTCGCCTTTGCTCAATACGGCGATGCGCAAATGACCGGGCAGGGTCAGCGCCAGACTCAGACCGGCAGCGCCGCTGCCAATCACCAGAACATCGTGTTGAAACTGTTGGCTCATTTCAGGATTCCGCTCAAAGCGACCCGGGTCGGGGTTGGCGCAGGACAGGCGGATGGGCGAGTCGAGACAGCCACACAGCCCACTAGTATATAGAGGGGTTGGGCGGCACAATAGTCGGGCCGATATGGCATTGTGAAACTACCGTGACGAAAAAATACGGACGCTTTGTCGGGAAGTTTTTTTCATCGGTTTTAGGAAAAAGCGACTGTATCGCAGATGAAACACGCTTTTTCAGCTCACGGTTGCACAATGTCGGCGCGGCACGTCTATAAATATTTGGAACTTTTGCCAAAGGCCCAAGATCAATAGACAGTTGCCCGAAACAAGGGACAGTGTCGGCTTCAATGCGGAACCTGCGGTTAGGTTCTTGCCGGCGAGCCGATGACAAGATTATTCGCGCAGCCGGTTCATCCCGCGCTGCGTTTTTCGTGCGTGCCAAATCAGAGCCCGCAGGAAACTTGCTTGGAGGGGGAGAACTTTTGCGAAAAGCCCGAGTCTATGTTTGCAAGTCCGGTCGTTTGGTCATGCAAGCCTCCTTCGAGTTTATCGAGGAGTGTTCATGCTAACCCAGGAAGAGGATCAGCAGCTGGTCGAACGCGTTCAGCGTGGCGACAAGCGAGCTTTCGATCTGCTGGTGCTGAAGTATCAGCACAAAATTCTCGGGTTGATCGTGCGTTTTGTGCACGACACCCATGAAGCCCAGGACGTCGCACAAGAAGCCTTTATCAAGGCGTATCGAGCGCTTGGAAATTTCCGCGGCGACAGTGCGTTTTATACGTGGCTGTACCGCATCGCCATCAACACGGCGAAGAACTATCTGGTTTCACGCGGCCGACGGCCGCCGGATAGCGATGTAAGTTCCGAGGACGCAGAGTTCTATGATGGCGATCACGGCCTGAAAGATCTCGAGTCTCCAGAGCGGGCATTGCTGCGGGATGAGATCGAAGGCACCGTCCATCGAACCATTCAGCAATTGCCAGAGGATTTGCGCACGGCGTTAACTTTGCGCGAATTCGATGGTCTGAGTTACGAGGACATCGCGAGCGTCATGCAATGTCCGGTTGGTACCGTGCGCTCCCGGATTTTCCGCGCCCGGGAGGCCATCGATAAAGCCCTGCAGCCGTTGCTGCAGGAAAACTAAAGACAGCGGCGACAGCCAAGAGAGGAACGCCATGAGTCGTGAAGCCCTGCAGGAATCGCTGTCCGCAGTGATGGATAACGAAGCGGACGAACTGGAACTGCGTCGAGTGCTCAATGCACTGGATGATGTTGAAACCCGTGAAACCTGGGCTCGTTACCAGATCGCTCGGGCAGCCATGCACAAGGATCTGTTGCTTCCACGCCTTGATCTCGCTGCGGCGGTTTCTGCTGCACTGGAGGACGAAGCGACGCCTGCGAAGGTGTCCCGCGGCCCATGGCGCAGCCTCGGTCGTCTGGCCGTAGCCGCCTCGGTGACTGTTGCCGTTCTCGCGGGTGTTCGCCTGTACAACCAGGACGAAATCGCCGGCGTCGAACTCGCTCAGCAATCCAATCAGCCAGTGTTGGCCACTCCTCAGGTCAAAGGCCCGGCGGTATTGGCAGGTTATAGTGAGAGTTCGGAAGCTACTGGCCCAATGGCCAATGGCGTATTGCAAGGTCAGCCAGGCTGGCACGATCAGCGTCTGCCAGGTTACTTGCGTCAACACGCTCAACAGGCTGCCTTGAAAGGCACCGAGAGCGCGCTGCCTTATGCACGTGCAGCAAGCCTGGAAAACCGTTAAGGGGGATCATGCGCGCCATACCTCTACTTTCGCTTCTGCTCAGCGGCTGGTTCATTGTTCCAGCCCACGCCGACGAGGCTCAGGACTGGTTGACCCGCCTGGGCCAGGCCGAGCAGCAGCAAAGCTTTCACGGCACATTCGTTTACGAGCGTAACGGTAGCTTTTCTACCCACAACATCTGGCATCGCGTCCAGAATGGCCAGGTCCGCGAGCGTTTGCTTCAGCTCGACGGTTCGGCTCAGGAAGTCGTGCGCATTGATGGACATACTCAATGCGTCAGCGGCACCCTGATTGCGGGGCTTGGGGATTCTCCCAATTCCGCCGCTCGCCCTCTCGATCCTCAAAAGCTGAAGAACTGGTATGAGCTTGCCGTCATTGGCAAGTCGCGTGTGGCCGGGCGTGAAGCGGTGATCGTATCGCTGACGCCGCGTGATCAGCACCGCTACGGTTTCGAACTGCATCTGGACAGGGAAACGGGTCTGCCGCTCAAGTCGCTGCTGTTGAACGACAAGGGGCAGTTACTCGAGAGATTTCAGTTTACGCGACTGGATACCTCTGAAATTCCATCCGACAAAGATCTGCAAGCCAATTCCGATTGCAAGACAGTCACCCTCGACAGCGACAAGGCTTCTGCGGTCAAGACCGCTCAGGTATGGCGTTCCGACTGGTTGCCTCCTGGCTTCGAACTTACCAGCAGCTCCTCGCACAAGGATCCGGAAACCAAGACCCAGGTCAACAGCCTGATGTATGACGATGGTCTTGCACGATTTTCTGTCTTCCTGGAGCCGCTGAACGGCGCAACCGTCACCGATACCCGGACTCAACTGGGCCCGACCGTTGCCGTATCCCGCCGTCTGACAACGCCTCAAGGCGAAATGATGGTGACGGTGGTTGGCGAGATTCCAATCGGAACCGCCGAACGGATTGCCCTGTCGATGCGCAATGATGGCGCTGCAACCAGCAAGCAGTGAGCTGATTCCAGCTATCTCCACTTCGTCGTCGAGACGTGAAATGTTTGCTGAGCATTTTCATTTGCAAAACACCCGAAAATTTTTTATAGGTCAGAGCCTCTCGGCTCTGGCCTTGTTTGTTGTTCCCGGAACAAAAATGCCGGCCTGTGGTTTCCGGTGTTCCTTGCTCCATATCGCTTAACCCTGCTCGTCGTAACGGGAGCTGTATGTCGATACCAAGCTTGAAGTCTTATCTCTCCATTTTCGCCACGGTGCTGGTGCTCGGTCAGGCTGTTCCTGCAGCCATGGCGGCTGAAGCGGTCAGCCCGGCCAGCCTGCCTGATTTCACCCAACTGGTCGAACAGGCCTCGCCTGCGGTGGTGAACATCAGTACCACGCAAAAGCTGCCGGATCGCAAAGTTAACCAGCAGATGCCTGACCTTGAAGGCTTGCCACCGATGCTGCGCGAGTTCTTCGAACGCGGCATGCCGCCACAACAGCGTTCTCCGCGTGGTGATCGCCAGCGTGAGGCGCAATCGTTGGGTTCGGGCTTCATCATTTCGCCGGATGGCTACATTCTGACCAACAACCACGTGATCGCCGATGCCGACGAAATCCTCGTGCGTCTGGCTGATCGCAGTGAAATGAAAGCCAAGCTGATCGGCACCGACCCACGTTCCGACGTCGCGCTGCTGAAGATCGAAGGCAAGGATCTGCCAGTGCTGAAGCTTGGCAAATCCCAGGACCTGAAGGCCGGCCAGTGGGTCGTGGCAATCGGTTCGCCATTCGGCTTTGACCACACCGTAACCCAGGGCATCGTCAGTGCCGTCGGCCGCAGCCTGCCGAATGAAAACTACGTGCCTTTCATCCAGACCGACGTGCCGATCAACCCGGGTAACTCCGGTGGCCCGCTGTTCAACCTGAACGGTGAAGTGGTCGGGATCAACTCGCAGATCTACACCCGTTCCGGTGGCTTCATGGGTGTGTCGTTCGCCATTCCGATCGACGTGGCCATGGACGTTTCCAACCAGCTGAAAAGCGGTGGCAAGGTCAGCCGTGGCTGGTTGGGCGTCGTGATCCAGGAAGTGAACAAGGATCTGGCCGAGTCGTTCGGTCTGGACAAGCCGGCCGGTGCGCTGGTTGCACAGATTCAGGATGACGGCCCGGCCGCCAAGGGCGGCCTGCAAGTGGGTGACGTGATCCTGAGCATGAACGGTCAACCGATCGTCATGTCCGCTGACCTGCCACATCTGGTGGGTGCGTTGAAGGCTGGCGCCAAGGCCAATCTCGAAGTGATTCGTGACGGCAAGCGCAAGAATGTCGAGCTGACTGTCGGCGCCATTCCTGATGAAGACAAGGAGCTGGATGCCCTTCCGAAATCCGGTGCCGAGACCAACAGCAATCGTCTGGGTGTTTCGGTTGCCGAATTGAGCGCCGAGCAGAAGAAAACCTACGACCTGAAGGGCGGTGTGGTGATCAAGGAAGTGCAGGACGGTCCTGCGGCCCTGATCGGTCTGCAACCGGGCGACATCATCACGCACCTGAACAATCAGGCCATTGGTTCTTCCAAGGAGTTTGCCGAGATCGCCAAGGCGCTGCCGAAGAACCGTTCGGTGTCGATGCGCGTTCTGCGTCAGGGGCGTGCCAGCTTCATCACCTTCAAACTGGCTGAATGATCCAGTTATCGAAGAAGTAAAAGAAACCGCCTCGAAAGAGGCGGTTTTTTTGTGTCCGGAATTTGTCTCGGCGCGGGCTTAACCCATCATGTCCTTGACCATACGCTCCTGCTCCATCAGCTCGCGCTGGCGGGCATCGATACGCGACGACAGCGGGAAGTTGCTGCCGGCCTTGCGCTTGGCGAAATCCAGTTGCTGGATGGCCTGACGATAATCGCCGACCAAGGCGAAATACTCGGCACGGGCCTGATGCAGGCCAATTATGTTGCCGGACAGCCCGCGAGTTTCTGCGACCTGATACCAGACGTCCGGATCGTCCGGACGCGATTTCAGCAAACCCTCCAGCGCCTTCTCTGCATCGGCGGTGCGGTTCTGTTTCAGCAACAGATCGACGCGCACCTGATTCAGCGGGTAATTGCCAGGGTACTGACTGAGCATCCGGTCAACCCGGGACTGGGCATCGGCCAGCTTGTTGTTGGTGATGTCCAGATCAACCTGTGCGAGGTTGTAGATGATCTCGTTCGGCGATTTGGCCAGCAGTTGCTTGAGATTCTCTCGCGCCTCGTTCAGCTGACCGCCCTTGATCTGGGCGATCGCCAATCCGTAACGGGCCACATCGTTGTTCGGATTATCGTCCAGTTGCGCGCGAAAGCGCTTGGCACCAAGGCCCGGCGTTTCTTCGTAGGTCAACTGCACCCGCGCGCGGATCAGTTGGTAGCGCTTGCTGTCTTCGATGCCGCCGGGTTTAGCCTGTTCGGCGCGGTTGCGGGTGTCGGCGATCCGCGATTCGGTGACCGGGTGAGTCAGCAGGAACTCCGGCGGTTTGGCGTCAAAACGGTATTGGCGCATCAAACGCTCGAACATGGTCGGCATCGAGCGCGGATCGTAGCCGGCCTTTTCCAGGTTGAGGATGCCGATGCGATCGGCCTCCTGCTCGTTCTGACGCGAGAAGCGCCGTTGCTCCTGGATGGCCGCCGCTTGGGTGCCGGCAATCGCCGCGATGCCAGCGTCGCCCGCGCCGGCAGCGGCGATCACGATGCCGGCCAGCAGCGCCGCCATCATCGGCACCTGCATCCGCTGCGAGGCCTCGACGCCACGAGCGAAGTGGCGTTGGGACAAGTGAGCCAGTTCGTGAGCCAGTACCGAGGCATATTCGCCCTCGGTCTGGGCATTGAGGAACAGGCCGCCGTTGACCCCGACAATCCCGCCCGGTGCCGCAAAGGCGTTGAGCTGCGGGCTGTTGATCAGGATGAATTCCAGGCGTCGGTCATTGACCTGGCTGGTTTCCACCAGCTTATAGACACTGGACTCGACGTAGTCCTTGAGTTGTGGATCGTTGAGCTGCGAAACCTGGCTGCGCAGCAATGCCAGCCAGGCGCGACCCAGTTGATATTCCTGTTGTGGTGAGACGATGGCAGAGCTGGCGTCACCGAGTGACGGCAGGTCGTCGGCGAAGCCCGGTGAGGCGAGCAGGCAAGCGAGCGTCAGCAGGGTAGGGCGCAGAAATGTCATGCACAAAGCCTTAGTCGACAAAGACCTTACTGTAGCCGGACACCGGGCTTGCGACCAGATATTCTAGGCAGCCTGACTACCTGATCCGGAGTGACGCATGACCGACGCTGTAGCCCATGACTGTGAACTGGACGCCAGTGGCCTGAATTGTCCGTTGCCGTTGCTCAAGGCCAAAATGGAGCTGAACAAGCTGCCCAGTGGCGCAGTACTCAAGGTGATTGCCACGGATGCTGGCTCGCAACGCGACTTTCGCACCTTTGCCAAATTGGCCGGTCATACGCTGCTGCGTGAAGAGGACGAGGCGGGTGTCTACCGTTACTGGCTGAAAAAAGCCTGAAACCGACCGCGTAAATGACCTAAGGAAAATTGATGTTCAAAGTGTTGCGCGACTGGATTCAGCGCTACTTCTCCGATGAAGAAGCCGTGGTGCTGGCGGTTTTGCTGTTTCTCGCCTTCACCGCGGTGCTGACGCTTGGCGGAATGCTTGCGCCGGTGCTGGCCGGGATGGTGCTGGCGTATCTGATGCAGGGGCTGGTACTCACGCTCGAACGTCTGCGCGTGCCCGGTGGGGCGGCGGTCGGTCTGGTATTTGCGCTGTTCATGGGCGTGCTGATGGTGTTCATCGTCGTGGTGCTGCCGCTGCTCTGGCATCAGTTGATCACGCTGTTCAACGAATTGCCGGGGATGCTCGCCAAGTGGCAATCGCTGCTGTTGTTGCTGCCCGAGCGCTATCCGCATCTGGTCTCCGATGAGCAGGTGCTGCAAGCCATCGAAGCGGCGCGAGGCGAGATCGGCAAGTTCGGCCAGTGGGCGTTGACGTTCTCGTTGTCGAGCCTGCCGCTGCTGGTGAACATCATGATCTATTTGGTGCTGGTGCCGATCCTGGTGTTCTTCTTCCTCAAGGACCGCGCGATGATCGGCGAGTGGGTGCGCGGCTATTTGCCACGAGAGCGGGCGCTGATCACTCGAGTCGCCGAGGAAATGAACCGGCAGATCGCCAACTACATTCGCGGCAAGGTCATCGAGATCGTGATCTGTGGCGGCGTGACCTATATCGCTTTCGTCGCACTGGGCCTCAACTACGCGGCGCTGCTGGCTCTGTTGGTCGGCGTGTCGGTGGTGGTGCCGTATGTCGGGGCCGTGGTGGTGACCGTGCCGGTGCTGCTGATTGCGCTGTTCCAGTGGGGCTGGAGCGATCAGTTCATCTATTTGATGGCGGTTTACGGGATCATTCAGACGCTGGACGGCAACGTGCTGGTGCCGTTGCTGTTTTCCGAGGCGGTCAACCTGCACCCGGTGGCAATCATCTGCGCGGTGCTGTTGTTCGGCGGGTTGTGGGGATTCTGGGGCGTGTTCTTCGCGATTCCGCTGGCGACGTTGTTCAAGGCTGTGCTGGATGCCTGGCCGCGCAAGGAGCCAGTTGTAGCTCCGCTGCTTTGAAAATGAAGCGGCGCCCGCAAGGGCGCCGACAGCATCAGGCCTTGTTCAGCGCCTGAGCAGCAGCCAGTACTGCATCCACGTGTCCTGGCACTTTCACGCCGCGCCATTCCTGACGCAGTACGCCGTTCTTGTCGATCAGGAAGGTGCTGCGATCAACACCCAGGTATTCCTTGCCGTAGAGTTTTTTCAGCTTGATCACGTCGAACAGCTGGCAGACGGCTTCGTCCTTGTCGCTGATCAGCTCGAACGGAAACTCCTGCTTGCACTTGAAGTTCTCGTGGGATTTCAGGCTGTCGCGGGAAATGCCGAAGATTTCCGTGTTAGCAGCCTTGAATGCTGCGTATTGATCACGAAAGCCCTGGCCTTCGGTGGTGCAGCCCGGGGTGCTGTCCTTCGGATAGAAGTAGATCACCACTTGCTTGCCCTTGAGGGCCGACAGGCTGACAGTCTGCCCGCTGGTGGCAGGTGCTTCGAAATCCGTAACCGGTTGGTCGATGACAACGGCCATGAAAGCTTCCTTACATTGGGTTCTGTGGGCGCCACGGTTCGATCAGTGCATCCAGGTTCATGGCGTCGGCGAAATCCAGGAACTGGTCGCGCAGCCAACTGATCTGGGTGCCGGCGGGCAGGGTCACGGTGAACGTGGCGTTGAGCATGGTGCCGCCGGTCTGCGGTGCCTGATAGGTATCGCAGGTCAGGTTTTCCAGCTCGACGTTGTGATCCATGAAGAACTGGCACAGCTCGTTGATGATGTCCGGACGGTACGCCGAAGACACGTAAGCCACGTACGGCAGGGCTTGCGGACGGTTTTCCAGGGCGGCGCTGCGCACCACGTTGACGGTGAACGCATGACGCTTGGCCAGCACCGGCAGGCTGCCTTCAAGGCGTGCCAGGGCGTCCCAGCTGCCGGAGACTTCGAGCACCAGCGCGCTGCACTCGCCGTGACGGGTCAGGCGCGAGGTGACGACCGCGCAGCGGTTTTCATGGCTGGCGCGGCACAGGACGTTGGTCAGCTCCATGGGATTGGCGCCGAGGGCACTGATGACAAGGAATTGTTCGCGAACTGTGGGGGTGGACATGCAGCATTCCTAAAGCGATGAGCGGTCGGTAGCGAGAGGGCGTTGATTGCCGGGGCAATGCCTGTCCGGAAGACCCGATTCGTGTGGCGCTACGGCTCCATGAACAAGCAAGCGTACGGCAACGACACTGGAACGGGGCCTGGGAGGCCGAAACGGGAGACTGGAACCCGGCGTACAAGCTGATCAGTACCGATCAAAGTCTGAAGGGTAGCGAAAAGCGGCGCCAAGGGGAATGGCGGCACAGTACTTCGCTTGTGCAAGCATCTTGGCGCCAGTACCATTACCGCTCTCTTTTTCCGGCAGGAGCGGTTTCATGATTGCGGGCAGTATGGTGGCACTGGTCACACCCATGGATGCACAAGGGCGTCTTGACTGGGACAGCCTCAGCAAACTCGTGGACTTCCATCTCAAGAACGGCACCCATGCCATTGTCGCGGTCGGCACCACCGGCGAGTCGGCAACCCTTGATGTAGAAGAACACATCGCCGTCATCAAAGCCGTGGTCAAACAGGTTGCCGGTCGTATTCCGGTGATCGCCGGTACTGGCGCCAACTCGACCCGCGAAGCGGTCGAGCTGACCCGCAACGCCAAAGAAGCCGGCGCCGATGCCTGCCTGCTGGTCGTCCCGTACTACAACAAGCCGACTCAGGAAGGCCTGTACCAGCACTTCAAACACATCGCCGAAGCGGTCGACATCCCACAGATTCTCTACAACGTTCCTGGCCGCACCTCCTGCGACATGCAGGCCGAGACCGTGATCCGCCTGTCCACCGTGCCGAACATCATCGGCATCAAGGAAGCGACCGGCGACCTGAAGCGTGCCAAGGCAATCATCGACGGCGTGAGCAAGGACTTCATCGTGCTGTCCGGCGATGATCCGACCGCAGTCGAGCTGATCCTGCTGGGCGGCAAGGGCAACATCTCCGTCACCGCCAACGTCGCCCCGCGCGAAATGGCCGACCTGTGCGAGGCCGCGCTCAAGGGCGACGCCGAGACCGCACGGGCCATCAACGAAAAACTGATGCCGCTGCACAAGGACCTGTTCATCGAAGCCAACCCGATTCCGGTGAAGTGGGCTTTGGTCGAAATGGGCCTGATGCACCAAGGCATCCGCCTGCCGCTGACCTGGCTGAGCGCTCCTTGTCATGAAACGCTGCGCTCGGCCCTGCGCCAGTGCAACGTCCTGGTTTAATTGAGGAAGTACAACGCATGAAGCGAATGGCCGGACTTTCCGCACTTGCCTTGATTATCTCCAGCACCAGTGGCTGCGGATGGATCTGGGGCCCGGAAGGTTATTTCCGTGACCGTGGTAGCGATTACCTGGAAGCGCAACAGACTGCACCGATGCAACTGCCACCGGACGTCAGCACCTCCAAGCGTCTGGATCCGCTGCTGCCGATCCCGCGCAACGTGGCCGACGACACCGCCAAGGGTGAGTACATCGTTCCGCGCCCTCAACCACTGTCGACCGTGGCCGACGCTAGCGACTACTCGCTGCAGAAGAGCGGTGATTCGCGTTGGGTCATGGCCCAGCATCCACCGGCCGAAGTCTGGCCAGTGGCGGTGCAGTACTTCCAGGACAACGGTTTCCGTCTGGATGAACAGCGCCCGCAAACCGGCGAATTCACCACCACCTGGCAGCATTCCGACGAACTGTCCGCCGCCATGGCCAAGCGCCTGAGCGCCGCCGGCGTCAGCACCGACAGCGAAACCCGCGTGCGGGTGCGCATCGAACCGGGCGTGCAGCGCAACACCAGTGAAGTCTATGTGGTCAGCGCCGAGCGTCCTGCCGGCAGCACCGCCAATGTCGATTTCACCAACCGTTCGGTCAACACCGGCCTCGACGCTGCGCTGGTCGACGACATGCTCGCGAGCATGAGCCGAACCTCCGAGAAGGGTGGTTCGGTGTCGATGCTGGCTTCGCGTGATTTCGATACCCCGAGCCGTGTCAGCCTGAGCGAAGACGGCAGCGGCAACCCGGTACTCAACGTCGGTACGGACCTGGATCGTGCCTGGTCGAGCGTCGGTCGTGCGCTGGAACAGGGCGAGTGGCGCGTTGAAGACATCAACCGTAGCCTCGGTCTCTACTACATCAACTTGTCCGAAAAGGCCGAGAAGAAAGACGAGAAGCCTGGTTTCTTCAGCAGCCTGTTCGGCAGCGCGCCGACCAAGGAAGAAGTTGAAGCCCGCGCCGAGCGTTATCAGGTTCGCCTGAGCAAGGTCGGCGAGAACGTTCAGGTGACCGTCGAGAAAAACATCAACACCGTTGCGCCGGCCGATGTGGCCCGCAAAGTGTTGAGCGTGATTCAGGACAACCTGGGCTGATCCAATGCGTTTTGCCGTTCTCGGCAGCGGTAGCCAAGGGAACGGCACGCTGATCGCCAGTGCTGATACGTATGTGCTGGTGGATTGTGGTTTTTCCCTGCGGGAAACCGAAAAACGCCTGTTGCGCCTGGGTGTGAACCCGGCGCAACTGAGCGCGATACTCGTAACCCACGAACATGCCGACCACGTGCATGGCGTGGGTTTGCTGTCTCGGCGCTACAATCTGCCTGTCTACCTCAGTCGCGGCACACTGCGCGGGATGCGCAAACCGATTGAACCTGCCGGTTTCGTGACCGGTGGCGAGCAACTGCAGATCGGTGCTCTGAGCATCGGGGTCATTGCCGTGGCCCATGATGCGCAGGAGCCGACCCAGTACGTATTCAGCGATCAAGAGCAGCGGCGCTTCGGCCTGCTGACTGACCTGGGTTCATACTGTGAGCGGGTGCTGGACGGCTATCGGGACCTCGATGCGTTGATGATCGAGTCCAACCATTGTCGCGACATGCTGGCCCGTGGTCATTACCCGTACTTTCTCAAGCAGCGGGTGGGTGGCGAGCTGGGACATTTGAACAACCATCAGGCGGCATTCCTGGTGGCCGAGTTGGGCTGGCAAGGCTTGCAACACCTGGTCCTGGCCCATCTGAGCAGCAAGAACAACCTGCCGCAGCTGGCCCGGCAATGTTTTGTCGACACCCTCGGGTGCGACCCGGACTGGCTGCAACTGGCCGATCAAGATTCAGGGCTCGACTGGCGCCACATCGCCTAGCCCATCTACTTAGCAAGCGGAGCCCATCATGGAAAAACGTGAAGAACTCTACCGCGGCAAAGCCAAATCGGTTTACAAGACCGACGACGCTGACCGCTTGATCCTGCTGTTTCGCAACGACACTTCGGCGTTCGACGGCAAGCGCATCGAGCAGCTCGACCGCAAAGGCATGGTGAACAACAAGTTCAACGCCTTCATCATGCAGAAACTCGAAGCGGCCGGTATTCCGACCCAATTCGACAAACTGCTGGCCGACAACGAAGTGCTGGTGAAAAAACTCGACATGATCCCGGTCGAGTGCGTCGTGCGTAACTACGCCGCCGGCAGCCTGGTCAAGCGTCTGGGCGTCGAGGAGGGCATGAAGCTCAACCCGTACACCTTCGAACTGTTCCTGAAGGACGACGCCAAAGGCGACCCGTTCATCAACGAATCCCACGTCGTGGCCTTCGGCTGGGGCACCGCCGAGCAACTGGCGCGCATGAAAGAACTGTCGCTCAAGGTCAACGAAGTCCTGAGCAAACTGTTCGACGACGCAGGTCTGCTGCTGGTGGACTTCAAGCTGGAATTCGGCGTGTTCAGCGACGGCTCCATCGTCCTGGGCGACGAATTCAGCCCGGACGGCTGCCGTCTGTGGGACAAGGACACCAAGAAGAAGATGGACAAGGACCGCTTCCGCCAGGGCCTCGGTGACGTCATCGAAGCCTACGAAGAAGTCGCCAACCGTCTGGGCGTACCGCTTTAATCGACGCAAGCATCTGATAGCACGGAAAAAATTTCGTCTGGGGGTTTCCCATTCAGCGAAAGTGTTGTTATGATGCGCGCCGTTGGAGAGATGCCAGAGTGGCCGAATGGGACGGATTCGAAATCCGTTGTACCTTCACCGGTACCTAGGGTTCGAATCCCTATCTCTCCGCCATACATAGAAAAAGCCCCGTAGCTGAGAAGCTGCGGGGCTTTTTCGTTTCTGATCCGGCGCAATTCGACACCCCAACTACTTCTGCCCCAAATCCACCACCTCCCAACTATCATCCGGATCAAACCGCTTCATCGCTTTCGCCACTTTCTCCCCATCCGGCCCGAGATCCTTCTGAAACACCTGGCCCTCATGGCTGATCATGAAGCTCATCACTCCGGTGTCGCCATACTTCGCTGGCCACGCGATCAAGGCGAACCCGCGGCTCATCTTGTCTCCAATCAGATAGCTGTAAGCGCCGCCCGGGGCTGACGGGCCTTGGGCGTCGAGGATGCGGAAGTGGTAGCCGTGCCAGTCTTCGTCGTTGATGGCCTGGCCGAAGGCGGGGCCGAGGGGGCTGATCTGGCCGCTGTCGTCTTCTGGCCAATAGAGGCCGTCGTGTTTGCCGGGGGAGCTGAAGATTTTCTGTGCGTATTCGAGGGCGCCGTCGCCGTCGCGGTCTTCCGAGGCGTAGTCCATTTGCGCGTCGTGGTAGGCCAGCGCCGATTGCACTGCCGCCAGTTCGTTGCGGCCGATGCGGCGGGCACGGATTTCGGCCTTTGCGGCGTTCATGTCGAAGCGCCAACCGGTTTTGTCTTTGATGAGCGGGATGGGCAGCGTCCAGTGATCGGGCCCGACGGAGAGCACGGCCTTGCTGTCGCCGGTCTTTTCCAGGGTGTGCTGTTCGCGGTATTGCTGCAGGAAGGCATCGACATCGCTGCGCTGCACGCCTTCACGGGGAATGAAGCTGTGCCATTCCTCGCCCAGCAGTTCGGTCAGGCGTTTTTGGTCGGCGTGTTGCGTGCCGAGGGCTTCGACGAAGGCGTCCGCGGCTTTTTCCGGGGTTGGAAATACCTGCTGGGCCGAGGCGAAGCTCGACAATGCGAGGCCGGCCGCGAGGGTCAGGCAGTTTTTGACCAGAGAATGGATGTTCATCGACGGCCACCTCCTCTCTGACGCATGCCCCCGCCGGATGGCCGGCTGATCTGATGTCCGGCGGCGCGGGAGGTATTGGGACGTTGCGCAGAAATCTGGCTGGCCCGGCCGCGATCGGCCTGGACTCGGGTTTGTGACGGGGAACGCGCGCCGGCGAAGGCGTTGTTTCGTGCGCTGCCTGCTGCGGGTCGGGCTTGAGATGCACGGGTATCACGTTGATTCGCGCTCAGTTGCCGCGCTTCCCGCGTGTTGCCTTGAGCGCGGTCGGCGGCTCGGGACCTGTCCGCACCGCCTTGTAGTCGGTTGCCGGCATTGGCAGATTGCGCTTCGCGGACTTGATTGCGGGCTTCCCGATTGCTGGTGGCGGGGCGTTCGATACCGGCCCTGTCCATCGAACTGCGGGCCCGTTCCCGAGCCTGGGCCCGCTGCGCGTTGTCGCCGCGATAGACGTCACGCTGAGCCGCACCGTCCAGCTGCCGGCCATACTGCGCGCGGCTGCGGTTGTCACGATAGGGCACGCCATCGCGATGCACGGTGTTGTGCTGCCATTTGTTCTGGTTGTTGGTGATCCGGTTGTTGGCGTTGATGTTGTTGTAACGGTTTACATCGATGTCGATATCGTTATTGCCCCAATCGCAGTCGCCCCACAACGACGCGACGACCGCCACGCCCGTACCGAAAGCCAATCCTGCCACCAGTGCCTGCCCCGGGTAATAAGCGGGCGGCGGCGGGTAATACACCGGCGGCGAGGCCGGATAAGGCCAGGTGCCGTAAGTAGTAGTCGGGTTATAGGTCGGAACGTAGACCACCTGCGGATCGGCGGGCTGAATGATGATGGTCGTGTTGTCGGCCGGCTTGGTTGACCCGGAAGAGATGGGCGGCGTTACGTTCTGCACCGTCACATTCTGATATTGATTGCTCTGTAGATTGCCCGCCGTCTGGGCCTGACGCCGCAAGCGCTGAACGCCGGCCATGAGTTCGTCAGGCTGGGCCAGGAAGGCATCCCCCAGACGTTGCACCCAGACCGGATCCTGCCCCAGCGTCGCCAAAACCTGCGGAAACGCCACCAAGGCCTGCACGCTCGGATCCCACGTCTGGCTGGCCACTTGCTTGACCGCATCATCGCCCTTGGCGTCCGGGTGGGCCTTGGACCAGGTCACGGCTTCGGCGACCTCTCCCGGATAGGTGGCGGCCATCAGCACTTGAGCGAGCAGTGGATCGGGATACAGGGCAATCGACGCGAGCATCTGATCGAGCTGTTCCGTGGTAAACACGGCATCTTTGGTCGCAGCGCTGGCAGCTGCCGGGGCCGCAGGCGCATCGGCGGCCTGCAACAAGAGCGGTGCAGTGCTCAAGGCGAGCAGGAGCGACGCGGCACGCAAGAGCGAACTGTGCATGACCTCTTCCCCACATCCAAATGGCAGGTTTGCATCCAGCGAGACATCCACGGCCAACATCGGACGCTGCGCCGTGATGGAGGATGGTTGGCGATTGGCGTTCCGTCAAAAACTGCACAGGCTTTTTCGAAATAAGCACGTTGTCTGTGACTTACTGCACGTTTCCTTGCGTTTTGCGATAAATGACTAAACTTTCCGGTTCCAGGTCATGCATTGCCAACGAGCCTGGCTGTCGTTCCAACCCGAGAGGTCTGGTCATGGCAAAGGGAAAGAAGAAAGACTCGCCCCGAGAAAAACCTGACGAACATACAAAACTGTCGAACAAGGACTACCTTGCCGAGTTGCGCCGCCTGCATATCGAACTGGTGAAAATGCAGGAGTGGGTGAAGGCCGAAGGCATCAAGATCTGCATCATCTTCGAAGGCCGCGACGGTGCAGGCAAGGGCGGCACCATCAAGGCGCTCACCGAGCGGGTCAGCCCGCGAGTCTTTCGCGTGATCGCGTTACCGGCCCCGACCGATCGCGAGAAGAGTCAGATGTACATGCAGCGCTATTTGCCACATTTGCCGGCGGCCGGCGAAGTGGTGATCTTCGATCGCAGTTGGTACAACCGCGCCGGCGTCGAGCGGGTGATGGGCTTTTGCACGGACAAACAGGTCGACAAGTTTCTCAAGACCGTGCCGCTGGTGGAGCGCGCCGTTGTCGGTTCGGGAGTGATCCTGCTCAAGTACTGGCTCAACGTCAGTCAGGAAGAACAGACCCGGCGCCTGCAGGCGCGCATTGTCGACGGTCGCAAGATCTGGAAGCTGTCGCCGATGGACCTCAAGTCCTACAGCCGCTGGTATGACTACTCCCGGGCGCGGGACGACATGATTGAAGCGACCGACACCGATTACGCACCGTGGCTTGTGGCCAACTCGAACGACAAACGTCGGGCGCGGCTCAATATCATCTCCGACCTGCTCAGTCG
This sequence comes from Pseudomonas sp. GW456-12-1-14-TSB6, assembly GCF_059424205.1. Lineage (NCBI taxonomy): Bacteria > Pseudomonadati > Pseudomonadota > Gammaproteobacteria > Pseudomonadales > Pseudomonadaceae > Pseudomonas > Pseudomonas sp. GW456-12-1-14-TSB6. The sequence continues at coordinate 78,899 of NZ_JBWKZE010000025.1, forward strand.
CATCCCCTACAAAGAGGTGCCGCGAGAGAAGGTGACCTTGCCCAAGCGGCAGAAACCGGGGGGATACAAAGAGTCGGATTATCCGTTCAGGCACATTCCCGAGAGGTTCTGAAACCGCATTCGTCAAGTCGCCGGAGCTGCCAATACAGGCAGCTCGGCGTCTTGGGTTTTCCTCAGATCTCCTTGACCGGTGTCTCACCCTTCACACCTTTGATCAACTCGATCACATGCAGACAATCCGCCTTGTTCACATACGATTCGCCACTGGCGACCGTCTCGTGATTCCCCGCCCTTAATCTCCAGCGCCATTGGCCTTTACCGGTGCTCGGGGTGCCTTTGGATTGCCTGTAAATCTCGAAATACATTCAGTTCGCTCCATGCGATGCGTTTGTGCGACAACCTGTCGCTTCGACGCAAGCCTAGCGGAGCGCGGTTTTTTGGCTATCGAGGATTTGTTTCCAATCGTTCGTGAATGTTTCTGAAAGGCACGGGCCAGAGCGCAGGGATCGTCCTCCGGATTGGCCGGAACGCCCTCGTTTCACCCTTGCATGACATTCAGGGCTGCTGCTTAATACGGTGCGGCTCATGGCGTCGAACAGCGTTCGGCGACCGACAATCACTATAAAAAAGAGCAGTCCATTGACCCACTCGAATGGAACGCAGCACGCGGGCCCGGTGACGTTGTCGCTGGTAGTGCCCGTATTCAATGAAGAGGACAGCCTCGACGGCTTTCTCCTGCGCATTCATCAGGTTTTCGAGCAAGAGGCGCTCGTCCAGCTGGAACTGGTGTTCGTCAATGACGGCAGTTCCGATACGACGCTGGAACGCTTGCTGCATTGCCAGCAGAGCGATTCGCGCATCCGCATTGTCGATCTGAGCCGCAATTTCGGCAAGGAAGCGGCGTTGTCCGCCGGATTGCAGGTCGCAACGGGACAGATCGTGGTGCCGATCGACGTTGATCTGCAGGATCCGCCCGAGGTCATTTTGCAAATGATCGAGCGTTGGCGTGAAGGCTTCGAGGTGGTGCTCGGCCATCGCCTTAGCCGGCGCAACGATACTTGGGCCAAGCAAACTTCCGCCAGTTGGTTCTATCGCCTGCACAACAAAATTGCCGAACAGTCATTGCCGGAAAACGTCGGTGATTTCCGGCTGATGGATCGCTGCGTGGTCGACGCGCTACTGACGCTGCCCGAATCCCGGCGCTTCATGAAAGGCCTGTTCGCCTGGGTCGGATTTCGCACCACCCAGGTCGAGTACGAACGCCCGGAGCGGGCGGCGGGGCATAGCAAGTTCAATGGCTGGCGGCTGTGGAATTTTGCCCTGGAGGGCATCACCAGTTTCAGCACCGAACCGTTGCGGATCTGGACGTATCTGGGGGCGCTGGTCTCTCTGGTGTCGTTCGCCTTTGCGATGTTCATTGTGCTGCGCACGCTCATTCATGGCGTTGACTTGCCCGGTTACGCCTCGCTGATGGTTGCTGTGACGTTTCTCGGCGGCTTGCAGTTGATCGGCATCGGCGTGCTCGGCGAGTACCTGGGCCGCACTTATATCGAAGCGAAGCGCCGGCCGGTTTTCCTGGTGCGCCGCATTTACGAATCCAAGGACTGAAGCATGGATCTCAAGGAAACCGACATCCTCGGCGACAGCATCGGCGAGCATTGGTATTACTGCTCCAAAGCGGCCGCCACCCGCCGCCTGCTGGGTGAGGCGCCGATCAAACGAATTCTCGACGTCGGCGCCGGTTCAGGATTCTTCTCCCATCATTTGTTGACCCGCACGGCGGCGCGCGAAGCGTGGTGCGTGGACATCAGCTACCCGGCCGATTCAAGCGCCACCACCGTCGGCAAACCGGTGCATTACCGTCGCTCGATCGACAACGTCGACGCTGATCTGGTGTTACTGATGGATGTACTGGAACACGTCGAAGACGACCTCGGCCTGCTCAAGTCCTACGTCGACAAAGTGCCGTCCGGCAGTCGCTTTCTGATGACCGTGCCGGCGTTCCAGTTCATGTGGAGCGGGCACGATGATTTCCTCGAACACAAGCGTCGCTACACCCTGGGGCAATTCGAGGCTCTGGCGGGCAACGCCGGATTGAAGGTGGAGCGGGGCGCCTATTATTTCGGAGCGGTGTTCCCGCTTGCGCTGGCGTCGCGCCTGATGCCCGGCGGCACTCGGGGTTCGGCACCGCGTTCACAGCTGAAAAAACACCATCCGTTGGTCAATATGCTGCTGAAAACCCTGTGCAGTCTTGAGCTGCCGTTGATGGGTATCAATCGCCTCGCTGGTCTGAGTGTCTTCGTGCTGGCGCGCAAGCCGTGACACCCACTGAAAGATCCGCCTTGATCCAGCGCGGCTTGCGCTTCGCCGTGACCGGTCTGTTTGTCACGGCGCTGCACGCGCTGGTGGCGGTGCTGTTCATCAACTTCGTCAGCCCCCTGCCTCCGTTGGCCAATGGTGTGGCCTTTATCGTGGCGACGGTGGTGTCCTACATCATCAACACCACCTGGAGTTTTTCCGCCCGGTTGCACGGCAAGACCCTGCTGCGTTTTCTGATGGTTTCGGCGGGTGGCTTTCTGTTGGCGATGTTCGTGGCCTGGGCGGCGCAGATGGCCGGGCTGCATTATCTGGCGGGTATCGGTGCAGTGGCGCTGACGATTCCGGCGTTCACGTTTGTACTGCATAACTTCTGGACGTATCGATGAAGGATTCACGCGAGCATCCGGCTCTATTTCTATTGCCCGTGTTATTGGGTGTTCTGGTGTTTTTTCTGGTAGTCGGGCCGCAGGCGCTGAACCCGCAGAACATTGCCTGGCTGCAGCAGGGCGATCCTGCAACGCATTATCTGGGCTGGGCGTTTTTCCGGCATTCGCCGTGGGTTTTTCCGCTCGGGCTCAATCCTTCTTACGGGTTGGAACTGGGCAGTGCGATCATTTTTTCCGACTCCAATCCTTTGCTGGCGCTGCTGTTCAAACCATTCAATGCCTGGTTGCCGGACACCTTTCAGTATTTCGGATTGTGGCTGCTGGCCTGCTGTGTCCTGCAGGCCTGGTTTGGCTGGAAACTGATGGGGCTGATGACGGCCAATCCCGTGATTCGACTACTGGGTGCCGGGCTGCTGGTGTTCTCGCCAGCGATGTTCTTGCGCATGGGCGGGCATCTTTCACTGGCCGGCCATTTCCTGATCCTGGCCTCGCTGTACCTGGCGCTGCTGCCAAATCTGCGCCGACGGCGCCTCGCCTGGGGAGCCTTGCTGGCGGTGACGGCATGGGTGCACGCCTATCTGCTGGCGATGGTTGCGCTGATCTGGGTGGCGGATCTGCTGGGCAAGACATTCAATCAGTCTTTGAGCCGGCGTCAGAGTGTGATCGAAGGGGGCATGCTTTTCGCCCTGGTGAGCGTGTGTTGCTGGCAGGCCGGTTACTTCAGCATTGCCGATGGTGCGGCATCCGGTGGTTTTGGTCTGTACCGGATGAATCTGCTGTCGCCCGTCGACCCGGCTGGCTGGTCATTGATCCTGCCTGACCTGCCAAAGGCTGACGGGGATTACGAAGGTTTCAACTACCTTGGCCTGGGCGTTCTCTTGTTGATGCCGCTGGCGCTGATGGCCTGGTTTCGCAACCACCAATCGCTGAACCATCAGGTGCGCGCACGTCCATGGCTGTTGATGGCGTTGTTCGGTTTATGGCTGTTCGCGCTGTCGAATCAGGTCGGCATCGGGGCGTGGAACTTCGGTTATCCGCTGCCGAAAAGTCTTGTCGCGCTGGCCAATATCTTTCGTGCCTCGGGCCGGATGTTCTGGCCGGTTCTGTACGTCTGCATCCTGGCTGCGATTTTTCTGGTGGTGCGCGGTTATCGACCGCGTATCGCCATTGGTCTGCTTGCGGTGGCGCTGCTGATCCAGGTCGCCGACAGCCGCAACGGCTGGATGGGGCTGCGGCAGGGAAAATGGGTGGCGCCTTCGTCGGTCTGGGCCAGCCCGATGACGGATCCTTTCTGGGCAAGTGCCGCTGCGCGTTATGCCAATGTCCGCAGCCTGATGCCACAGAATCAGGGTGAGCGCTGGCAGATGATCGCCGGTTACGCAGCGACCCACGGGATGAAAACCGATGCGGTCTATCTGGGACGCATGAGCACTTCGGCGCTGGCGCGGGCACAGCAGAAAGCTCGCGCGATGCTTGACTCGGGGCAGTACGACGCGGACTCCCTATATCTCCTGGACGATGATGTTCTGGTCGATGCCGCAAGAACCATCAACAGTGAAACCGATCTGCTGACTCGCGTGGACGGGATGGCAGTGCTGGCGCCTGGCTGGAAGCGTTGTGCGCAGTGTCTGTCCGTGCAGGATGAGGGGCGGCGGATGTCACTGATCCCCCTCACTCGCCCGGGACAAACGCTCACCTTCAATTATCGAAACCGACAACTGGTCAGCGGCTGGTCGACGCCGGAAAGCTGGGGGACGTGGACGGAAGGGCGACAGGCGAAAATCCAATTGCGGGTGCTCCCTCCGACACGCTCGATCGTGATCGACGCATTGGCATTCATCCAGCCCCGGCACCCCGGCCAGCGGGTGATAGTCAGTCTGAACGGCCAACAGGTACTGGAGACCCGTTTGACGCAGTTTCAAGATAATCGCCTGGAAATCCCGATCAGCGCCCAGCTCAGCCAGCGCCTCGGGAGCGATGACCGGCTCGATATCGAATTGCAGCTGCCGGATGCCATCAGTCCCCGACAACTGGATATCAACGACGATTCACGGGTCATGGGCCTGGGGCTGAAGACGTTGACGGTGCAATGACGCCGCGTTTCGATGGACGCCGCCCTCACGGCCTTTCTACACTGCCGCCATCTGGGAATCGGGGGGGCAATGGATGAACCGCAATGAACTTCGCAAGGCCGACATCAACCTGATGGTGGTGTTCGAGACCTTGATGCTCGAACGCAACGTGACCCGGGCCGCCGAGAAACTGTTTCTCGGCCAGCCGACCATCAGTTCGGCGCTCAACCGTCTGCGCACCCTGCTTAACGATCCGTTGTTCATTCGCGTCGGCCATCGCATGGAGCCGACCGCCCGTGCCGAAGACATTTATCGCCATCTCAAGCCTGCGCTCGACTCGCTGTCGGTGGCGCTGAGCCTGACCCGGGATTTCGATCCCGCCGTCAGCACCATGACCTTTCGCATCGGTCTGTCGGATGACGTCGAATTCGGTCTGCTGCCACCGTTGTTGCGCGCCTTGCGCCAAGAGGCGCCGAGCGTGGTGTTCGTGGTGCAGCACGTCGATTACTGGCGGATTCCCGATCTGCTGGCCGCGGGCGATATCACCGTCGGCATCAGCCAGACCCGCGGCCTTCCGGCCAATGCCAAGCGCAAATTGTTGCGGCACATTCAGCCGAGCATCCTGCGTGCCGACAAGTCCGACACGCCACTGACCCTCGATGAATATTGCGCACGACCGCACGTGCTGGTTTCCCACACCGCGAATGTCAGCGGCTACGCCGATGAGTGGCTGGCGGACATCGGCCGCACCCGTCAGGTGGTGCTGTCGGTGCCGCAGTACAGTTCGTTGCCGGCGCTGCTGGCCGGCACCGATCTGATCGCCAGCCTGCCGGACTACACCGCCGATGCCATGGCCGCATCCGGGCTGCTGTTCAAGGAGCCGTTCCCGTTCAAGACCCCGACCCTCGACCTGTCGATGGTCTGGCTCAGCCACGTTGACAGCGACCCGGCCGAGCGCTGGTTGCGCTCGCGGCTGGAGCAGTTCATGAGTGAGCGTCCGGTGATGTCATCGCTGGAGTGAGTCAGACGATGCTGTGTTATATGTACGACCTTTCTGCCGAACCGCTGGAGCACCGAGATGCCACATCTGCACCTGGAATACACCGCCAACCTGCCGCAACTGAACGCCGACGTGGCGTTGATCCGGCTCAACAACACGCTGGTGGGTTCCGGTCAATTCGCGGCGGAGTTCGATATCAAGAGTCGTGCCACCAAGGTTGAAACCTTCAAGGTCGGCACCGCCATGAACGAGCGCGCCTTTGTGGCGGTAAGGCTGGCGCTGCTCAGCGGTCGTTCCTCGGAGATCAAGACGCAACTTTCGCAGAGCCTGCTGGCGGTGTTGCAGGAACTGTGCGAATGGCCGGTCGGGGTCGAGGTGCAGTTGAGCGTGGAACTGCTCGACATCGACCGTGGGTCCTACAGCAAGACCGCCATTGGCGTGTAGGACTCAGGCGGCTTCCAGCTCCGCGCAGGTCTTGATGACCTGCTCGCGCAACCAGAGGTTGGCGCTGTCCTGATCGACGTTGTGGCTCCACTGCATGTCGAGGGTGAAGCCCGGCAGACCATTGGGCGCCTCGCAGTGCTGGAACACCGCGTCGTTGGTCAGCAAACGCTGAATGCGCCGGGGCAGGGTCAGGATGAAGTCGGTGCCGGTGATCATCTTCAGCGCCGCGCTGTAACTGTTGGAACGGGCGACGATCTGGCGTTTCTGCGCCTGCCGTGCCAGCCAGCCATCGACCATGTTGGTGGTCGACGTCCACGGTGTCGGGAACACATGCCGGCGTTCGGTGAAGGCTTGCAGGCTCAGGCGCGGTTCCAGCGGCGTGGCGCGTTTGTCGAAGACGCAGACCAGGTCATCTTCCAGCAGCATGCGTGATTTCAGGTCGGCGTGACTGCGATGGAAGTTCGGACCGAAACAGATCACCAGATCGAGACTGCCGTCGCGCAATTCTTCGACCGGCACGTCGGTTTCGAACTTGTGCATGTTGACCATCACCGGCAAATCATCGAAGTCGAAGCGTTTCAACATTCGCGGCAGGATCAGTTGCTCGAAGTATTCCGGTGCGCAGATGTTGAAGGTCACCGGTTGCGCCATCGGGTCGAAGGTCGGGGCGCCGGCGTGGCACAGGTTGATGCTTTCGAGGATTTTCTGCACATGGCCGTACATGCTGCTGGCCTTGTAGGTCGGACGCATGCCTGTGCGGGTGTTGACGAACAATTCGTCTTCGAAGCTGGTGCGCAGTTTTTTCAGGCAGTAACTGACGGTGGACTGACTGACAAACAGCGCCTCCGAGACATCGGTGACGCTGCTTTGCTCATACACGGCGACAAACACCATGAGATCCTGCATGTCGAGCTTTCTAAGCAAGTTACTGTTCAGCATCCGTTCTGTCTCGCTGTGCTCCTTGCGCCGAATCCGCGCAAACGTGTGCGCTTGATCGTAACGGAACGATGGTGCCAGGAGAAAGCCCTGTAGGACGTTTCACGGTCAGTTGTGGGACAGAAAGTTTTAGTAACACGACGTGCCCAATCAAACCCGGCAAAGATGGCCAGAAGCCTTTATCCAGACGGGTCGGTCAGATTAGCCATGTGCCGTGCGTAATGCCGTGGATTGAAACGCAGCACCATCAGCAGCATGAGCGCCATCACTGCTGTCAGTGACCACCACGCCCACTCGAAGCTGCCCAGTCGATCGCGAACCACGCCGGCCATCAGCGGCGACAGTGCGGCAATCAGGTAACCGATGCCTTGTACAAATGCGGTCAGCCCGCCGGCACGTTGCGGTTCGTCGAGGTGATCTAGGGACACGATCAGGCTCATCGGGAACAGTCCGCCGATGCCTAACCCGAGCAGGCAGGGCCACAGCAGGCTCAGGTGCTGCGGGCTGAGGATCAGCCCCAGGAATCCGGCGATGATCAGGCCGAGCAGAGCGCCGAGCACCTGGCGTCGGTCACGGCTGCGATTGGCGATGGCGGGCACCACCAGCCCGGAAATCACCTCCATGGCCGTCAGAAAACCCAGCATCAGGCCGGCGTTTTGTTCGTTCCAGCCCTTTTCCACGTAGTACGGTGCCAGCCAGGCGAGCACGCAGGTGTAGGACGCAGTGCCGAGGCCGAAGAAGATCGCGAGCAGCCAGGCGCGGGAATTCGTGAAGAAAAATTCTTTTCTGACGACGGTCCGGATGGTGTCCGGTGACGTGGCGCGGGTTGTCCACCACACAGGAATGGCGAGCAGTGCCAAAACCGCCCAGACCGCCAGACCTGCCCGCCAATTGCCGGTCTCCACCATCACCCACGGTGCGAACGAAGCGGCCAGCGCCGCGCCGCCCATGATCGAAGTGACGTAAAGCCCCATGCACAGCGCCACGTTGTCGGGAAACCGCGATTTGATCAGCGCTGGCATCAAGGCCTGGATCAGTGCAATGCCGATCCCGGCCAGCACGGCGCTGGCGATCAATCCGCCCGCCGAGTCGAGAAACAGTCGCGACAGCGTCGCCCCGCCAATGATCAGCAACGACAGCAGCACCGTGCGCTGTTCACCGAGGCGCTGGCTGACCGCCATGCCGAAAAACATCGCCAGCCCCATCGCCATCACCGGCAGCAGGGTCAGTAACGCTGCAAGGCTGAAACTCAGCGGCACATCGCCGCGAATGGCCGAGAGCAAAGGCCCCACCGCCGCCATCGACGGACGCAGATTGAGGGCGACCAGGATGATGCCGAGCATCAGCCAGACAGCGGGGCGGGCAGTGGCGCGAACGTTTTCCATCTTCAGACCTTTGAACCGTAGGCGGTCGATTAGGCGGGCAGGCGAGCAGGGCGGCAAATCAGAAAGTCAGGAGCGCTATCGAGAAATTCGATACGGCGTTTTCGTTGCCCGCGACTGAACCACAGCTGAATCATTCTCAAATACTCTGCAAGTTTCATGGTTATTTCATGTGCCAACTAATCGTTGGCTTCTTTTTCACAAAAAATTGATGGTTGCCTGCATAAAGTTTGTGTGGTCTGAGTCAATGAAATTTTCACAATTGACGACGGCACTTATTCCAAGGAAATCGCCACTCGCCATGTTCAAGTTAAAAGCCGTGCGCCCGGAATGGGTGACGTTGTTTGCCAGCGCCTTTCTTTTGGCCGGATTCAATTTCGTTCTCTGGCAGCACCTGTTCGATATCACCGCTGCGGACGGCAAAGGCATTGCCATGCGCATTGCGTTCGGGGTGATGATCTTCGCGGCGTATAACATCGTGCTGACGTTGCTGGCGTTTCGACCCGTGTTGAAACCCGTATTGACGTTGTTGTTCATGGTCAGTGCCGGCGTGGCTTATTTCATGAGCCAATACGGGGTCATGATCGATGCCGGCATGTTTCGTAACTTTGCTGAAACCAATGCCACTGAAGTGCGCGATCTGCTGTCTTTGAAGTTGCTGGCTTATATCGTGTTTCTGGGTGTCTTGCCGTCCTGGTTGTTGTGGAAAGTTCCAGTCAACTATCGTCGCTGGCATCGCGAGTTATTAAGCAAAGTTGTGGTTAGTGTCGCGTCGGTCGCGGTCATTGGCGGCGTTGCGCTGGCCAATTATCAAGGGCTGTCGTCGCTGTTTCGCAATCACCACGAAATTCGCCTGATGCTGGTGCCGAGCAACTACATCGGCGCCTCGGCCGGTTATCTGCGTGAGCAGGTGGCTTCGGCGCAGCAACCGTTTGTCACGATCGGCGAAGACGCCCAGCGCAATGCCGCCGTGCAAAATCATCCGCGCAAATCCCTGACGGTGCTGGTGGTGGGGGAAAGTGCCCGGGCGGAAAACTTCGGCATCCTCGGTTATAACCGCGACACCACGCCGAAACTGGACAAGGAAGCCGGCCTGATCGCCTTCACCGACGTGCATTCCTGCGGCACTGAAACCGCCGTGTCGGTGCCGTGCATGTTCTCCAACATGGGCCGTAAGGATTACGACGCCAGCAAGGCGAAGAATGAGGAAGGGCTGCTGGACGTGCTGAAACGGGCCGGGATCGACGTGATCTGGCGCGACAACCAGTCCGGCTGCAAAGGCACCTGCGATCGCGTCACCCTGCAGGACGTCAGCAACCTCAAGGATCCGGCGCTGTGCGCCAACAGCGAATGCCGCGACGAAATCCTGTTGCAGGGCCTGCAAAGCTTCATCGACCACCTGGACAAGGACACCGTGCTGGTCCTGCATCAGATGGGCAGCCACGGCCCTGAATATTTCAAGCGCTATCCGAAGGAATACGAGCACTTCACCCCGGTATGTGAAAGCAACGCGCTGAACAATTGCAGCCGCGAGAGCATCGTCAACGGCTACGACAATACGCTGGTGTACACCGACCATGTGCTGTCGAGCCTGATCGACGTACTGCGCAGCAATCAGGACAAGGTCGATACCGCCATGCTGTACCTGTCCGATCACGGCGAATCCCTGGGCGAGTACAACCTGTTCCTCCACGGCACGCCGTACATGCTGGCGCCGGAGCAACAGAAACACGTGGCGATGCTGGCGTGGTTCTCCGACAGCTATCAGAAGTCCTACTCGGTCGACACCCATTGCCTGCAAATGAGCCGTGACAAGCCGCTGAGCCAGGACAACCTGTTCCACTCGATGCTCGGGCTGCTGGAGGTGCAGAGCAAGGTCTACCAGCAGGATCTCGACATGTTTGCCGGTTGCCGGGGCGCGGTGATCGACGGGGTGTTGGCCAAGGACTGAGCCGGCAGACTCACTCTGTAAGACTATTCTTTCCCTCGGGCAGGAGATTTCATCAAGCTCTTGCCCTGTAGAGGCGCGGAAAGCGCCGGTGGCGATATATACTGCGCGCCATTCTTGAAGGGAGAGCCGTGTGGCCATCGATATTCACTGGATTCGCGACAACGATAGCCTCGCGCAGTTTTGCGCCGAGTGGCAGCAGCTGCCGTTCGTTGCCCTCGACACCGAATTCATGCGGGTCGACACCTTCTACCCGATTGCCGGGCTGTTGCAGGTCGGCGACGGCAAACGCGCCTACCTGATCGACCCGCTGACCATCAACGCCTGGCAACCCTTGGCCGCGTTGCTGGAAAACCCGGCAGTGCTCAAAGTCCTGCACGCTTGCAGCGAAGACCTTGAAGTCCTGCTGCGCCTGACCGGCAGCCTGCCGGCGCCGCTGTTCGACACCCAACTGGCCGCTGCCTACCTGAACCTCGGGTTCTCGATGGGCTATTCGCGTCTGGTGCAGGAAGTGCTCGGCATCGAACTGCCGAAGGGCGAAACCCGTTCCGACTGGTTGCAGCGTCCGTTGTCCGACACGCAAATCAGCTATGCCGCCGAAGACGCCGTGCATCTGGCGGAGGTTTTCGTACAACTGCGTCCGAAACTGTCTGACGACAAATACGCCTGGGTACTGGAGGACGGCGCCGAACTGGTTGCCAACCTGCGCCGCGAGACCGATCCGTACGAGGTGTATCGCGAGGCCAAACTGGCGTGGAAACTGTCCCGTGCCCAACTGGCCGTGCTGCGCGAACTGTGTGCCTGGCGCGAGCGCGAAGCCCGCGCCCGCGATCTGCCGCGCAACCGCATCGTGCGTGAACACTCGCTGTGGCCGCTGGCCCGGACCCAACCGGACAACCTCAGCGCGCTGGGCAAGATCGAAGACATGCACCCGCGTACCGTGCGTCAGGACGGCGAGTTTCTGCTTGATCTGATCAAGCGCTCTGGCAGTGTGGGGCCTGATCAATGGCCGCCAGCCGTGCCGGAGCCGCTGCCGATCGAAGCTGCCGCGCTGATCAAACAGCTGCGGGCGCTCGGTCAGGCCGAAGCCGAACGTCTGGGCATCGCGCCGGAACTGATGCTGCGCAAGAAAACCCTCGAAGCGCTGGTCAAAAGCGGCTTCCCCGAGGGCCCTTACCAATTGCCTGATTCGCTGCGTGGCTGGCGCCGCGAATTGATGGGCCAGAAGCTGCTCGACAGCCTGGCCACCGCCGGAGAACAGCCTTGAAACGTATTTGTTCCATTTATCAAAGTTCGAAGAAAAGCGGCATGTACCTGTACGTGCTCAAGAGCGATGCGCTGGAGCGCGTGCCGGAAGGCCTGATGGCGGCGTTCGGCAAGGCCAGGCATTCCTTCGATCTGGTGCTGACCCCCGAGCGCAAGCTGGCCAGCGAAGACATCGCCGTGGTCCTGGAAAACCTCGAAAAGCAGGGCTATCACCTGCAAATGCCACCGGCCGAGGAAGAGTACATCGAACACTTGCCCGAAGAGTTGCTGCGACGCAACGACCCGGTCTGATCCGCGAGGCCCTGTCCTGGGCCTCTGTTAACCCCTGGAACGGTTTTTACGGCGACGGCTGCCACGAAGTGGACGGCCGCCTGCACGGTTTGCGAAAGGTTTGAAGATGCGCGTTCTGATTGCTGAACACGACCACGCGATATACGCCCGACTGCTGCGTCAGGCGGCCCCGGAGCTTGAAGTGCTGACCAGTGGCGACTCCGCCGAACTGGCCCGCCAGGCTGCTGATTGCCCGGTGTGGCTGGGCCAGCCGGATCTGTTGGCGACCCTGTTGCGTCAGGGCCACCAGCCACAATGGCTGCAATCGACCTGGGCCGGCATCACGCCGCTGCTGGCTGACGGCTTGCGCCGGGATTACCGCCTGACCCGGGCGGTCGGCATTTTCGGTCAGGTCATGGCCGAGTACGTGCTGACCTACATGCTCGGCCACGAGCGCGAAGTGCTGGCGCGGCTGGTCAGCCAGGTCGAGCGCAAGTGGGACAACCGCACCGGCCAGAGTCTGGTCGGACGCAAGGTGCTGATCGTCGGCACCGGTGACATCGGCCAGAGTGTGGCGCAGTTCCTGCTGCCGTTTGGCGTCGAGTTGTACGGCATCGCCAGCAGCGCCCGCGAGCAGGCGCCGTTTGTCGAAGTCGGTTCGATGGCGGACTTGCCGCGTCTGGTCGGCGAGGTGGATTACGTGGTCAATCTGCTGCCCAACACCGAGCACACCCACGACATTTACGATGCGGCGCTGTTCAAGCAATTCAAGCCGACCGGGTTGTTCATCAACGCCGGACGCGGTGTGGCGGTAGTCGATGCAGATCTGGTCGAAGCGTTGAAGGAAGGCCATCTGGCTGGCGCGGTGATCGACGTCTGCCGCCAGGAGCCGCTGCCGCAACGGCATCCGTTCTGGACTGCGTGGGGCTTGCTGCTGACCGGGCACAGCTCGGCGCCGACCTCGCCGCCGATGATGGTGCAGTTGTTTCTGGATAACTTGCGGGCGTATCAGGCGGGTGAAGCGTTGCGCGGGGAAGTGGATTTCGCACGCGGTTACTGACTAGAGATCGTTCCCACGCTCCGCGTGGGAATGCCTCTATGGACGCTCTGCGTCCGCTTTGGGACGCAGAGCGTCCCCGGCTGCATTCCCACGCAGAGCGTGGGAACGATCATGTGGTGAAGCTTTAAAGGGTGAAATCGCCTTCAGCCGCCAGTTCGCTCAGCGGACGACGCGGGCTCGGCGTTTCCCGTGCTTGCAGGTATTCGGCCAGGGTTGCCTTGTCACCCAGCTTGCCCACCGCCACGGCGGCATGCAGCGCGTAACCTTGCGGAATGTTCAGCTCCTTGCGGGTCAGCTCCTGATCGAAACCGGCCATGCCGTGGGTGTGCCAGCCGCTCAGGCTCGCTTGCAGCGCCAGATGGCCCCACGCGGAACCAGTGTCGAAGGTGTGCCACAGCGCTGGCGTTTCTTCGGTGGCGCCCGGTGCGGTGAAGGTGGTTTTCGAAATCACGATCACCAGCGCCGAAGCGTGCTGTGCCCAGCTGCGGTTGAATTCATTGAGCAGGCCCAGGTAACGCTCCCAGTTCGGCGTGTCGCGACGGGCGTAGAGAAAACGCCACGGCTGCGAGTTGTACGCCGATGGCGCCCAGCGTGCGGCTTCGAAGAAGCTCAGCAGGGTTTCTTCCGGGATCGCTTCGCCGGTGAAGGCGCGGGGCGACCAGCGATCGGTGAACTGCGGGTGAATGGCGTATTCGGCAACGCGAGGGTTGGCACTCATCGAAAGATTCCTTGCTACGTTTGAGGACAGGTTGGAAGTGAAACCCGGCGGGATCAGTTGGGCTGAACGATGGGGTTGTGGCGCAAGCCTGCAGTTCACCGGATGCGACGCGGTCGAGTGTTAATGGCATCCGGCAAAGGCCTGGTGTGACCGGCAAAGCTACTTGGCCGTGCAAAAACTGACAAGCCCCGCACAACCGGCAGTCGCCAGCGCTTGGCCCACGGGGCCTTGGGCACTAGACTGGCGGCCTTTTCACCACCTGATGTTGATGCTTGAGCCATGGCCGCCAAAGTCGAACCGTTCTGGATACGCAAAACCCTCGATCAACTCGATCACGAGGAGTGGGAATCGCTGTGCGACGGTTGCGGCCTGTGCTGCCTGCAAAAGCTCGAGGATGAAGAAGACAACAGCGTCTATTACACGCGCATCGCCTGCAAACTGCTGGACCTGAAAACCTGCCAGTGCAGCGATTACCCGAACCGCATGAAGTTTGTCCCGGACTGCATCCAGCTCACCCCGGGCCAGGCCGAAGAATTCAAATGGCTGCCGCCGACCTGCGGTTATCGGTTGGTCAGCGAAGGCAAGGATCTGCCGCTGTGGCATCACTTGGTCTGCGGTGATCGCGATGCGGTGCACCACGAACGGATTTCCCAGTCCGGGCGCATGCTGGCCGAAGGCAGCGTGCCGGAAGACGACTGGGAAGATCACCTGATTTTTCGCGCAGGCTGACGATTGACCAAGGAGCAGGTATGGCGACGGGATTGCGCCGGGCGCTGATCGTCACGCTGCTGGCGCTGAGTGCGCCGGTGTGGGCGGCGAAGAAAGTCGATCTGGATTATCAGGTACGCCTGCTGCTGCAGAGCGATCAGGCCGAAGTGCGCCTGACCCTCGCCAAAGGCGAAGCGGTGCGCAGTCTGGATTTCGACCTGGGCGATGGCAGCCACTACAGCGACTTCAAGGCTGACGGCCTATGGCAACTGACGCCGGGCAAACCGGCGCGCGGGGTCTGGCGCCCGACGGCGGACAAGGCCAGTCTGACCTACCGCGTGCGCATCAGCCACGGCCGCAAGAACGGCAGCTTCGACACGCGCATGACCCCGACCTGGGCGTTGATGCGTGGCGATGAACTGGTGCCGCCGGCCAAGCTTGATCAGCAGGATGGCATCGAGCTGGTCGCGCGCCTGCACTTCGAATTGCCCGACGGCTGGAAAAGCGTCGAAACCGCCTGGCCGCGCATCGGCAAGAACCAATTCCGCATCGACAATCCGTCACGCCTGTTCGACCGCCCGACCGGCTGGATGCTCGCCGGCCACCTCGGCAGCCGCCGCACGCGGTTGGGGGAAACCGAAGTCACCGTGGCCTCGCCCCAAGGGCAGGGCATGCGACGGATGGACGTGCTGACGCTGCTGACGTTTGTCTGGCCGCAGGTGCAGGCGGTGTTTCCGCGCCACCCGAGCAAACTGCTGATCGTCGGCGCCAATGACCCGATGTGGCGTGGCAGCCTGGCGGCGCGGGAGTCGATCTACCTCAACACGCGCTTGCCGCTGGTCAGCGAAAGCGGCAGCAGTGCTTTGGTGCGCGAACTGGCACAGGTGTTCGGGCGGATCAACGACGAACAGCGCAGCGACTGGATCAGCGAAGGGTTTGCCGAGTATTACGCCATCGAACTGGTGCGCCGTGCCGGCGGCATGAGTGACGAGCGTTATCAGAGCTTGCAGGCGAAACTCGCGAAGGACAGTCAGAAAGTCACGACCCTGCGCGGCGAGCAGATCAGCCCCGCGCAGCTGTCGAAAGCGGTGCTGTTGTTGCAGGAACTGGACGGCGAGATTCGCCTGAAGACCCGCAACAAGCGCTCGCTGGACGACATGCTGCGCGGGGCGATGCATCTGGGGACGGTGAACACCAAAGAGTTCGTGCAACTCGCCGAAAGCATTCTCGGCGAGTCGTCCAAAGTCCTTGATAGCGGGTTGCTTCGGTAGTGGTCAAACCCCGGCTTTCGGCGATTTCACCGAGTCATTGCCGGTCACGGTGGCGGTGTTGGTCGCCGCCTCGGCATTGGCCTTGAGCTTGCTCAGCTCTTCACCGGCCCGCTCGATCTTCGCCCGCACGTTGTTCATGTCCTGACGGCTTTTCTCCAGCAGGCTTTTCACCGAACTGTGGCCGGTGATGCCGCGGGCCATGGCCACGCCGCCAATCGCCACCTGAATCAGCCCGAATACGCCGCCACGGCGCAGGCCCTTGCCGACCATGATCACGCCGCCGGCCAGCGAGCCGATGCGCTCCCAGCCTTCGACGTTCTGCTCAGGACGGCTCTGAAACGGGGTGGATTCGATACGTTCGACGCGTTTGAGCTCGGTCATGATCTTTCTCCAGGCAATGAGTAATCGATAAACAAGCTGACTGCGCAGGCGGTCAGCTCGTTCCATCGGATGTGCGGCGTTTCAGCGGAATTTCGGTCCGGAGCGGGTGTTCAGGCCTTTGGCCATGCGGTCGTAGAGCACAACGTTGACCGTGGCGGCGAGGTTCATGCAACCGGTGGTCGGGATGTACACGACGTCTTCGCACCAGTCGCGGATCTCCTGATCCAGCGAGCCGTCTTCGGGGCCGAAGATGTACAGGGCGCGATCCGGATGAGTGTATTCCGGCAGCGGGCGGGCGCCGTCAACCAGTTCCACGGCAACCGGGACGCAATTGAGCGGCAGGATCTTTTTCAGGTCGTCGATGCCGATCAGCGGGATGTCGTAGTGCACGCGCTTGGTATCAGTGACGAAATCGGCGGCGCGCTCATAGCGCTTGCCGGTGTAGAACACGGTCGACACGCCGTAGCAGCCTGCGGCGCGCATCACCGAACCGACGTTTTCCGGTGATTTGGGGTTATACAAACCAATGCAGCTGTACCGTTTGTCTGCCACGAGCGGGGTGCCTTCGGGAAAAAGAGGGCGATTATACGGGGATTGGGGG